>CAYSYX010000613.1:0-5623 GCA_964435055.1 uncultured Polyangium sp. | reverse complement strand
CATTCATCCTGTGTTTGATACCCAAGGACGAGCCCGGCGTCCTCGTGATGGAAGAGGTTTTGGTGATGGCCGATGGAGATCCCAAAAAAGCCGCCAAAGCACTTCGTCGTGTTGCCCTTGAAATGGGGCCTCTCGAAGAAACGACAGCTGTTCCTTCCGATACCGAGCAAATCGAGCCGCCCTGCAATGCGCCCGCTCAATCTCCGATGTGCGCGCCTGAAATTCGCAGCGACGAAGTGACCGATACGCCGGTTTTTCAAGCGCAGTCGACCGACGATTTCGCCGGTGAGCAAATGCATCAACCCACTTCCGGACCTCGAACATGATCCCACCCACGTCATGCCATGCCGGCTTGCTCCATTGAACTTCGACGAACCCTTCGAACACGTCGAGGGTACGTCCTGGGACGAGATATCATTGTATTTGGGCTTCAGGACGTGCTAGCGTTCGTCTGCACGAACATTCGGTTCGTCGCCGTGCATGTTCGTCGCATCAACCGCTTTACGGCCGCGGACAATCCAGGCCCGTCGTTCGAGGTTCCCCAATGCCCCGTCGTTCGATCCCCGAACCGATCGCCGCCAAAGTCGGCGCGAGAATTCGCGAACTCCGTTTGGAACGCGGTATGTCCCTCGCCGACCTGGCCGATGCCGCCGGTTTGTCCAAAGGACACATGTCCAGCGTCGAACGAGGCCTCGTTTTGATTACGGTGGGAACGGTCGTCGCCACCGCCCGGGCTCTCGGCGTTCCGCCCTTCGTTTTGGCTATGTTCCCCGACGAAGAGCCATTGTCGACCGTCATTGAGCACATTCGTTCGACCGAAGGCGGAGATACCAACAAAGCCGCCGGCAAATTACGCAAACTTGTTTTCGGTCAAGCCGCCGGCAGTCGTGCGTCCGGGAAAAAACGTCAAAAACGTTGATTTCTTGGTTTCTCGTAAAAGACCAATCCTCGCGCGCCCCAATCGCGACAACTCCATGCAATGACCAGCCGATTGCCTCCCTCCTTCGGGGTTTGGCAACGTAGAACCTCAGCTTCGCCCCGGCGGTTCCGTCGGACGTCGCGGTGGAGGAGACGTTCCCGGTGAACGTGTCGTTCCGCTGTCGGCAATTCTGACATCGAGCCCCAAAGCGTCTTTCAGCATTCCGCACTTCGCGGCCACGGTCCATTCTTCGAGCGATCGATCTTCCGTTCCCGATAGTTCGAGCACCAACGATTCGTTCTCGATGCGCCCCGAGACGCCGCTCACTTTGGCCAAGTGTTCACGATCGAGCGCATCGGCAATGCGCAAGATGGCGGCCATCGCTTTGACCTTTGCGCGATCTTCTCTCGACAATGCGCGAAAGTTCTCGTGATCGACTTGCGGAGGACTCTTGCGGTGGTAGCGCGCGACGTTCGCGACGATCTCTCGTTCCGCCGGCGACAGGCCCATCAAGTCGGCGTGTACGATCAAGTAGTAGCTGTGCTTGTGATGGCCTTCGTAACGAACGAAATCGCCCACATCGTGAAGCAGCGCCGCAGCGTGTAGAAGAATGCGATCGCGAGGGTTCATTCGATGGCGTGAAGCGAGATCATCGAAGAGTCGCGTTGCGAATCGAGCCACGAGAAGCCCGTGTCGTTCATCGAAATGGTAACGGCGTCCAAGGCGCAGGCACGCTTCCGTAATGCTCGCGGCTTCGCCTCCAAAGTCGCGCGGCACGAAATGTTCGCGCGCCAGATCCACGAGTACGCCTTCTTTGAGGCCCACACCGGGAGCTGTGATCGCATCTCGACCAAACGCTTCCGCAACGCGACACAGCACCGTCGCTGCGGGCACGATCGTGTCGGCTCGATCGGGACGCAGGTTGTACGTGAGGATGCGTTCGTCGATGCTGCGCGCGGCAAGTTCATCGATCAGCCGACGCATTCCACGCACTTCGATCGCTCGACCTTCGGGAAATGCAACGGGCATCGGACACAGGTCCGCGAGTGTTTCGAGGTTTCCACCGGTGCCCATGACCACGTCGATACCGCTGCCATCGGTCGCGTCGTCGATCTCGCGAAACGCATCGGCACAGGCGCGATCGATGTACTCTTCGAGCAGCTTGCGGTGGTTTGCCTCGATGGGACCTCGGCCGTCGAGAAACGCTTCGAGGAGGCGCACGGTGCCCACGGGAAGTGATCGCGCGAAGATCGGGCGACGACCGTCGAGCAGCGTCAGTTCCGTCGAGCCTCCACCGATGTCGACGAGCAGCGTGCGTCGATTGCCGAGCGGCATCCGTTCCACGACGGCCAGCTGCACGAGGCGGGCTTCTTCCACGCCTTCGATGATTTCCACGTGCACGCGGCTTTCGCGTTCGGCGCGTTCGAGCAGCAGTTCGCCGTTGCTTGCTTCGCGAGCCGCGCTTGTGGCTACCGCGCGATAACGTTCCACTTTGGCCGCATCCATGGCCACGCGAAACCTCCGCAGAGCATCACATGCGGCGCCGATGACCCCGATCTCGAGGCGTCCTTTGGTGAACACATCGTGTCCGAGTCGCACGGCGGCTCGATCGGCGAGCACATCGCGGAACGGGTAAAACCGTGGACCGTCCTCGGTCATGAGAGGAGCATCCACGTCGACGACGCGAAGTCGGATCGCGTTTGAACCAATATCGATCGCCGCCAGGCGAGCCATGGTTGCAGGAGTAGCTTCCTTCGTCGTCCTTGGCTACTCTCATGCGCCTCATGCTTCAGTTTCAGTCTTCTCTCCTGCCGAAAGTCGCGCTCGCCTTGTTTGCGGTACTCGGGGCGGCATGTGGTCCCGAAGAAGCGCGTGCGCCAAACCCCACACGCACCTTGGACGAACGCCGAGCGATCGAAGTGATTCGCCGAGCGATGGTCGAAGAAGGTGTTCGCCCGGCGGCCGGTCGCGATGTCGACTTGCGTACCGGAAAAACCTTGCACGTCGACGTGGGCGTCGAAGGACACGAGTACGGCATCGCGTACATTTCCAACGACGACGCAGACAAACTCGGTGATGGCATCAAGCCCCCCAACAAGCCCGGCGACAGCCTGAACTTGGAACGAGTCGGCGCTGATTCCGAAGTTCGCGTGGTTCTTCTTTACCAAACCAACTATCGCTACGACGACCTCGCCGGCGAGTCGCACGAGATGACGACCATCACGGCCGAGCGCGAGCTTGCTCGCGACGTTCGTGACTTCGTCACCCACGCGAAGACCAAGAACTTTCGCTGATCTCCGAACATCTTCGGGAGGCATTTCGGATGCGTTTGTCCACGCTCATCAATGGAGAGTCCATGCGCGCAGCGTCGCCGCGGCGCGCCATCGTCGTGGCCAGTGCCATGTTGCTCCTTGGGTTGGCCATCGTCGGAATGCGTCCTTCCGACCCGAACGACACGTCGATCATCGATCTCGGTTCCGCGATCACGCTCGTCTCGCTCTTGATCCTCATCGGCGGCATTCATTTTTACGGTCGTCTCGGGCCGCAAGAACCCGATGAACGCGGTTATGCCGATTGAAACTCTTGCGCGCGTGCGCGCCATGGACCAGCATCGCGCGCATGCATCGTCCCAGCCGTCAACACAACCATCTTCTTCTCAAGATCGCCCGTAAAGAATCTCTCGCCAAAGCCCGCAGCCGCAAAAACGGCAAGCGCCTCAAGCAGTGGAGGAAGTGGGCCGAGGCCTATAAAGGCCTCGTGCAACAAGCTTCGTGACGACGCGCGTCGCGGACAAACCTCCTCGATCGTCCGACCGGTGCTCCTCGAGAGTGCCGGTCGTTCTTTTGTGTACCAACTTTTGTGTACCAACGATAACCCGCATCCAAGCTTCTCCCCTCGTCGCCTGCGCCGCTCGAACTGCTCGCGTCCGCTGATCTCGGCTCGCGTGCACACGTGGAACCCAAGCGTTTCTCAACGCGAGTGATTGTCGCGTTGACCTTGCAGGCCCCTGACGTATTCTCGCTACCGTAAAGCCGAAGAATCCTTTGGTGCGTTCGGTGAGGAGCGAGGCATGCGTGGCGATCCTGTGATGACAAGACGAACGGGCCTATTTTTGAGCGCCTCGTTGGCGGTCCTTGCCAATTCAACCTTGGCGTCGGCGCAAGCGATGCCTCCGCCGCCTCCGCCTCCGGGCGATGTTGCGGCACAACCCATGCCGCCGCCCGGTCCGGTTGGACAACCGCCGGCCCCGGTGGGTGCATCGGGACAAACGCCTCCGCAAGCCGCGCCGATGGTTCCGCCTCCGACGTATCCGCCGCCGATGCTGATCGGTCCGTCACGTCTTCCGTACGACGAGACGATTCCCATACCTCCGGGGTACGAGATTCAAACGCGTCCGCGCATGGGCCTCATCAAGGGTGGGCTTGCGACGCTCATCCCGCTGTATGCGTTATCGGCGCTTGGCGGTGGCGTTTACTTGGGTGCCGAAAATGGGGACGCCCAAGAGTTCGGGCCGCTCATCATTCCGATCGTCGGGCCTTTTGCAGCGATTGCCACGAGCGACTCGGCCGGCGGCACGCCGTTCTTCTTGCTGGATGGCCTTGGACAATTGACCGGTGCGGCGCTGTGCATCGCGGGCATGCTCTCGAGCGAAAAATATCTCGCGCGACAAACCGCGACGACAAACCTTCGTCCGGACGTCGCCGTCGGCCCGACGTCCATGACTTTGCGTTGGCAATTCTGAGCGGCAGAGGCAATCGGAGATGAACATGAAAAGCGCCAGCACGAAGTCGAACATGATGCGTCTCATTGCTCCGCTCATGGGATGCGCCTGGATTGGTATTTCCGGAACGGCCGCAGCGGTGCCTCCGCCGCCGCCTCCTCCTGCGACCGCGACGACGACCGTGGGCACTCCGCCGCCTCCGCCGCCGCCCGTGGCTGCGACGCCGACGGCGATCCCTGCGCCTGCGCCCGATGCGCTTGCGCCGCCACCGCCACCGCCGGCGCCGGAACGTACTGCCGCGCCGCAGCCGCCGATGCCGCAACAGAATCAGATGCGTTGGGGAGGTCCCACGCCGCCGATGACTTGGCAGCCGCTCGATCCTTCCGTTTCGCCGATGTGGCCCGCGCGGATCGAATACGAAGAGGGCGACGTGATTCCTCCGGGTTACGACCTCAAGTCCCGTCCGGATCGAACATTGCTCACCGGTGGACTCATCACGCTGCTCGTGCCGTACACCATTTCGTTTCTTTTCGGAGGCGTGTTTGCCCTCGACGGAAGCGATCGTGAGCAGCGTGAAATGGGCCCGCTTCTCATCCCCGTCTTGGGTCCGTTCATCTCGATGGGCATGTGGGAAAGCACGAGTCAAGAAGGGGCGTTCGTCATGCTCGCCAATGGTTTTGCGCAGACCGCGGGCGCGGCCATGATCACCGCCGGCATTCTCATGCCCGACAAATACATCGAACGTATGGGCGCGCTCCCGGGCAAACCTCAGCTCTTCGTCGGGCCTGCAAACGCAACCCTGCGTCTTCGCTTCTGATCCTCCTGCGCACTCTTCATTGACCGTTCGTCGTCCAGAGCCAATCCAGCGGCGACGAGCACGCTTGCGTTTTCACGCGCAAAATCGCCGGGTTTGTCCCGGACGATAACCGGCGCAGGATCATGAAAACGGCTTCCATGTCGGTCGACTTCACCAGCTCCGTCAC
>CAYSYX010000612.1:0-5636 GCA_964435055.1 uncultured Polyangium sp. | reverse complement strand
AGTTCACCCCGGTCGAGCGACCGGAAGGGAAGCGGTACTTGGTCGAGGGTCGGGTGACCCTCGACGGTCTGTACCTAACTGAAGGCGTCCCCAAGGGGATTGGAAACTTTAAGACATCTTGAAGGGTGGGGGAGCGCACTGCGGGCGGGGATGGGAGTGGCGGGGTGAACGGCGGTCCGTCATTGGAATAAACCTTCACCGGACCACCAAGCGACCTTACTCGATACTTGCCGTATGCATTCTGCCGAGTGTAGTCTGCACCCGCAACGCAGACGCCGCAGGAGCAAGCGCCCATGACCGCAGAGAATGACGCACAGTTGCAAATGTTCGAGGCGATGGTTCGCATTCACGGCCCGCAGGTGGCCTTCCGGAACTTCGCTCAACTCTTGGGTGAAGCCGCGGCGCTCAATGTTCGCAAGACGTACGAGATCAAGGTTGGTTTGATCAAGCAGTTGCCCGGATCGCCTACCTTGCAGGAAAAACGGTTCGACGATTGGTATTCTGGCCCAAGCGACGATGATCAATTCTGGCCCGCTCTCAAGAAGTTCCTGCTCGAAGGGAAGAAGTGGCCGGCATCCACCGTCGATTCCGTCGATCGCGAGTCGACCAACGTCATGAAGCGGCTGCCGCCGGTGTTCGGCCCGGTCGACGTGAAGGGCCTCGTGGTGGGCTATGTTCAAAGCGGCAAGACCGCGAATTACAGCGCACTCATCGCCAAAGCCGCTGATGTAGGGTACCGGCTCATCATCGTCCTCGCCGGTATTCACAACAGTTTGCGCAGACAAACGCAAATACGGCTTCAAGCCGAGCTCATCAATTCGAATGAGCGGGCCAAGACTATGTGGCACACCCTGACGCTGCCGCAGGAAGATTTTCGTGCCCGAGGCACCAATACCGATGCGTTTCTCAGCGATGACAGCCACCAGCGGATTCTCTTGGTCGTAAAGAAAAACGCGCAGGTTTTGAAGCGGCTGATCAAGTGGCTTTCTGCGGCGCAGCCCCGACTTCTCGAAGCGTGCCCGGCTCTCTTGATCGATGACGAAGCGGACCAAGCCGGCCTGAATACAGGCAAGGTAGGGGACGATGAGCGCACCGCAATCAACCGGCTCATTCTCGAACTCAAGAAGACGTTGCCCAAGTCCGCGTATGTCGGGTATACCGCTACACCTTTTGCGAATGTCCTCGTGGATCCTTCAAGCGAGGATCTGTATCCATCAAACTTCATCGTCGCGCTGACCAAACCGCCGGGATATTTCGGCGCAGAGCTCTTCTTTGGTCGCGAGCCACTCGACAACGATGACGCGGAGGTGCCGCAACCTCCGGACATGTTCCGCCCCGTGAAAGACGACGAAGTGCCGTTCGTCCGCCCCAAGAGCCGTGCCGATATCGATTCGTTCAAGCCAGATGTGCCGGACTCTTTGCGCAAAGCAATCGAATACTTCTTGCTCGCGACAGCCGCACGTTGGGCGCGCGGTCACCGCATGAAGCACTCGAGTATGCTCGTACACACCACGATGAGTCTTCCCGTGCACCGCGCGCTGAAACACCGCATCGATGCCGAGATCAAGCAATTACGACGCTCGCTCGACAAATCGACGACACGAGCGCGCTTGGAGAAGCTGTGGAAGGAGGAGCACCCCAAGGTCCGCCGAGAAGGCTTGGCCCCGGTGCCGTTCACGGCGGTCGACGCGCATCTTGGGAAGGTGCTCGACCGGCTGCGCGTGGTCGTCGACAACAGCCAAAGCGACAGCCGTCTCGTGTACAAGGAAGAGGCCGAACTCGACGATGCTGACGAGGTCGTACACATCGCGGTCGGTGGAAATACGCTTTCCCGCGGCCTGACGCTCGAAGGGCTCATTGTCAGCTACTTCGTCCGGAGTGCGAGCGCATACGACACACTTCTACAGATGGGGCGGTGGTTCGGTTATCGGTTTGGTTACGAAGACTTGCCCCGAATCTGGATGACCGACGAGCTACGACAAGCGTTCCGGGATCTGGCCACCGTCGAAGAAGAAATCCGTAACGACATTGCGCGATACGAGGAAGAAAAGGTAACGCCACGCGAATTCGCCATTCGAATTCGGACACATCCAACATTGGCTGTGACCTCGCGATTGAAGATGCAACACGCGGTCACCGTGCAGATCGACTATACTGGTTTTACTCGACAGACCACGTTCTTTCACCACCATAATGAAGACTGGCTTCGTAAAAATTGGGAAGCCGGTGCTCGGCTCGTGCAGGAACTGGCGGACGAAGGACGTAATTTCACAAGAGACGGAGCGCACTGGATCGCAAGCGGAGTTCCCGTCGAACGAGTGCTCGCATTCCTGGACCGCTACGAATGTCACGAGGGCCATACGGAGCTCCGTCGCGACTTTCTACGCAAATTCATCGAGAAGCAGAACAGTCGAGGCGAATGCAAGAGCTGGACGGTCGCAGTGGTCTCGCTCAAAGATGCATCAAAGCCCAAAACTCGCCTCGGGCTGCTCGACGTGGTGCCTGTCAATCGTTCGAAGTTGCAGGATCGAGGTGATGGCGTGGATCTCGGTACCATCACCACGCAAGAAAACTTTCGCCTCGGTCTCTCACGCGAGCTACGGCAACCTTCCAGCAGCGACTCGAAGCGAAAACAGCCGAAGCGCCCAGCCGGAAGCGAATCGCTACTTCTCTTGGTGCCCATCGACAAGGACTCGCGGCCGCAGAGGCCGGATCAGACGAATGGATCCAAGGGTCAAGAAGATCGGCAAGTTCGCCAAAGAGAGACACTCGGGGCCGCCGAGCATATTCTTGGCCTCGCTCTCGCATTTCCTGATTCCAAGACGCGAAGCATCGGAGAGAACTACATCCAAGTGCAGCTCCCCGAACAACCCGTTTACGTCGAGTCAGAAGAGCTCTTCGTGGAGGAAGATGACGGATGACGCTCGCGAACGACTTGGAGCAAGCCTGGCGTACGATGGAATCAGGCGATACGAGCGTCGGGCTCTCACGATCGCTCGAGGAGTTCGGGGTACACGGCTCGAATATGATGCTGGCAATCGAGGACGGGTGCAGGGAACTCCTATTCCCCGTAATCGATGACCTCGCGCTGGGAAACCATCATCGGACACGGGGCGTGAAGGTCGTCCTCCGTACGCACGGAGCAGGCTCGTCGATGCGCCGTTACTTGGTTCTTCGGTGTACGAGTTCCGAGTTCCATGGCGTTTTTCGGCGGTTTGCAGGAGCGGTGCTCGAGCAGGTTTCCACGAGCCCCAATCCTGCCCGCGCATCTCTCGACGCGATACGAACGTGGCAGGAAATGTTCAATCGCGCGGGGGCGAAGAGTGAAGCAATGCTGATCGGGCTCTTCGGGGAGTTGCATGAGCTTCGCGGCCTCGTAAAGCGAAATCCGAAGGCGCTACTCACGTGGACCGGACCGGATGCACGACCTCAAGATTTCATCAATGGGAAACATGCCCTCGAGGTGAAAACAAGCCACAAATTCGCAACCGAAGTGGAGATCCACGGGCTCGAGCAGCTTTGGGCGAGTCCATACGAACAACTCGTCCTCGTCGTAAAGCAAATCGTGACTGATTCCGCAGGGGTAGGGCTCGCTGACATCGTTGCGGAGCTCCTGAAGGACGGCGTTCCGGCTAGCGACCTTTATGAGCGCCTCGAAGCGTTCGATCTCGACGCGCAGCAGCTTGTTGCACCCGAGATGCCACGCTTCACGCATCGAGGCTCGCGGTACTTCCTCGTGACAAAAGACGCTCCGGCTTTGACTCCGGAATTGCTCAATGGCCCATTGCCTGCCGGCATTTCTCGATTGCGGTATCGGGTCGCGCTCGATTCCGCAGGCTTTCAGCCAATGGTTGTGCCGATGGTAAATGCATTCCTCGAGAGGCTCGGCGATTGATGGGTATTCCTATTGCAGACCTATTCTCGGAAAAGTTTGGCGCGATGGGCAACGTCGTTGCTGAAGGTGTCTGGAATCAGCTCGGACGTCCTGAACTCGACCGGCTGGCGCTCCTCATTCGCGAATCCGTGCAGAATTCGTGGGATGCTCGCACGGGGCCAAACATCCGCTATGCACTCGACAGTTTCTCGCTCAACACATCGCAGCGCCATGCATATGCGGCATTTTTCCAGAATCAGCCTCCAGCAGGCGCATACGCTTCGACGAGCAAGATGGCCGAAAAGATCGAGTCCGTCGCTGAATGGCTCGGTCAAGCCGGGCCGCGTATGCTGGTCATTTCTGATCGAGGAACCACTGGCCTGAATGGCCCAACGCGTGCTGACGAGGCGATTGGCGAAGGAAGCGAGCGGAACTTCGTCAACTTTTTGCGCAACATTGGCCAGCCACCAGAACGCGTTCATACGGGCGGAACCTTTGGTTATGGCAAAGCCGCTCTGTACCTCGCGAGCGAGACGCGCACGATTATCGTGTACACGCGGTGCATGCACCGTGGAAAGCTGGAGTCGCGTCTTACCGCAGCAGCGCTCACTCACAATTATTCTCATGGTCGCGCGAGGTTCACTGGCCGGCATTGGTGGGGTATTCGGCAAAAAGACGACACCGTCGAGCCGTACATCGGCAGCAATGCCGACGATATCGCTGCTGCGCTTGGATTGCCCCCGTTTGTCGGCGACGAATGCGGAACGAGTGTAGGTATTACAGCTCCGGCTTTCAGTGACGACGAGCTAAATCAGATTGGCATGATCTGCCTTCGGCATTTGTGGCCCAAATTGAAGGCGCCCAATAACGGCAGACCCCCCATTTCGCTTTCAGCGACAGTCTCGGGCCTGCCGATACGTATTCCGGATCCATCGCGGATCCCTCCGTATGACGCATATTGGCGCGCTTACTGCGCGCTTCGCGAACCAAACCACCACGAAATCAAGTATTACAAGGAGGTCGTGGGACGTCTCGCCCTCGAACGCGCATTGATGCCAACCACGTCGGATCGCGGTTCGGATGCACCCGAACACGAGGTGCGCCCCCGTCACGTCGCGCTGCTGCGAACGCCCGAACTCGTGGTAAAATATCTCGATGCTGGTCGAGGCATTGGAAACGATATGGTTGGATTTGTCGGAGTATTTCAAACGGACAACGAACACGACGACGCATTTGCAAGGTCCGAGCCGCCAACGCACGACGATTGGCAGCCCTCGTCCGTCGCTGACAAACAAGCACGTGGAATCGTGAACAATGCACTGAAAAAGATCCGCGAGCAATGTCGCGACTACGCAGCGCTGAATAGTCCGCGCGTCCAGGGGGCCGAAGGAACCCCGTTGGCGAGGCTCGCCAGCGAGTTTGCTGTCTTGGCGCCCGGAGTTGGACCTCGTGGCACCGCAGAGCCGGTACGTTCAGGCTCGAGCGAAATGCCAAACAACAAACGCGAGCGCAAGCCTCGCCCGCAGGTTCGACTCGACGCGGAACGCAGCAATGCGCTCGAGGAGATCCATGGGCGAGTGTACGCAGTTTTCCCGATCGATGTCACGCATGCGGTAGGATTCGAGGCCACCGAGATCACTGCCGAGGTGTATCCCATCCTGAGCGGAGGAGCTCGGGAGGCCGATCCTCCGAAGGGAAAACTCGCGGCTCGGGTTGGATGGTGGGAGTCGCCCCGAGGCACGCAAGTCGAGGGAAATCCGGT
>CAYSYX010000611.1:0-5645 GCA_964435055.1 uncultured Polyangium sp. | reverse complement strand
GCATTACAACACGGCGTCATCATTTTGCGCGCCGGGTTGTTCTCGAATTGCGTGCGTTTGTTGCCGCCGCTCAATATGACCGATGCGCAAATCGACGAGGCCATGGAAGCGGTAAGTGTGTCCTTCGATGAAGCGGTCGCCGCATTGAGGGCCCAATGAGCGCAGAACGCGATCGAATGTTCATCGGCGGAGCGTGGGTCCCGGCGCAAAACGGTGGTTTATGGCCGCTCGTGGATCCGGGAACCGAAGACATATTGGCGGAAATTCCCTACGGAAATGCCACGGATGCTCACGCTGCGCTGGACGCGGCGGCGAATGCGTTCGGCCCCTGGTCCCGGAAAAACCCTTATGAACGCGCCGCTTTGCTCGATAAGGCGGCCGAGATCATTGCGGCACGGGTCGACGAATACGCTCGGCGCACGACCGAAGAATCGGGCAAACCCTTCGCGCAAGCTCGCGGCGAATGGGCCGGAGCGCCCAATTACCTGCGATATGCTGCGGAAGAAGCGCGCCGGCTTGGCGGGCGATGGATCCCGTCGCGTTTGTCCGGACGACGCATTGATGTGACCTACGAACCGCTCGGGGTCATCGGCGTCATTACGGCGTGGAACTTCCCGGTGTACAACGTCAATCGCGCCACTGCGTCGGCGCTCGCCGCAGGAAACACGGTCGTGCTTCGACCGTCCGAATACACGCCGCGGTCGGCATTCGATTACGCTCGCGCCCTGGCGGATGCAGGCTTGCCGAATGGCGTCTTCAACGTCATCAACGGCGAACCATCGAGCATGGGCCAAGCGCTGCTGGATGATCCTCGTTGCCGCAAAATTGCGTTTACCGGTTCGACACGCGTGGGCAAACTGCTCATGGATGGCGCTTCCCGCACGGTGAAGCGATTGTCGCTCGAATTGGGAGGCAATGCGCCCGTATTGGTTTTTCCGGACGTAGACGTCGCCGCGGTGGCTCGTTCCGGCGTCACGGCGAAACTGCGTAATGGCGGCCAAGTTTGCATCGCCCCGCAACGCTTCATCGTGCACGCGTCCATTGCCGAGGCATTCAAGGCTGCCGCGGTGGAAGCGATGCGTCGGGAAGTCGTCGGCCATGGTTTGACCAAAGAAACCTCCGTCGGACCGCTCATCAATGCCGCGCAACGCGATCGTGTCGAGCGATTGGTCGCGAGCAGCGTGGCCGCCGGCGGAAAGGTCCTCATCGGCGGAGACCGTTGCGGCAAAGATCGCGGTTATTTCTATGCTCCCACGGTCATGGATGGTTTGCCCCCGGATGCTCCGGTTCTGCGTGAAGAATTGTTCGGCCCGGTTTTACCGATCGTAACCTTCGAGACGCAGGAAGAGGCCTTGCGTATGGCGAACGATACCGAATATGGTTTGGCGTCGTTTGTCTTCACGCGGGACTTGAAGACGGCGATGACGGTATCCGAAGGTTTGCAATTTGGACTCGTGGGCGTCAACGATTGGTATCCGGTGACGGCCGAGGCGCCGTTTGGCGGAATGAAACAATCCGGGCTCGGTCGCGAATCCGGCCTGGAAGGCGTCCTCGAATACGTCGACGCCAAAACGCGCTACTTTGGAGGGCTTTCGTGATGACCAACGAAAAACGCGGACGTATTCGCGTCACACGCCTCGAAGGCAGCCCCGAGGAACGTGGTCGTCGGCATGGCGAATTGCATCGTGAAGGCATTCGCGTGTACACGGACGAACGCGTGCGCCTCGCGGCCAACGGGAGTTGGGCCGGACGTACGGCAACGGTGGCCGATGTTTTGGCATTGGCCGAAGACATGGTGCCGGCCCACCGCGCTTACGCGCCCGATTTGATGGCCGAAATGGAGGCGATGGCGAAAGCGGCGGGAATCAGTACGGCTGAAGCGATCATCGTCGGAGGTTTTACCGATTTCGTGGACGCGGTCCGAGCGCTCGGGGCGGCAAACGCGCCGGAAGAAGACGATTGCACGGCGATCCTCACCCGAGGTTTCATCGGCCAAACGTGGGATATGCACGATTCCGCCACGCCGCACGTGGTCATGTTCGACGTACGCGACACCCTGGCTTCGCTCGTATTCACGACCGAGGGGTGTTTGGGTCAAATCGGAATGAATGCCGCGGGAATCGCCATTGGCATCAACAACCTGGTGACGACCGACGGACGTATTGGTGTCACCTGGCCGTTTGTCGTCCGTAAAGTCCTCCAATGCACGACGATCGCCGAGGCCTTGGCATGCGTGCGTGACGCGAGTTTGGCCGGGGCACACAATTACCTGATCCTCGACGCTCACGGAGCCGGCTACAACATCGAAGCGACGCCGACATGCACCATGGTCACGCCCTTGGAATCGACGCCTTTGGTGCACACCAACCATTGCGTGCATGCGGAAACGTTGCGTCTTCAAGCCGACCGATCGCCCGCATTGCTTGCATCTTCGGAAGGTCGACTCCAGCGCGCGGCGGAGCTCGCCCACCATTCCTTGGATGTCGAGGCTTTGATTGCATTGACGCGCGATCCGGTGATTTGTCGGCGTTCGGAGGCGCCGTACCATATCGAATCATCGGGCGCGGTGATCATGCAACCGGCGACGCGCGAAGTATGGGCCGTGTGGGGTATTCCAGCGGATCACGAATACGAGCGGTTTCGGGCGGAATGAGGGATTGTCCGGGCAATGCATACCCCGGACAATCATCCTTGTCAAAACCAAGTCGTCAACCCGGCCGTCAACGTCGTTTGATTCGTCGCATTCGAGATATCTTCGCCCGTCGTCACGTCTTTCGCCACATTGCCCTTGAAGAAGAGCGGGAAATCCGCGCGGTCGTGACGCGCTTCGAGGCGCAACGCCACATTCGACGCCGTATGGATATCCACCGTCCCGGTCACCGAACCAATCAACGTCGATGAATTGCTGTTTCGGCCCGTCAATGCGAGCGTGTCCGAGTGGAAAATGTTATCGCCCGTGGGGCCCGATTTCGTATAAACGAAATCGCCACGTCCGACCAGCGACAACCAATCCGCCGGGTCGACCCTGACGGTCAAACCACCGCCAAGCCAGCCGTCAATGGTTTCTCCACGCGTCGGTTCGAATCCCGAAAACGTGTGCGCGCGAAGAAACAACCGCTCCGACGCGTGCCATTGGCCGTAAACGTCGAATGTATGTCGAGCGTACGGACCACGTGAGTCATCCTGGTCGCGTTCGTTGCCGATCATGTAATTGAAATAGAAATACGTCTCTTCGTCGGCGGGACTCTCCCATTCGAACGAAACCATCACGGACTTGGCGCTGTTGTTGTCCGTAACGATTTGATCCCAGCCGTTGTAAACGCCGGCGCGAGCCGTCCAGCCACGACCCAAATCCATATTGGCCCGCACGCCGCCAATTTGATACGGCATCAAGGCAAACAGATTGCCCGCCGACCACGTCCAATTGAGATACGCCGCATTCCATTCGGGACCGAAGGGCACGTTGAATGCCCCGCCTTCAATGGACAATTTCTCGTACGGCGTGGTCCATTTCGCCGTCGCTTGCTGCAAAAGCCGCCAAAGCAAATCCTTGTCCGGTCCACGGCCCGCATCCCAAAACACCTCGGCAAAGTTACCGAGCTGCAATTGCACCATACCGCTGACGGGCCCTTTTTCAAAATTCGTCGTCAGGAGCGCATTCTGCAATCCAATCACGTTGTGGCGGAAGTCATACCAACGCCACGCCGTCACACCATTCGATGGCTGATTCAAGTTGTAGCTGTAGGAGATCTCGACCGCACCCGACATCGTAATGATGGGCTTTTCTTCTTCTTTGGCTTCCTCTTTGGGCTCTTCTTTGGCCTCTTCTTTTTTGGCCTCTTCTTTTTTGGCCTCTTCTTTAGCCTTACCACCATCGGCTTCAGCAGGTTTGTCCGCGGGCGCCGCATCTTTCTCGCCGGTGCCCGTCGCGTTTGCCGCGCCGTCTTTCGCCGTCGCAGCGTCCGTCTTGCCCGCCGCGTCCGCCTCGGTGGTCGAACCACCGGCCGGAGTCTTCGGCGCAGGCGTCGATTCCGACGAACCCGGCGTCGGCGCAGCACTTCCCCCTGCCGGCTGTGCACGCAGCTCCGTCGGTGCCAGCGTGATGGCTCCCCCCAGTGCTGCAAAGATCCCCAAGCGCTTCGCCCAATTGCTCATGTCAGAAGAATTTGTCATCACGTGTGGACCCGCTTCTTACCGCACGAATATCGGGATTTCACCGCATGTCAAGACGGGAATTTGTCCCGACGAAAGTTTGCCCGCACGTAGGTTTGCCCCCGCAGCGCGCACCCGTGTGCGACCAACACGGCGAACACGACCGCAACTTCCGACCACACCGCTTCACCCTTGCGTTTTTTTGCACTTCGCCCGATAATCAGGTTGTCCGTCGCGTAGAAAGGTTTGTCCACGTGCAGGCATCACGGCGTCGTATCCGGCTGTGCCTCAAAGATCTTTACCACCAGGACGTGGTGGAAATGATCGAGCGTGAAACTCGCGCGTTCGAACTTTGGGAAATCATCGATCCACGCGATCCGGCTTTTCAGCACGCCTACGACCTCCTTTGGGACGCATTCGGTCCACAAGGAGAAATGGAACGGCAACAAGCCATCGAAGGTTTTCTTCGCGACGACGCCTACGAAGCCACACCGAGCGGCACCTACATTCGCTACTTTCTGATCGCCGCTCGAGATCGCAACGGCAAACTCCTTGGCGTCCGTGACGGGTCTGTCCTGGTCAACCCAGCTTACGCACCCGACTTGTGCGTCGTCTATTTGTCGCACTTGTACATGCTGCCCGAAGCTCGCGGCACCGTTCTTTCTTACGAACTGCGCATTGCACCCGTCGAAATCGCCATGGATTACCTGCACGGGCTTCACTCGCGCGGTTTGATCCAATTGCCCGCGCCGAATCAACCCGGTCGCTATTTCGGCATGACCATTTCGCTGGCGGCCGAGATGGAGTATTACACGCCCGACGAATCGGTCTCCTGGCAACGCATTCTTTTCTACGGTCGTGGAGGGTTTGACGCGATTAACCCTCGGCATTTTCCGTATCTTCAACCCGATTTTCGCGATCCGCATGAAATCCTGGCCACGGGCAATCGCCCCCTGCCCTTCATGATCCTCGTGCGACGTATGGGCCGCGAACGACAAGCCTCCATGCCCGTCGAAGAAGCCTCAGCAATCATGCGTATGCTCTACGATGATTTCGCTTGTCATTGCGAACCCAGGGTCCTCGAGAACAACCTCCAGCTCGTTTTGGACAAACTCGCCGACCGAGCCCTGCAAAAATCATTTATTGAACTGCTGCCGCTCCCCAGCGGCTCGAAGGACCTCAATCGCATTCGCCATTTGTTCCGGTACGCCGTGTTTCAAAAATATTACAAAGGCACGTCGCCCGCCGTCGACGAATACCTCGATGGTCCCATGCGCGAACGAATGCGCGATCCTGGATATCTCGATAACGAACTCAAAAAACTCGCCCAGCACCTCGATGGACGACCACGATTCGTCTACGCCAGTCGCGACAAGAACTACACCTGGGAAGGCGACGGCAATCCCGATCCTCCCGCCGAAGAAAGCTGAACGCATTGCCGGGTTTCACCCGGACCCACCCGGGGCTCCGCGCCCCGGGACCCGCGCAAGGGG
>CAYSYX010000610.1:0-5664 GCA_964435055.1 uncultured Polyangium sp. | reverse complement strand
ATATTGATGAGTCTCAAAAGCCACGCGCTGATCACTGTCAATAATGAGAGTAACATTCGGCGATGGTTCGATGCAATCGCGGTCAACCGTATCGCGATTTCCTCTTGCGCCTGCCTCGAACGCCAAGATTGCGGCGCCTGTTGCGCGCGCTGCGCGAGAACCGCTTCGATACCTGATCGAGCTAGCGATGGATCCACGCCCGCGGCAACGAGCTCATCGAGTGTCTCGTTTGAATTTTTCCCTGCTGCAAGCGATTGCACGACGCGCTCATGGAGTTTTCCCTCTGTCGGCTGTTCAGACTCCTCCTCGGAGGCAGCAACGTCAACGACAATGTCATCAGATTCGTGGCTCGGGTCGTTATTCATCTCAACGCCCACGTTAAACGTCACCACGTCGACGTTTGCAAGCACAATCAACCATCAATTCATCGGCAAGATCGACCTCGCAGCGTTCCCCTCAACGGATCCCTCTCGAAGGCCGTCTCCCTAGCCAGATGCACCGCCTGATCATCCCCTCCCTCGCGTGCGTGCCGCGTCTCTCGTCCAATCTCCGCCAGGTTGGCGCCCAACCCGCGCCGCCGTCCTCGCGAATTCCGCACGCCTCGCCGTAACCCCTCGCACGCTCGCACCACGCCCTCTTCCTGTGTCCCGCTCCACAAAAGTCCCTCGATCCTGTCCCCTCGAAACAGACTGAAAGCTAAGTTTTTACAAGCACTTAGCTACAACCTATGACAAAAGTGTCTTGGAATCACTTTCCCCTTGCAAAAGGACGACGTAAAGACATTGGCCGACGATGTCTTCGATCGCGTCGATCGTCTCACGGCCCCGCGGCTCGTCGAATATTGGGAACAGAATCCTTGCGCGGGACAAAAAGAAGGAAAACGTCCGGGTTTGTCTTGGGCCATGTCGCGACCGGACAACTCCATGAAAGAATTGACCCCGCGCGCTCAAATCCGGGTCGAAGCCGAATTCGCCGTGGGTGAATATGAAATCGTCATTCTGAGCGCGAATGATTCCACGGCGCTCGATGGATGGCTTCGCGAACATCAATACAAGATCCCCGAAGGAGCCGAATCGGCGCTGCGCCCCTATGTTGCCGGGGGATCGAAGTTTTTCGTGGCCAAAGTGAATGCTTCGAAGGTGCGTTTCGACAACGGTCGCGCGGTCTTGTCGCCCTTGCGTTTTCAATATGCATCGCCGCAATTTACGTTGCCGATGCGCCTTGGGTTGCTCAATTCGAAGGGAACGCAGGACCTGATCGTCGTGACGCTGGGACAAAAACGTTATGAAGCGGCAAACTACAAAAACGTCTTCATGACGACGAACGTCGAGGTCGAGGATTCGACGCGCGAGCGTTTCGGTGAATTTTACACGGCGTTTTTCGATCGCGTATTGGCGCAGACTCCCAATGCCGTCGTGACCGAATACGCGTGGAATCCCGGATCGTGTGATCCTTGTCCCGAACCGCCATTGACGGATTTGGACATGGAACGGTTGACGGGAGGACCATCCTTTTGGGGCGGCGTTTTGACGCGCCTGCATATTCGCTACAACAAGGATTCCCTGGGTGAAGATTTGGTTTTTCGCGAAGCACCTCCGGTCACGGGCGGACGAGGTATTTGGGAAAAACACGGATTGCCTCGAGGGACCGAACCCGCCGAATTCCAGGATGCGTTTCAGACTCGCTTCATCATTCGGCATCCATGGCCGGGCTCGATAACCTGCGCGGAGCCTCAACGCAATCAATGGGGAGCGCCTCCCGAAGGCGTGGCTGCGCCTTCTCCCGCGGCGGCCACGGACTTGGCGACGGTCGATCGAAAAGCCGTGGACCTTGCGGCGTCGTTACGTATGGATGTCCCCGAATTGGGATTGCTGGTTCCGGCGTTAGAAGCCCCGGACAAACACGCGGTGTTCCCTCGAGGGTTCTTGGCCGGCATTTTTGCGGGATTGGCGTTGGCCTGCGCGGAGATCTTTCGGCGAATCGTTCCGGGAAAAACGTGAGGTGAATCGATCCGGAGCGGGCCGGCGAGAATCACCTCACCCCGTCGCCGCGCCCGTATTTCCGTTTGGCGGGGCCGGCAACGTCGGGTTTGTCGTCTCCTCATCGGGCAAACCGGCGCGCCGCCGGGCCGTCGGTCGCACCCGTTGCGCCAAGTCCGTACGACCCACCAAAGCGAAAAATGCCGCCGTCCCATCGGCCACCGGAGCGTACGCCGCTCCCCATGACGTCAGCGCGTCGTTTTTCGCGCCCAACGTCAATTGCGCCTCGCGCTTTTCCCGCTCGATGCCGTCCACCGCCGCGCGTAATGCCGCCGCCGCATCGCGAATGTCGTCCGCCGCCAGCTGAGCGTCCACTTTGAGGCTCTTGTTTTTCGGCGGTTCGACAAGCGCTCGCGTGCGCAATAAGTTCTCCACATTGCCCGCCAGCAGCAATAACGCAGGCGCATCGTCCGGCAATGTCGCGCCAAACCCATAAGCTCCCGCGACCGCCGATCCATAATTGCGAATCAGGTTGGAACGCAATGCGCCAAGCAAATCCTTCATATCCACCGTGCGTTCGTCCCGATCCCGACGGACCTCGTCATCGTCCGCCAATTCGTTGGTATGAGCCTGATCCGCTTTGACCAAACCGTCCGTCACATGCTCGAGACGCGCTCCCAGAGCATTCAGCACATCGCCGACGCTGAGGTTATTGGGAACGCCATTGGGGAATAAGGTCTTTTCGACCAGGGGAATGATTTCCGGGCCGTGGATTTTAATGGCTGACACGACGGTATTGGCAATCGCCACGCGGTCGGCAACCATGCGTGAAACGTTGGGAGTGCTCATGACCGTCCTGTGTACAACGAGTGAACAAGCGGTGCAAGTAGGATCACGAGTTTCAAAACAAAAATCGCGTTCCGGGGCGAACGGGACGCGATTTTCATCCGCACGGAGCGCAAGGAACGGTTCGGGCGACGAATTTTTGCTCCAAATCGCGTTCCGATTCGCCGGCGAGGCGAGTTTCATCCACACGACGCGTCGGGCGTCGCTCGGCGAGGTTGTTTTACGGGATGGAGGCGTATCTTTGGAAAGAAAGGCGAGTTTTGATTTGAAAATGCCTGGGCATTTCATTCGGAACGCGACGTGCGGATGAAATTCGCAGCCAATTCGGCTTCATTGGCGTAATTTGGCGGTCGAATGCGTCGAATGCGTCGAATGCGTCGAATGCGTCGAACACGTTCATCCACGTTTGGACGTACGAACCTGCGCATGCCGATTCATCAGCGCCACGAGTTCGTCGGCGGATAAATCAATGACGGCCTCAGCCATTTCCTTGGCGCCATTTTTCTTGTCATGCCATGCAGTGAACGAGCTCATCTCGTCGGACGTAAGAGTTCGTCGAAGCCGCCGTTCGAACATTGCCAGCAGCATGTTCTTTCGTTCTTGACGCGCCACCTCCCGCTCCTCTTTGCGCCCCTCTTTCCGCCCCTCGACGAAATATTCGTTGGTGAACACGATTTGCCTCCGCTCTTCGGACCTTATCACGTGACAAAAGTTTGGTCTATCTTTTCTCAGCTTCGCCACGCAAAACATCGTCGCGACCAAGTCTGCAAACTGTTGAGAGTTCGTCCAAGTCTTCAGCTTCTCGATGGCCCGAATGATGACGTCTTCGTCGGCATCAATGGCCAACGGGATGAAAACCAGCCATAACGCACATTCTTTGGCCTCGATTTCCGCCGCGGAACGCAAATACACCGCCTCGATTCGAAAGTTGACGCCTGAAAACCGCTGATGTTTCGAAGATGTCCTGTAAAACCCATGCGTGGGAAAACCTTTCTTCGACCCCCTCAGCACAACCACAACGCTGTCCACCGTAGCCGGTGGCACCCGAGGCTCTCCGTCGACGCTCCGTGCGGCGGCATCCGCGTGAGCCGCCATAACCAGCAAATGATTGTACTCGTACACGCGAAAATACACGTCCCGCGTCAATCGCTCGGTCCATTCGATGTGCTGCCAATGCGTCTCGTTTCCAACGGTCACCGACAAAGCGCGATCCACTCGACGCTGACGCGCCGCAAGTTGAGATTCGATCCAATATGGTTCGGTCGTCGGTTGCGTCCGGTCAAATAGAATCCGCGACAGCGATTGCGCATGCCCACGAGAAGCCTGGCGCAACATGGTGTCGAGCTCGTCGTTGGACTCCTTTTGAGTTTTTCGTCGACCCATGGATACACCTCGCCGGCGCGCCCATCGCGAGCGGTTTTCGGCCCTTCTACAAATCCATCGTTTGGCGAGCCCGCGAGTTGCGTACTTTTTTCAAAAATCGTCACGCGCCGGTCCCACGAGGGTCGTGAAGACGCCAAGACGACTCTCGCCGGCCATAAATCTGCAATGCGCAGGCTCCGCCGCCGACGACCGGTGCGCCATGAACACACGAATGAACAAGCAGGCCGGCAAACGGTACACAGCCCGGAATCCTTCGGCGCTTCTCCGTTCGTCCCGCAATAAAACTGCTTCGGAATGCATCAAGTCATTCCGCACCCATCGTTCGGGATTTCCCCGACAACCACATTATCTCGCCGCGTGTCATCTCGGTTCGATGCGCCATACCGTGGTGATTTCCGATATTCACCTCTGCGAAGTCGAACCGGGCTCGGGTGAATGGATGCGTTATCGTCAACGCGCCTCGATACCCGATGCCGAAATCGGCAAAATGCTCGAAGACCTGTGCGAAACCGTCGGCGAAGAGCCCCTCACGCTCGTCCTCAATGGCGATATCTTTGATTTCGATGCCCCACGCGTCGTCGATGGATCCAGTCAATACCACGACCTGCCCCGCACCGCCGAACACTCCGTGCCCGCAATGGCCGCCATTCTCGACGACCACCCGCTCTTCGTCGATGCCCTCGCCCGCGTCCTACGCCAAAATCACGAAATCGTTTTCGTCTCCGGAAACCACGACGCCGCACTCACCCTGCCCGAAGTCCGAGCCCTCCTGACCACTCGCCTCTCCCTCGCCGTCGCCGGTACCCTGTCCCCTCACGCCCAACGCCTCATCCGAGCGCGTATACATTTTCGCGCTTGGTTCCACGTCACCCCGGATCACGTCGTCGTCGAGCACGGGCATCTCTACGATCCCTACTGTGCGTTTCGTTACCCCATGGCCCCGTACTTGGACGACGACCGGGAGATTGTCCCGACGATCGGATCGATCGGGACGCGCGTGCTCGTGGCGCGGCTCGGGTACTTCAACCCGCATGTGGATCGATCGTTCAACCTGACGCGCTGGGGCTACGCGTGGCACTGGGCGCGGTACTACCTGTTCACGCGGCGTTCGGTCGCGGGGGTGTGGATGCACGGGGTCGCGTGTATCGCGATGCGGATCGTGCGCGTGCGTTCGCGTCGGCGTGTGGGTCGAGCGTTTGCACGACGCAACATCGTGGAGTGTGTGCGCGAGACGGGGGCATCGTTGTGGGGCGTTGCGAGGCATGCGCGGCTGCTCGAAGAGCCGGCGGATGGTCCTTTGGGCATCGCGCGAGACTTGTGGGTGGATCGGATCGGCGTCTTCTTGGTGTCGTTGCTGCTCGGGATTGTCCTGGCGATCCGTTTGGGTTTGCCCTGGGGTGGTTTGTCGTTGCTGCTGCCGTTGTCGCTCGAGAGATCGAGCGTCGTCCCGGCGGCC
>CAYSYX010000609.1:0-5701 GCA_964435055.1 uncultured Polyangium sp. | reverse complement strand
TTTCGGGTGCGAAGCACACGAAACAATATTGGTCCAGCGCTCGCTGGTCCGGGTCGAGGGGCGGATAGCCCCTCGTCGGGTCTGGGCGGAAGCCCAGCGCCTGGCGGTCGGTCAGAACGGCTCGACGTAGGGTATATCGGCGATTCGCTGCGGAGCCATGATCATGCCCGGCAGGACATTGTCGCCCACGGCGAAATCATTTTCCAAAACGCCTGTTTGTCCGACGTCGTTCCGGCCCCAGCATTTGACGCGGTTATTCTGGAAAAGAGCACATGTCAAATTCGCCCCGAGCGATAGTTGAACAACGCGATCGGAACCCAAGTCCACTTCAGGCAATGCATCGCCCATTTCCGTGGATTCGTCACCAATGCCATAATTCATCATGGCCACATTGGAAACGGGCAAACCCAATCCAAGTTCGCCATGATCATTCGAGCCGAAACACTTGAGTCGCCCGTCGGTGGAAACAACGCACGTATGCGTCATACCGACGACGACCTGTGCCGGGATGAACCCGGTGCCCAAGGAAATGGCCGGCAATTGGGTCATGTCCGTTCCGAATTGTGCACCACCCCAATAAATGCGTGTACCGAGACCCAATTGACCGCGATCATTGGCTCCCCAGCAGCGAACGCTTTTCGTTGCTTCTTGAAGCGTGCAATAAGAATTCCCTCCGCCGGAAATTCGCCCCATCGGCAATGCCGTCATGGGCAAGACAACTCGAAGCAAATTGGCGTCGTTCATTTCGCCCATTTCGTCACCTCGTGCCAATTGCCCCATGACATTCAGCCCGAGCACTCCGTAAATGGGCATTCCATTGTCGTCGCCCGATACATCGAATCCCCAACAAGCCGCCTCTCCATCGGCCAGCAAAGCGCATGTCGATTGATGGCTCGTCGCCAATGCGGTCGCTTTGATCGCTGGGGAAAAAACAGCTCCGGCCGGACCTTGGTAGGAAAGCGAATTACCCACGCCGAGTTCTCCGAGACCATTGGCGCCCCAGCCTTGAACGGAGCCGTCGTTCAGCAAAGCGCAGCTATGGTATTGGCCGCTGACGAGCGCCACTGCCGGCAGAGGAAGAGCCACTGTGGCAAGATTCTTGAGTTCACCGGGATCGTCGCCGATGGATTGCATCAAAGGTGTCGGCGTTCCCAGAAGCTGAGGAACTCCATCCACCAAATCCGCGCCAAAACACTTGATACTTCCGTTTTTGAACAATACGCACGTACGCTCTTTGCTCAACGCAACGTCATCCACACCCGAAATCGGAACGCGAGGGAATTCAGCGGGCGGTCTGAAGAGTTTCGACGTGCCTTGACCCAATTGCCCATGCTCACTTGACCCCCAACACTTGAGGTTCCCGAGGTGCGTCACGACGCACGCGTGCAGGTCGCCCGCGACGACTTTTTTGACTTTATCGCACTTTTTGCACCCTTCACGAATGGTCGGATCGAGCGAATTGTCGTCGCAAAATTCGCCCGCATCGACGACTCCATTGCCGCACGTGGGATGATGATCATACGCGCAACGGAATCCGACCGCATGGTGCCGTTTGGTACCATTCACATGGGTTGCACGTTGCGAATTTTGGAGTTCGTAGAGGCTGGCGTTCCATGCCCCGCCGCGAAATGTGTAATCGAATTTGCCCGGCTGCGTCGGCGGAATGCAATCGACGCACGGCACGGGCAAGGATGCTTTGACCAAATAGGGATCCCGCGTCCATTCGTACATGCTTCCGGCCATGTCCGCGTGTCCGAAATCGCTATCACCACGCGGAGATTTCGAGCCCACAGGCAGAATATCTCCGATGGCGCAATTCGCGGCCGGCATTCCGATTCCCGCCGGCAAAACGCCCGCGCAATCGTACAAGGCATCATCGTACGTGATGGTCTGCTGGCCGGGCGGGTCGGACCATGGGTAAAAACGCTGCTTCGACCCGCCCACCGCGGCATAATTCCATTCCGCTTCGGTGGGCAATCGACCGCCCTCCCACGCACAAAATGCAAACGATTCTTCCCACGTCATACAGGACATCGGCAAATTCTCGAATTCACCGGCGCCCGGATCTGTTTTCCAGGATATCGGAGTATGTCCGTCGCAATTCAGCAATTGAGACTTCATGTCGCCACTGTTTGCGACCATGGGCCATGCGGGATTCCAACCGCTGCCGGGAATTTTCGGATGCGCTCCCGCACCCGGTGCAGGTTTGCTCGAATTGGCACCGTCGTAAGCTTCGAGGAATTTGCGATATCGGCCGACGGTGACTTCGAATCGATCGAGACTGACTTCGCTGATTTCGGCGGGCAACGCGACATCGTTGAGTCGATCGTGCAATCCGCCGGGAACGATGCGTGTCTGATGGCACGATTCGTCTTTGTTCGGTCCGCAATCGACAGCCGTGCCGGTCCCGCTTTTGCCGGTACAGACGCCGGCATTGCATAAATTCGACCCGCAATCGGCCGCCATTGCGCAAGCCGCCCCGATCTCGCCCAAGCACGTCCCCTGACCACTGCAAAAAACGTGCGCACCAAGACACGGTTTGTCGGCATTGGCGTCATCCAATCCAATCGGCAGCGGAGAACATTTGCCCATGTTGCCCGGCACATTGCACGCCGCGCAAGACCCGGAACACGCGCCCTCGCAACAAACCCCGTCGACGCAAAAACCCGACAAACAGTTTGTCGCATCCGTACACGATGTACCAAGGTCGTCTTTGCAAACGCCGGATCCATCACAGACGCGACCAGTCCCGCAATTCGTTCCGGCCGCCGCGTTGGAAACACCGCATAACCCGTCCGTACACGTTCTCGTCTTGCAGGCGTCATCCATGCCCGGACAATCGCCAGGAGTCATGCAAACGGCATTGCCGCCATTTCCGCCCGTGTTCCCGCTGGAACTCGAGGAGGAGCCGCCCATGCCGCCAAGGCTGGGCACCACGTCGACATCTTCCACACCGACGATGAGATTACACGCCGAAATGCCCATTATCGCTGCAAGACCCAATCCGATTCGTCGCTCGATCATGGCATTCACCTAAAATCGTCCCTGCAAAAGAAGTCCGGTTTTATTTGCATCCACCGAGGGAAGAATCCATATCAAGCCGGTTGTTTTCGACGAACCCTTGGCCCGAACTCCCACGGCAAGCATCACGGCGCCGACGCCCAACGCAACGCCTCCTCCGACGAACAACGCCGTGGAAATGTTTCCGTTCGTTTGCGCTTGTCGGGCCAAACTTGCGCCCGCCTCCGTACAAACGTAGTTGCCGGGTTTGCCCGCACATTGATCGGATGTCGTCGCCTGCTCCCATGTATCGAATGTTTTCACACCGAACCACGAGCCGATTCCCACGGCGACGACCCCGACGCCGGCCACAACGGCTCCTCCAATCACCAACGAGCTGCCGGATTTGGTATTCGACGGCCCGGGTGTATCTCGAGAAGATCCCGATGGTGGTGGCGGAGGAGTGACCGCGGGTTTTCGCTCGAGCGCCGGGATTTCCACCTCCACCGTTTTGCCTTCTTGAATGTCCACGGTCTTGGTAAAATCGTTATACCCCGACGAACGGGCCAGAAGGGTATGACTTCCGGGATCGATAGGCAAGGGTACGCCCAATGCGGCATTTCCAAGGACCTGTCCGTCACGCAAGATTTCCGTGCTGTTCGGATCGGCTCCCTTCAGCGTAATGACGAGTTTGGGGACTCGAGGAGCCAAGGCATTGGCCCGCTGTTTTGCCAAGGTTTCACGATCTTTGCGTTTGGCGGCTTGAGCCAAAGAAACAACTTCGGTGAATTCGGCCCAAGCTTTGGCCAATTTACCTTCACGTTCATGGCAATCGGCGATGGACAATTTGGTGCCGAGCCCCGGGTCCAAACGATCCGATTCGACGAATTTCGGGCACGCTTCGCTGATTTTCCCGCTTGCAATGAGTTTCTGCGCTTCTTGAAAAAGCGCTTCGGCCATGGCTGCATTCTCCGCCGTTTGCGCTTGCGCCGACAACGGAGCAAAGGTCAAAAAAACCGCCGGCGTCAACCCACGAAAAGCGGATTTACGAATCACTTCCGTCCTCCTACATCAAAAACGCCGCTTGTTGCCGTGGGCTTGACCGCGGGACCTGCCGGACGTTTGGCCGTCGATAACGGTTCGGATGTTTTGACCGCCAAGTTTCCTTTGCTCGGCGCCACGGTGACAACCGGCAATGCGGTCGACGTTGCCGCTTCCACAGACGCCTGTGGAGCCACGAGCGGCTCGGGTCGGGCGAGTGATTGCGCGGCGAGACTCGACGCATTTCCAGCCGCTGCCGACGAGGTTGCACCAGCGCTTTGCGCCGCCGGTTCATTGCCGAGTAATTTCCACGCTGCAAGACCACCAACCACGACGATGACTGCGGAAAACACGGCAATCCCGAGCATACGAAACGAACGGGCTCGATGCGTTTGCGCCTGATCCGCAGTGAGTTTTGAATCCGTCGTACCTACGCCGCTGGAAATGCCCGAAGGCCCCGCAGCCGACGCAGCCCAATTGCCGGATGCCAAAGACTCGCGGCCGAAAGAAATGGGAGCGTCCGAGCCGGCCCAGGGCGCCAACGCCATAACGAACTCTTCGACACTCGACATACGTTTGTCGCGGTCCTTTTCCAAGCATCGCGCCAAAATAGATTCCAATTCAATGGGCAAATCGGGACGCCGCTCACGCAACGAACGGTGTTTCGAAGAAAAAATCGACACGAAAAGCAAGGGGACCGTATCGCCGTCAAATGGAGATATTCCCGTCAGCAAGCGATAAAATACGATTCCAAGCGACCAGACATCCGCCCGAGCGTCCACATCGCGCGAAGCTCGAAGCTGTTCGGGCGACATGTACATCGGTGTGCCCATGACCGAATCGGTTCGTGTGGCTCCACCTTCGATCAAACCGTCATTGGCTACTTTGGAAATTCCAAAATCGACAATCTTGATGATTCGCGATCCATTGCTGCGTTTGGCCAGGAACAAATTCGCCGGCTTGATATCGCGATGCACAATCCCTTGACGATGCGCTTCGGACAACGCAATCGCCGCCTCCGTCACGTACTTGATGACCTCCGGAAGCGGCAACGGACCTCGCGCCATTAACGTCGTCTCGAGATCTTCCCCGTCGAGAAATTCCATGACCATGTACGGCACGCCGTCTTCAAACTTGCCGACATCGAGGACCCGAACCGCATGTTCGTTCTTGATCTTCGCTGCCGCACGTGCTTCACGCATGAATCGGCCGACAACATCGTCACGCATCGCGAGCGAGGGGCTGAGCATTTTGATCGCGACGGTTTCTTGCAGCTCGATGTGCAATGCAGCGTAAACGACGCCCATGCCTCCTTCGCCGAGTTTCCGCAGGATCCGATACTTGCCAAGAATTTCGTCACCAACTGCGGGCAATGCCATGGCGTCGCCGGCTCCATTTCTCGTCCCGACACCCAATACCTTGAACGTCACACACAAACCACTTCGTGGATGAGCGTTTGAATCCAAGAACATCGGATATAAAAACCAAAGCTCCTCATCGTATACCCACCGGTGGGGCCGACGCCAGAGGGAAATGAACCGTGGAGCGTTGGCAATCAAACAGCCTCGCGGGTCTCCAACTAGATCTTTGCCGGGCTTCGCCCAAACCCACCCGGGGCTCCGCGCCCCTCCAGTTTGTGTTTTGGGGCTTCGAGTCGCCT
>CAYSYX010000608.1:0-5741 GCA_964435055.1 uncultured Polyangium sp. | reverse complement strand
GCGCGATACATTCTGAGGAAACCAGCTCGGCCGGTCGCCGTAGCCCTCTTGCTCCTCGAGGAGTTCGGCGTTGGGTCCGAAGCGTTCGAGGAAGGCATGATTGGCAAAAGTGATTTGGCCTGCGCTCGAGATGACGGCCATTGCATCCGAATTGGCTTGCCATAACCCGATGAGCACGTCGCGTGGCGGCGGTTCGAAGCGGGGGACTGCGGTGGGCGAGGAGAGTGGGTGCGTCATAGGCGTTTTTTCGGGAGGCGGCGCATAGCACGTGATGTGCCATGTAAGGAATTCCATGGGTGACGAATGCATTCGTTGCCGACATTGTTCGAAGCTCGACAATGCGTTGCGGCGTGATCAATGGCTAGGACGGCCAATTGGCGTCGATTGCCGGCGGAAATGAATCCGGTTTACATTACGTCATGCGCGGCGTTGCATTGGCGATCCATTGCATGATTAGGCGACTTCCCGCGCACGTTGCGCACGTATTGTGCCGAAAATCGCCGTAAAAATCATCCGGTACGTTTTTATATTTGAAATGCGATTTCGCACCAAACTTGCAAACCTGCAATGGACAATCATCATCGCACCACGTTATGGTCATCGGTCATGACCACGTTGGAAACATTTTCGAACGAGCTGATCGCCCAACTTCGCGATTACCAGGGAATGATGCCTCTTGGACGTGGAGGCTTTGCCAGTGTTTATGCTGCTCGACGACGTTCCGATGGTATGGACGTGGCCATCAAAGTCGCCGCTCGACGAGGTGATCCGCGGTTTGCTCGGGAAGAAGCCGCTTTGCAACGTCTGCCGAAAGGTGTCGGTCCCGAGCTGATTGATTCGGGAAAAACCGGCTCGCACCATCCTTATTTGGTCATGTCCAGGCTTCGCGGCCCGTCGCTCGCGGATTGGTTGCACCGGCAAAATCCGACGCTCGCCGAAAAGCTTGCCGTAGGCGCTTTGCTCGCGCGGGTCGTGAACCGAATGCACGACGCCGGAATCATCCATCGCGATCTGAAGCCGGAGAACATTCTTCTCGTGACCGTGGACGATGGAAAACTCGAGCCGCGCATCATCGACTTCGGTCTCGCACGGTTCGTCGAGAATGCCGAAACCCTGCCGCTTCTTGCCGATATGACGACGGAAGGCTCGCAGCTCGGCACCGCGCTCTACATGGCCCCGGAACAATGCGAAGGCAAAAAAGTCGACGCATCCGCGGATATTTATTCGCTCGGCGTTGTTCTATTCGAACTCGTCACGGGACGCCCGCCCTTCGAAGGCGATGCTTTTCGCGTGATTCAAGCGCACGCCATGCGCAAGGCTCCAGCTCCTTCACGGCTGGTTCAAAATCTCCCCGCCGACGTGGATGCGATTGTTCTTGGTTGTCTGGCCAAACGCCGTGAAGAACGCCCCGCTCGTGGAGACGCGATTGCCGCGGCATTGGACGCCGCAGCGCTGAAATGCCGAGCGGCCGCTTCGATGCCTCCACCGGCCCAAGCTCCGTCGACGCGACCGGCCGCAACCGGACCTGCCGGGACAAACTCCACGTCCACCATGGCGATTCTGTCCGTTCGAACCACCGTGCCCTTTACGAAAATCATGGGCACGCTCGACGAACCCGACGTCGTGCTCGCCGGCGCCGTTTCCGGCGGCTTGCTGCTCGTCTTCACCGATCGACCATCGCCCCTCGCCGGCGTCATGGCCGCTCAACGCGTAGCCGCACGAATCCAGCATATCTGCAAACAGATGGTCATCCACGTCGCCCCCATCGCCGTCCGCAAAGGCCCTCGCGGAACAACGTGCCTCGGCGCAGCCCTCAGCAAAGCCAACGTGTGGAGCGTTCGTCATCACGAACCCGGCGTCAAACTCACGGCGGATGCGTTGGCGGTCTTGGGAAACGCTTCCGCCGAAAGTGCCGGGAAGAGCGCTTCGGTGAGTGCATCCGCGATTCGAGGAGCGACTGCATCTGCGGCGAATGAACCGGCGCCCGTGGAGCTCGAGAGGGCGACCATGCGCGGTCGAAATGAGCTCGTGACAAGCCTGATGGCGGAGATTCGGGAGGGTTTGTCCAAGGGCGAACCGGGGCTCGCGACGGTGGTCGGCGAGGTTGGTCTTGGTAAAACAAGGTTCGTCGAGGAACTGGCGGTCCATCTGCACGAAGGCGGTATGACCACGTGCATCGTGCGTCCAAGCGCGCCGGAAGGCGGGGATGTCGAGAGCGCTTCGCGGAGTTTGGCGCGGTATGCGTTGCAGCTCGAAGAAGGACAAACTTCGGTCGACGAGGTGCGGCGCAGGTGTCTCGAGATTGACGCTGATTTGGGCGAAGAGTCCTGGCCCGCGGTCGCGAACGTCTTCGGGAGCTTGTCCGAAGGCGCCGCCGAATTGGGACGATTACGCGGCACGCCCGGCGCCGCGCGGCGCGCGTTCTCGCGGTTGATCGGTCGGGCCATTGGCGTGCGGGCCACGAAGACTCGTTCGGTGCTCTTGGTCGACGATGCCCAATGGGCCGATCCGGCAGCGCTCGACGCCTTGGAAATTGCGACGCTGGGCCATGGAACCGATGCGCCGTGGATTGTCGTCGTCACGTCGCCGGCATTGCCGGCCCAACGAGCCGCATGGGCCGAGCGTGCCGTTCGACATCCGCGTTGGAACCTCGAACCGCTGCCGTTCAGCGTCGTTCGCGAAGTGCTCGCCGAGCTGCTCACGCCCATCGACATGATCCCCGAACTCGTCCTGGACGAACTTGCACGAGCCGCCGAAGGCGTACCGCTTTATGCCGTAGAACTGGTGCATACGTTGCTCGTGAGTGGTCGGATTCGAAAACGCCACAGCACGGACTCGTTTTTCCTGGCCGCCGACGAGATCAAAGGGACGTCGAATACGCCGCTCGCGGAGCGTTTGGCACGACGAGCGCGCGAAGGTTTGTCGGAGGACCTCGAGCTGGTTTTGCAAATCGCCGCCGTGCTCGGCAACGAAGTTGAACCGGCCGAGATCTCCGCGGTGCAGGATATTCTTGCGAACCTGGCGGATCCCGCTCGTGACGCGGGCATGATGGATCCGTACGTCGGTTGTGAAAGGCTCGCGCGGCGAAGAATCGTGTTGCCGGTGGAGGGAGGAAAGTTTCGATTCCGCCACGCGATGCTGCGCGAAGGATTGCTGCATTTGTTCGCGCCCGCATCTCGTCGTCGCTTGCATGCCGCGGCACTTCAGTTTGTGGACAAACGGAATCCGGAAGATGCCCGCACGCTCGCGCGCATCGCACGTCATGCGGAAGGCAGCGGAGCGCATGCGCGGGCTGCGGAAGCGTATCTGGCGTTGGCCGATTCGGCCGCGCGTCGTCACCGCCTCCTCGAAGCCGAAGCGAATTACTCCGCGGCCCTTGGTTTCCTCGAGCCGGCGTCGTTTGCCCAGGAACGAGCTTACGCGGGACGCGGTCAAGCGCGAGCGCTCATCGACCGGTACGACGACGCGATTTTGGATCTCGAGCGCGCGGTGCAGTTGGCCACGGGTCGGAATGACAAACGCACCGAGGCGGATCTTCTTCTGGACTTGGCGACGCTGCATGATTTGCGAAGCGCGTACGATGCGTCGGCAGCGGCGATGGAGCGGGCCGCGACGATCGTGGACGGTCTGGACGAACCTCGTTTGTCCGCGCGCGTCGATGCGGCGCGAGGACGAACTTTGCGTCGACGAGGAAAAACCGCCGAAGCGATCGTGCGGCTCGAACGAGGTGCGACGGGGGCCGCGGCGCATGGTGATACGCGAACCCAATGCGAAGCGTTGCTGCTTCTATCCACGTCGCTCGTGATGGCGGGTCGCGTGGGGGATGCGGAGCAAAGGTTTGCCGAGGTCATCCAGTTGGCCGAGCGCATCGGGGACCGTTTTCATTACGGCGTGGCGCATTGCAACCGCATCGTGCTGTGGATCAAGCTTCAGGAGCATGAACGAGCGGTGGTGGATCAACGTGTCGCGCTCATGGTCGCTCGCGAGCTTGGTAACGCGACGCTGGAGGCGTTTGCCTCGGCAAACGTCGCGGAGCTCTTGTATTTCGCGGGAGATTACGTCGATGCGTTGCCGCTGGCTCGACGCATGGACGTCCTGTTGCGGCGACTGAACGGTCGACTTCCCACGGGGGCGCTCGTGATCCGCGCTCGCCTGGAAGCCGTCATCGGAGATCGGCAGATCGCGAGGGACTTGCTTTTGCCGGCCGCAGCGGACGAACCGAAATTTGTCACGACGATGCGCCGTCTGGTCGAACTGCTCATTCAAGGCACGGCTGACGGCTGGGATGACGTGATCGACGCGCTTTTTGAATGCGCGGAGACCGATGAAAGTTTGGATGCCGTTGCGCACGCCGCTCGAGCGACGATCGCGGCGGGTCGCTTGGACGACGCGCGGCGTTACATCCGGCGCGGATTCGACACGCACGGAGGGCCGGCTTGGCAACGACGTTTCGAGGCGCTCGCTGCGGTGGCGGCATGAGTCGCGGGATTGTGGAGGTTCGTCCGGAGAAAATGGCGGAGCTCGGTGCATGGTTCACTCGTCGCCCGACGTCGTCATGCCCTCCCATGACGAAGGTGCTGGTCATTCCTTGAAATCCAAGGTTAGTCTGCTCGGGCCAAAGGTTCTTCATGGCCGAAAGGGATTCGATGCCGGATATTGGCGACACCACTCAGTCTCTCGAGCTTCGATCGTCGATAGCGGAAGCACCCGAGTTGATTGGTGCAAACTTGGGCGATTACACGATTGAATTGCAGGTGGCACGTGGTGGTTATGCGCAGGTATATCGCGGCGTGTCGAAGCTCGACGGACGGCCTGTTGCGATCAAGGTGCTGCATCCCGAGTTGAGTGGTTCGGGAATGGCGGTGGCTCGTTTTCTGCGTGAAGCCGATGTTCTCGCCCGTTTGGATCATCCCAACATCGTCAAGATTTTAGCGGCGGGTGAAATAACGACGCGACCGTATATCGTCATGGAATGGCTCCCGGGTCATACGCTCGCCGACGAACTCGGTTGTCGAGGACGCTTCTCGTTGGATGAACTGCTGGGGGTTCTCGAAGAAATATGCAGTGCGTTGACGACGGCGCATGCGGCCGGGGTGATTCATCGGGACATCAAGCCGAGCAACATTGTCGTTGTGCCTGAAGGGGAATGGTTTTTATCGAAGTTGGTCGATTTTGGCATTGCGCGGCTCGTGGGTGAAGGTCACGGTGGGGAAGGAGGCCGGTTGGGCCTTACGGCGACGGGAACGGTGATTGGTACGCCCACGTATATGGCGCCCGAGCAGTTGTTGGGGCAAAAAGTGGATGAAAAGTCCGACATATACGCATTGGGTATCATTGGATTCGAGCTTCTCGTCGGGCGTCCGCCGTTTACGGGCGATGGTCAAATGGACACGTCCGAACAGCATTTGTTTGTCCCGGCACCACGTGTTTCATCGCTGGTGCCGGTGCCTGTCGCCGTGGATAACGTGATTGCTCGTTGTCTCGCCAAACGGCCGGGGGATCGATACCCGAGCGTATCGGCGTTCATCGAGGATCTGCGATCGGCCGTTCGTGGTTCGTCTCGGTCAACGGAGCCGGGAAATACGCAGCTCGAACATCTGGGCATTCATCTGGAAGTTGCTTTCGACGGCCCCGATGATGCTTTGGATGATGGGGTGTTGGAACGCATCGATGCGCTCTTGATGCGCGCCGAGACATTGCTGACGGCTGCGGAGATGGACGTGATTCCCGCGGCCGGGGCG
>CAYSYX010000607.1:0-5745 GCA_964435055.1 uncultured Polyangium sp. | reverse complement strand
TTGCAAAGGGGGCATCTGCGATTCGCCGGACGCCTATTTGAAGTCGCAACAGGGCAAACCGCTGCTCATTGCCAATACGATAGCTTGGGGGTTGGGCATTGCGGGGGCCGGGGCGGGAACGTTTTTGCTTCTTTATAAAGGCAAGAAAGAACCGTCCGAACCCAAGAGCGCCCACACGTGGTTATTGGGTCCCGGGTTTGTCGGCATTGAAGGGACATTCTGATGCGAACCAGGCATCTGCGCGCTTGGCATTATTTATTTGCAATTTCGGCACTTGTGGGAATGAGTGGCGGGTGCATCGCGATTTACACTTTTGATGATTTCGAGAACGATGCACCACCCAAGTGCACGACCAAAGAACAATGTCCGGGCTCGGACGCTTGTGGCGACCGCTCATGCGTCCAAGGTTATTGCACGATTGAGAATTCCAAACCCGCAGGCACGCTCGTGAGCAACCTGGATCGTGGCGATTGCCTGCGCCGAGTGTGCGACGGCAACGGCGCCGAGACGACGGTACCGGAAGACACGGATCTGCCCGTGGATGGAGACAATTGCACGCTTGATTTGTGCACGAATGGAACGCCAAGCCACGCGCCGGCCGAATCCGGTACGGCATGTGGCATAGCGCCTCAAGTACGGTGCAATGAAGCGGGCGCATGTGCGGGGTGCTTTGCCGATTCGGATTGCGGTATGGACACGAAGTGCGCGCATTGGACGTGTGAGAATTCGATTTGCGTGAAAAACATCGAATTGCTCGGGACGGTCGTGGATGACCCTCAAATGGGCGATTGTCGGCGTGTCATCTGTAACGCGGCTGGAGAGGCCGTAGAATCCATCGTCGAAGACGATGCTCCCTCCGACGGAAACGAATGCACGTCGGATATCTGCAATGCGGAAGGCCAAGCGGACCATCCCCCCTCCAATGTGGACACTCTGTGCGGAACGTGCGGAATGTGTGCCGCCGGAGGAATTTGCGCGGCCTGCGACACGGGGCTCTACGATTGCCCCGACGGCAAATGTATTCCAAAACCAATCGAATGCACGAGCGGCGCGGAATGTCCGAGCACCTATTGTGTCGACGGGTATTGTTGCGACCAAGAATGCTCGGGACAATGCATGGGGTGCAGTCAAGCGAAAACCGGCGAGCCAAGCGGACTATGCAAGCCCATTACCAATGACACCGACCCGGACAACGAATGCAATTCCGGGGCGAGCGATGTCTGTTTGAATGGCGTTTGTCGCTGCAGCGACGGCCTGCAAAATGGTACGGAAACCGGCACCGATTGCGGCATGGGGTGTATGGCCTGCACCGGAGCGTGGCAATGCGGCGACGGAACTTGCAGCGGAAGTGTGACCCCCGAATGTTGCGCTGCCATTGGCGCATTGTGTGTTGATTGCAGTGATAAAACCGCAACGTGTACGAGCATTCAGGGAACCACATGCGTCGTGGGTACACCGAGCCAAACCGTTACGTTCGGAACGGTGATACAGAGCAATTGTCCCGTTTTCGCCCTCGCGTGCCGGTATGTCACTTGTGTTTGCAAATAATCGCTAATTCGCTTCGGCCCGCGACTTCATGAACGCCTGCCATTCCGGCGGCGTCATCGTCTCTCTTCCGACGAACTTCAATTTGAACGACACCCAATCCGGGTGATTCGGGTTTTTGATTTCGAGGTCGACGATATGCCCCTCATTGCGGTCGACCCAAATCGTTCCGCCTTGATTTTTTACGCCCGGTCCATCGATATGGTAGCGCCGGCAAGGCAATTCCGCGCGCTTTTCTTCCTTTTCGTACGTAATCGTCGCTTGCCCTCGATACTCGAGCGCCGCTCCGGTTTCCGCAAACGTCGGGTTCACGATGCCCACCTGAAACGGCGCCGTCGGATCCTTCAATTGACGAAATGCTACATTCAAGCTCGCCAAATCGAATTGGTAAAAATGAAATGGGACGTGTTCGATGGTCACCGTATGCCGCGTCTTGTCGGAGAACTCGATCGACATGGTCTTCGTCGAGGGCGTATATTCCGCAATCGCGTTGACTTGACTGCCCATCCACCGCTGCTTGCGTTGTGATTCCAAACGAATCGCCGACAATCGCCCCCAATCCATCGTCGCTTTGACATACGTCGTGGTCTGGGGCTTCGGCTCCCGCCAACGATAAGCCTCGAGCGTCGTTTCATCCGACACATACAGCGACACACGTTCGGGCGTCGAACCATCGATGTTGGATTTGACGTAGTGATACACCGTGCCCACGGGAACGCGCGACGCCTGATAAGCAAACGCTTCGACCCCGGCAGGCGCCTTGGCAAATCCAAATAGGCTGCATCCGCCCAGCGCCAGGGCGCACCCCAATAGCCCGACCATCACCGCTCGCATGGTGCGCGACTGTATATCAGGGACGGCCGTAAATCGAAAAGTTTTTGCGGAGAGAATTCAACGCGCGGTCACGAGCGCATCGGCAATCGAAAGCGCCGCATCGAGCGCGGCAATTCCTTCGTCGATTTGCTCTTCATTGATGATGAGCGGCGGCGCAATGACGAGATGACTAATCCACGCCAGTACGGTAACCCCACGTTTCGACATTTCCGCCGAAACTTGATCAATGACCAATGGTTTGCGCGCAGCCTTGTCCTGCGGAGTATTGAACGGCTCTTTCGTCGTGCGATCTTTGACGAGCTCCACAGCCCAAAACAGACCCAGACCTCGAACATCTCCGACGCAGGGGTGTTTTTCCGCGAGCTCGCGCAGCTTGGCACCCAGGATTTCGCCCATTTCGGCCGACCGCTCGATGAGCCCCATTCGGCGATATTCATTAATCGCGGCGATCGCCGGCGCAAGCGTGAGCGGATGCGCTTCGTACGTGTGGCCGTGCGCGAAGAAGTTGTCGTCGAAATAATTGGACACCGCACGGTTTGTCGCAACAATCCCAAGCGGCACCGCCGCATTGGTCACGCCTTTCGCCGTCGTGAGAATGTCCGGGGTAATGCCCCAGTTTTCCACGGCAAACCACTTGCCCGTCCGTCCCCAGCCCGTCATCACTTCGTCCGCGATCACGAGCACCCCGCGCTTACGCGCATGCTCGACCAAACGCGGCAAGTAGTCCGGAGGCGGCACGAGCACGCCGTTGGTCCCGACAACCGGCTCGAAAATGATCGCCGCAACGTTTTCGTCATGGTCGATCATGTATGCAAGGTAATCGGCACAAGCGACATTGCATTCCGGATGCGTTCGTCCCATGGGACAACGATAACAATTCGCTTCCGGGCCGAAGATCACGCCCTGAATCTTCCCCATCGGTTCGGCAAACCAACGTCGCCAATCGCCCGTCGCCGCAATGGAGCTGGCCGTCGAGCCATGATAAGACGTATAACGGGCAATCACCTTGTATTTGCCCGTCACCGCCCGCGCCATTTTAATGGCCGCTTCATTCGCCTCCGTACCGGATGTCGCAAAGAAAAACTTGTCGAGACCTTGCGGCATGACTTCCAAGAGTTTTTCCGCGACCTTCGCGCGCACATCGCACGTATAAGCCGGACCGATGAACGCGAGTTCTTTGGCCTGCGCACAAATCGCGTCGATGACCGCTTGGTTTTGATGACCAAGATTCGAGCAAACGAGCTGGGAGGAAAAATCGAGATACCGTTTGCCCGAAGCGTCCCAGAAGTAACATCCCTCGGCTTTGGTGACGTGCAGCGGCTTCCATCCACGTTGTGCACGCCATGTGCCGTACGTATGCCTGGCCGTAAATTCGGAAATGTCGTCCATCATCTTGACCGTGTCCCAATCTCGAAAGTTACGTGTTGAACCGCTTTTTCAGTCCGTTGCAATCAGGGAATCTTGAGCACGTAGAATTGCTGCACCGATCCCGTCGATTTCGCGGGTTTGCCAAAAAGCCCCATGATTTTGCTGTCGGTCGGCAAGTAAATCGCTTTGATCTCCGCCACGTCGAGCCTGCCACCCGCCACTTGAAATGTCACCGCGGGTTTGCCCTCGCGCAACCCCTCGAGACGCCCACTCTTGAACTTGAGCTTCATACCCAAGCTGCTCACTTCGAGTTCGTCCCGACCGTCCGGCCAGCCGATGCCTCGCACGGAGACATAACCGCCCTCGTCGAGCTTTTGGACGATTTTCGGAAGCACTTCGTCGAGCTTCTCCGACAGATGTTCTTCACATTCGCCCATTTGACAGACGCGGATGGGATCCCGGTTCGCGCCGTCTTCGCCGTAGAAAAACACATCGAGGCCGAAGTTTGTCTCGGTACGCTTTTCATTTGGAACCGCAAACATTTTCTTCGCCGCGGAAAAACCGATCCGTCGACCACCGCCTTTGACGATTTCCCGAGCGAGCGTCTCCGTTTCGCTTGCGGTCTTCGCCGGTTCCTTTGGTTTGGTGTCGGCGGGCGCGTCGGAATTTCCTTCGGGTTTGGCTTCCCCATCGCCACCTTCGGGTTTGGCATTCGAGTCCGCGGACGTATCGGTCTTCGCCGCAGAGTCTTCTTTTTTCGCATCGTCCGACGTCGCGGGATCCTTGGACGAACCTCCGCAACCCGACAGCAGAGCGATGGAAACGAAAGCCGCAACAAACGCGCGTGTCATGAAAACCTCCACCGAAATCAAGGGCTCGGGGCACCTTGCGCCCCAGGCGACTCGAAGCCCCGATTGTGTTCAACCGAAGTTCGGGCACGGGACGATACGCCATTCCCAGGATGCCGCCAAGTAAAACAGCCTCGGTCTGCATGAGAATACGTGCAGTTCACACAATCTTCTTATCAATCCGACAAGCGCGGGTACAATCGGAGCATCATGTTCAACGATGCCTCGACAGCTTCTTCACGCCGCCGATCACGCGGCGTCGCTCTCGCTTTTCTCGCGCTCTTTTCGGCCGTCTCGAGCGTCCTCGGATGCGCGGACGATCCCGGTCCCGGCCCTATTCCGCTCGATGAACTGCGCGACGAACTGAGCACCGCGCTTTGCAATCAGTACGCACGTTGCGGACAAATGCCCGATCAAGCGACGTGCGAGGCGGCCCAAGGCGACTCGCTTCTCACGCTTCAACTATTGACGGACGCGGCGCTCGGGCGCGTGACGTACGATGAAGCGGGGGCACGCACGTGCGTGGAAGCGATCCGCAATCGCGTGTGCGACGGCGCTCTGGCGACGAAAAAAGCGCTCGACACCGCCTGCGCGAAGATGTTTGTCGGGACAGTCGCCGCGGGCGGCTCATGCTTGTTCGATAACGAATGCAGCGGCGGCGGCGTATGCAACACGACGATGTGCATGGGCAATGGCGCGTGTTGCCTTGGAGTTTGTGAAGCCAAACCCGCCCCCGTCGCATTGAATGGTGACTGTTCGACGAATACGCTCTGCGTGGAGAGCGCGTATTGCGATGATTCGATGATGCCCGCGACGTGCAAACCGCGCAAAGACAACGGCGACGCGTGTTCGGCGCAAGGTCAATGCAAAGAAGGCATGCGTTGCGACGTCAATGGCAGCGTGAAGACGTGTTATTTGTTGTCCAATCGGGGAGGAGCCTGCAATCCGGCGCTCGACGCCGGCGCGTGCATTCGTTACGATGATTATTGCCATCCGACGGATCGCAAATGCACCGTCTTGCCGGGCGACGGAAAACCCTGCACGGACAAAGACGAATGCCTCGATTACGCGTATTGCGACGACACGAAAACATGCCGCAAACGGCCCGTCGAAGGTGAGGCGTGCAGCGATGCCATCCGCTGCCTCGGAA
>CAYSYX010000606.1:0-5751 GCA_964435055.1 uncultured Polyangium sp. | reverse complement strand
GTTTACGAACGTCATGGAGGACAAACCGGCGGCTTGGGCCACCACGGCTATCGTCGGCGAAATGGGCGGCGCCAACGGGTTGCTCAAGTGGTAATACTGGACCTCGTGTTTGGCCGGGCATGTCGTGGTGGCAATGGTGACGGCATTGGCTGTCACGCGATCGATGGGCACGAAATCGAGTGTGCAATCCGCATCGAGGCGCAGGCGGACGGATTTTCGGTCGAGAAGCCCCGTCTGGGCGCGATCCATCATCCCGCGAAAGGCATGGAGCTTGCGCAAAAACCCGTACAATCCCGTGAAGTTTGTCGCTTTCAAGGTCTTGCTGTGCCCAATCACGATGCTCGGACGCATGATTCGTCTTCCGAATCGATTGTCCCGGGCCACGAAGGACTCGGCCGCGACTTTGCTGCGTTCGTATTGGTTGTTCACGGGCACATCCTCGGGCGCCGCTTCCTCGAGAATGCGTCCCGAGCGGGCGCCGCACACATACGCCGTGCTCATGTAATTGAAGTGTTTTGCGCCGAGGCGTGCGGCCAAGTCGAGTGCGTGGCGTGTACCGTCGGCATTGGTGCGAAATATCTCCGCGGCATACCGGTCCTCGAAACGCAACGACGCCGCGCTATGCCAAAACTCGTCGCAATGCAGCCCGTCCGTAGCTGAAACTCCGCAATCCGCAAGCTCGACATCGCCGGCAATGGCTCGACAACGTTCCCGGATTGCGTGTTCGACGACGTCCGCAACGCCGTAACACGTCGCCGCATGCATCAGCGCGCGGTGCAGACGTGTGGTGACGTCTTCGCCATGCGTTCGTACGAGACAAACAATGTCATCCGCGGTTCGCTGGAGCAGCTCGACCACGAGAGCAGCTCCGACGAATCCTGTCGCACCGGTCACGAAATGAGTCGAATTCACACCACGCTCCGTTCCCAAAACGGGGGGCGCAAGGTGTCACGGTTCGATCTCGGTTGTCAACGAAATTGTGGCTTGAGATCAATGGGGTGATCGATGTATTTTCACTGCTTGATCCCGACTCCGACGGATTTGACGAGGCAGCGTCCATGGGCACCAAAGAATACGACGAACTCAAGCGCCGACGGGATGAAGCGGCGCAAAAAGCGGCTCGGGCTCGTGACTTCGCCGACGAGCTGGAAGAATCGGCCAAATCGCTCGGACATTTGCATAACGTCAAGTTCGAGTATTGGAAAGACCTCGTCGATAAGCTGCAGGAAGCGTTCAATTCGGCTTTGCTCGAGGTCAACCGGCTCGAAAAGCAAGTCGAGGTGTTGACCGACGAAAATCAGGTTCTCATCGCGGCTCGAAGTGAAAAGGGGGGAGATCTTACCGACATCGAGGAGCAGGACGCGAAAGAATCGGCTAAGAAAGCCGCGGAAACATGCCGCAACCAGATTGAATCCATTCAAGGTCGCATCAATTCCCGCCACGAACAGATCGAAAGTGCCAAAAAAGAACTCGATCAAGCTCGAGACAAGTGGGATGACGCCAAAAAGCAGGCCACGCTGGCCGCCAAAGACGCCGAGAAACTCGAAGACGATGCCATTGGGGCGGAAGAGACGACCACCAAAGTTCGTTGTTGGCTCCGCTGGGACGGGATGTCGAACGACAAGGGCGACTGCAATCAATCGCATGGCGAATCGAAAACATCAAAGGCTGCGTCCACGCGCCGAAACGGTTTGCCGAGCAAAGAAGAACTCGGCAAACGCTTCGATTCGAAGCTCGTCGATGAAGTCCATTCCAAAATCACGGGCGACAAAGTGTCCGTGCGTATCGAATCGTGTACCGAATCGTTTGCACCCATTCACCAAATGGCGGCCGTCGGTATCGAGCTCAAGCGGAGCAATCTCATCAACAGCTTGCTTTTCCGGGTATGCGACAAAGACGGCACCGTCGTGTACCAAGAGATCCTCAATGCGGATCATATCGACAAACTTCCCCGAGCGAGCTCGCGCGCTTTGCGGCATACGCGGAGTTTTCAGGAGCGGTATGATTCGGCGACGGCCGTCGCGGAACCGGAGAAGGCGTCGTACACGTTCAGCGTGTGGGTTTCGACCAACAAAGACGCTTTTGCCAATCTCGCCACCGTAAACAAACCGAAAGAGATCTCGGATGTGCAAGTGCACGACCGAACAGCCCGATCGGATGGCGGATTGCTGAAATCCGGGGCGGGGATCAATCAAACGGACCCCAAAAAAATCCGCATGGTCGCCACCGCCCAGATGATCGTCGACACGCGCCATGGCGAGAAAGTCCGCAACGAACGGAGCATCAAGTCCAAAGTGATCGAGATTGGGTTGGCGCTGCGCGATGCGGAGAAAGCCTTCACCCGAGCCGCTCTTGCCGACGAGGTTCGTCTTTTCCTGGCACCGGAATGGAATTTTCAGACGGACGACGCCGACAAGGAGCATCTCTATACGGAGAAGGAGCGCGACACCATCGTTGACGAGCTCGAGTTGTTATCAAAAAGCGGCCCGAAATGGCTCATTTGTCCGGGAACGATTCTCTGGGGAATGAAGAACAAGAACCTCGGTATCACGGCGGCATTCAATACCGCGATTTTCGTCGCCGACGGCAAAGAGGTGTTTCGATATCACAAGAAGCTCTGGGGATCGGATATTTCCGTTTCACTGTCGCCGTTCGAACTCAAAGCGTCCTTCAATGAACAGCGACACGTTACGCTCAACAAGGGTCGAATCCCCAAGTCCATCCAGGAGGCTTTGATTGCCCGAGGTTTTGGAAATCCCAAGTCTTTGCCTTTGGCGGTCGTCACCACGCTCGAGAAGGACAAACGGTGGAGCGTGACTGCGGATGGCGATAAACTCATTATTTTCGAGCCGGCGCACAAGGTGAAGACGGTCGTTCCCGCGACCTTCTGGGCCAACCGCCTCGATGACGATATGTGGAATCGCTGCATGCCGATGGGGGCAAAGCGTTCCGACTACCTCCTGCCGCATTATTTCACGCACCGGGGATTGAAGCTTGCCGTGGAGATCTGCGCGGATCATCGAGCGGGATTGGCGGCCATCGAGTTTCCCAATCTGCTGAAGGTTGGTCGCGGTACGGGCAATGACGCGGGGGTCGATATTCATGCAATCGCGTCCTGCAACGTCGACTTCATTCTCACCAGATTGGTGGCCCGTACAGGGGGCTACGCTTTGCATTGCGATGGATCGCTGGACTTGGGCAATGCTTATGGAGTAACGAAGCGCAATCATTCCATCTCGAAGGTCGGGCAGGAAGTCGGCAGGGTTCGTGAGGCGAATGAAAAGGAAGAAAAGCTGGCCTGGGTGCAGAAGCGAGCGGCCAAGATTAAACGGGCTCAAGATCCCAGCAAAGCGGTCGAAGGCGCTTTGGAGACCTCGTTTCAAGTCATCCAAAAGACCGACTACAAGTTGCACCTGCATCGACTCGTGCTCGTCGATCCGTAACGACTCGAATCGTGTTTACGCTCGTTGTCGTGGCGTGCGAGTTCATGATAGGCTGCCGGCATGAAAGCGCTGGACATCCAGGAAATCGACCCATTTCTCGCCGATCTTCCCTCATGGGTTGCTCTTGCCCAACTCATCGAAGACATGCGCCTCGGAACGGTCGTTCCGTTTCTCGGTGCGGGGGTGAGTCAAGCCGTTGGTTTTCCCGGGTGGGACAATGCGGTTTTGCAGCTCGGCCGCGTGACCGATCCCGACCTCAAAACGTTGCCCGGTGATCCGCTCTTCCTGGCCGATCGTTTTCGACAAGCCATTCACGACGAAAAGAAATACCTGCAATTTTACGATAACGTATTTTCTTGTGACGACGCCAAACAGGAGCGTATTCGCAAGAGCGCGCTGTGGCAGGCCCTCGCTGCATTGCCGTGTTTGTCGTGGATCACCCTCAATTACGACTCGGCGCTCGAATTTGCATTGGCCGAGCTTGCCGGGCGGCATCCCATTTCGATCGATTGGACCGATCGACCGAACCTCAATCGTTTCTTGCTGGGGGAAGCTCGTACGGGAACCGTTCATTGCCTTCATTTGCACGGCGTCGTTCCGGTCGACGGAAACAATGACGGTGGTCACCGAAGTTTTGTGTTTACCGAGCAGGAGTATCAGCAGCGATATCTGCGTTCGGACGAAGATCGCTCCAAGCTCTTCGTCGTGCTCACGTCGAAGGTCATGCTTTTCGTCGGCAGTTCATTGACGGATTTGGACCTGATGGGGGTATTGCGCGAGGTCAAGGCGAAGCTTGGTTATCGGGGGCATCGCCATTATGCCATATTGGCCGAGCCTACGGCGAATGACGAACCGGCGGATCGAAAACGGGATCGTTTGCGCCTCAAGTACGGCGTCGAGTGCATTTATTTTCGCAATGACGACGGCCGATTCGCGGGCTTACCCGCATTGCTTCGATTCTTGCGCCAGGCATTCGATCAAGGCGGAAGACTGCCTTTGCCCGAGCGTTTGTCGAAGACGATCATCGACGATCCGCACAAAGGTCGCTGGGGCATGTCGCCGGTGCGGGAACGATTTCAAGCTTCGGTCGAGGTGCAGAAGTTCGACGGGATGCTGTTGACGATGGACGTCATCGTCCGAGGTCCTGGAAAAGTGGCGCGATTTCATTTGCACCCGACGTTTCCGAATGAAGTCGTGACGCAACCTTTTGTCGCCGGAAAAGCGGGAGTGAACCTGCAAGGCTGGGGGGCATTCACGATTGGGATCGAAGTGATCGATCAGGAGGGCAATCAAGTGGTGCTCGAAGTCGACCTGGCCGATTACGACGAATTGCCGTGGGACTTTCGGCAGCGTTGAGGTCGTCCTCGATTTGCGCGACCAACTCGCCGAAACGAAACGCTGGGACGGACGACCTGCGTTACGTGAAACACATCGCGTCTGCCCTCTCGATGCACACAGGGGCGACTCGGGATAGTATCTTTTGGTGCGTCGTAGCCCTTGACAACGGCGTCAAGATCATGTCTCATCCGCATCATGGGGCTTGGCTTCACTCGGCTGCTTCGACCTATTTTTGCCGTATCCACCACGGCAATTCTTTTTTCCGCTTGTCAGCAACCGACGCAGATCAAGCTGGAGATCTTCACCGACATCTCGTGCGACCAACGTCCGAGTACCGCGATCATCGTTGGTACTTCGAGCGCCGAGAGCACTTCGGCAAACACCATCACCGAGATGTGCACCGACGGCCGAATCGGAGCGATCGTTCTCATCCCGAAGGAGAAAGAGGACGGCACGAGGGACTTCGCCATTTCAATTCGCGTCGTCACCGGCGTAAAGAGCTTCAACGCCGAAAAGTGCCTCATCAGCGATCCTTCCGTCGAAGTCGATCCAACCAAGCCCGCGCCGCCTCCGGATCCCAATGGTGGTTGCGTTACCGCGCGGCGCACGTTGCGATTCATTCCCACCACGCCGCTTTACCTGCCAATCACGATGCGCACGGATTGTATTGGTGTGCGTTGTGATCCCGGGTCAACATGCGCGTGGGACCGCAGCTGTATTCCCGACGTTATCGAGAATCCAAAATTATGCTCGGATTCCGCAGGTTGCGAACTCGAAAATGACAATCCCTCCGCGGGCTCGTCCAGTTCGTCAGGTACGAGCGGCACAGGCGGCATGAGCTCCTCCAGCACGTCGACCGGCACGTCGACCAGCACGACCAGCACCAGCGGAACAGGCGGCTCGAGCAGCACCAGCGGAACGGGCGGCACGAGCAGCACCAGCGGAGCGGCCGGTATGGGCGGCATGACGG
>CAYSYX010000605.1:0-5766 GCA_964435055.1 uncultured Polyangium sp. | reverse complement strand
GAAAGCAAGAAAAGTCGACGAAGGCCGGTAGGGTGCGACTGTTCGCGATAGAGCCAAACCTCTTGCCCTTGCTTCGCGCAATGTACGCGGAACGTCAAGACGATGGCCGTATCATTCCCGTTGCAATGGGCGCGCTACTTGCCCTGCAATTTCGTCGTCATCTTTGGGACGCTGGAATCACGCGCCCCGATCTATTCCTGGACGATGACCAGCATATCCCGATCCGCTTCCATGATGCGCGGAGTACCGCTTGCACGTGGATGGCAATGCGTGGTGATGCAGTCACGACGATCATGGAACGTGTCGGTCATAAAGAATTCGCGACGACGCAGGTTTACCTACGCCGCGCGGACGCATTGCGCGGTCGAATTGGCGAACCCTTCCCGTCGTTGCCCTCATGCCTACTCGGGACGAACCCGACGAACCCGAGCGGCGATGATGGCGGGGGGAAAGGGTCGGGGATTTGGTCGAACGTTCCCGCCGTTCGTTCCGAGTTGCCTACATTTCAAGGCAAGTCTACTCTTGACAAAAGAGTGCCAACCACCTTTAACCCACAGCTTCGACTAGGCTTTCCCCACTCGTGCCGAACCAAGGTCCCCCATCGTCGCAAACCCCACAGCCGCCGACCAAATCGTCCGGCGAATCGGGAGCGCCTCGTTCCGGGACCCTCTCCAGCTTCGGCCTCGCCATCAACCGCGCCGAACTCGAACGCATCGTCCTCCTCTCCTCCCTCCTCTTCCTCGCCGCCTTGCTCCTCGTCATGGGACGCACCGCCCGCGACGCCCTCTTCCTCACGCGCTTCCCCGTCTCCTGGATCGCGCCCATGTGGATCACCTACGGCGCCGTCTCCGCCATCGTCGCCCTCGGCTACGAACGCGCCATTCGCCGCTTGCCTCGCGCCCGCTTCGGCACCGCTTTCGCCCTGTTTGCCGCGACAACCTACATCGGCCTGCGCGTCCTCATCGGCTACGACATCCGCGCCGCTTACTTCATCTTCGCCATCTGGTGCGAAGTCATCGCCAACCTCACCGCGATGCTCTCCTGGACCATCGCCCAAGACCTCTACGACGCCCGCAGCGCCAAACGCGCCTTCGCCTGGATCGGCGCCGGCCGCATCACCGGCACCATCGTCTCCGGCCTCGCCGCAGGCGCCATCGCTCCTCTCATTGGCACCGAAAACCTCATCTTCGTTCTCGTCCTCGCCCTCCTCGCCGTCGCCCTTCTTTGCCGCCTCATCGCCAAACGCCACGGCATCGTCACTTCAAATCGTCGGGACGAACGGTCGAAAGAAACCCCGCAGCCTTTGTCGTCCTCGCTGAAGTCGCCTTACGTCGCAGCGATCGCCGGGACAATCCTCGTGCTCTTCACGGTCCTCACGATCGGCGATTACCAGTTCAAAGCGATCGCGCGGTCGACGTACCCGTCACGCGACGAGCTCGCTTCGTTCATGGGAACATTCTACGGCGCCGTAGGGTTTGTCGGGCTCTTCGTCCAGTTTGTCGTCACCCCGCGCATCCTCAAACGATGGGGCGTCATCGGAGCCGCCACAGCGTTGCCTCTCGCCTTCTTGGGCAGCTCCGCATTGCTCGTCATTCTGCCTTCGATCGCCACGGCCACGATCCTCAAGACCAGCGACAACGCCCTTCAGTTCTCCATCTTCGACGTCACGCTGCAACTGCTCCTGTTTCACTTCCCGGCGGCACAACGCGAACACGTCCGCACCTTGGCCATCGCGATCATGAAGCCCGTGGGTTACGGCGTCGGAGCCTTCTTGCTCGTCGCCTTCGCTCCATCCGGCGCCGCGTCCGAAGCCGGACCCGAGCTCATCAACGCCGCCGCGCGCCTCGGATGGCTCACCTTGCCCCTCGGACTGATCGTCCTTCCCATGCTGCAACGTATTCGCAGCGGATACGTCGACGCCATGCAAGGCACGCTCGTTCGCGGACGCTTCAGCGACGATCTGCCCGCAGAACAAGGCCGGCTCGATCGCGTGCTCACCGAAGCCCTCTTGAGCCACGACGCACCACGCGTGCTTTTCGCCATGGATCGGTTGCGCCAAATCGATCCCGATCGCGTGCGCGACGCTCTGCCGCAACTGACGACGCACGCTGCGCCGCAAGTCCGAGCCGCCGCGTTACGCGCCTCGTGGACGCTCACGCATGAAGGTCGCTTGGAACTGAGCCGCGCCCGCGTCGACGACGAAGACGCCGAAGTGCGAGGTTTGGCCGTCGAAACGATCGCCCGCTCGCTCGGCGAAGACGCCCACGACGAACTGTGTGCGTTGGCTTCGAAAAAAGACGACGCCGTTCGAGCTGCCGCGATTGGAGCGTTGCTGCGTTACGGAGGACTCGACGGCATGCTCGACGGTGCACCTCGCTTGCGCACCTTGCTCGAGAGTCGAGATCCACGGGATCGCATCGTTGCTGCTCAAACCTTGGGACTGGCTGGACAAACCTCGCTGGAACGAGCGCTCGCGCGGTTGCTCGACGACGACGATCCCAGCGTCCGTCAGGCAGCGCTCGTCGCCGCATCGACCACCGCAACGTTGCGCATTCTTCCGCGCCTCATCGATGCGCTCGAGTTTCGCGCCTTCCGTCGGGCTGCGACAAACGCGATTCTTTCGCTGGGCAATCGATCGATCGCGCCCCTGGCGACGGCATTGGGCGACGGCAACGTCGACGCCGCCATTCGTTTGGCGATTCCGCGCCTGCTGTGGCGTATCGGCACGACCCAAGCCCTTTCGGCGCTCTTGGATCACCTCGACGAACCCGACGATCGTGTTCGCCAAAAGATCCTCGCCTCCGCATCTCGCCTTCGTTTGTCGCTCGGAGCGGTCCCCGTGCCCCTCAACCCCATTCGAGCCCGGATCGAACGCGAAGCAGCGGCCCACGAGCATGACTACAATCTTTACCTCCGCGTTCGTCCGGCCATCGCCATGGTTCTTCTGGACGCACACGTGCTCGTACGTTTGCGCAAAGGCCTGATTCGTATCTTGCGGCTGTGTGAGCTCGTGTATCCACGCGAAGTCGTCGCGGGCGTGCGGGCGTACGTGTTTGGCAAGGATGCATCGCTACGCGCCAATGCCTTCGAAGTGCTCGAATCGTTGCTCGATCGCCAACAAGGGGCCCGATTGCTCGGGCTTTTTGATCGCTACCTCGAACTGACGCGCGGGTTTCCCGAGCCCAAGTTCCAGCCTGCACCGGGGGACGTACCCGAGTTTGTCGCAGGAGAACTCGCCTCGAACGATCCGTTTCGAGCCGCCTTGGCGCTCGATGCCGCCGCGACCAAACGCCTCACGTCATGTACGGAGATCGCGCTGCGGGCGCTCGAACATCGCGAGCCGTTGGTGCGTGAAGCCGGAGCGATCGCCGTGGTGGAAATGAAGCCCGAAGGAGCGACCGAAGCGTTGAACCGGTTGCTCGACGATCCTGATCCCACCGTCAGGAGCTGGGCGATCTTTTGGAAACGTACGGGACAATCGGGGATTGAAGCGGGAGACGGTATGTACACGACGATCGAGAAAGTTCTGTTCTTGCAACGTGTTCCGATCTTCTCGCGGATCTCGGGCGAAGAGCTCGTGGGGTTGGCGCGATCGGCCGAAGTGCTGACGTTCGCCAAAGGCGACGTGATCTACAAGCAAGGAGATCCCGGCGGATCGATGTATTTCGTCATCTCGGGCGGGGTGAGTTTGTCCGTGGACGGCAAAGAGGTCGCGACTCGTTCGGCCAACGAAGTGTTTGGCGAAGCCTCCGTGTTGGATCGAGAACCGCGCGTCGTGACGGCCCGAGCCAACGAAGCTGTCGAAGCGCTGCGCGTATCGGCCGAAGACTTCATCGCGGCGTCGCAAGACACGGTCGAGATCGCGCTGGGCGTTCTGCAGGTCTTGAGCCGCAAACTGCGCGAAGCCGATCGTCGCCTCTCACGCGCCGAAGACGAAGTGATCCGTCTCCGAAACCTGGAGCATGGCGCGGCCCTGACAAACGATGTCCCGGACGCGCGAGGTTCAGCGCAGATTTGGTACGACGAAGAGTGACGATTACTTGATGATGCGCGCTTCGATCGTGCCCGCCTTGAGATCGTCCCGAAGAACGACTTCGTAACGGTTCGAATCGAGGCTGCCCGAACGCAGAACGAAGATGATCGCTTGGGCGCGTTGATCGCTGATGGCCGCGTTCACGCCCTTGGTGCCGAGCGAGATGCTGACTTGTTCGATCTTCGGATTGGCGCGCATCGTGGCCGTGATCTCTTCGATGGCCGCGATGGAATCTTCGGTGAGTTTGTCGCTCGTGGGCGATTGGAACTTGATGGGCGGCTTGATGGCGAAAGCTTCGCCGACGAGACGCGCGAACTTGGGGCAACCATAAGGCGGCACGCCGGGTTCGTTCGGACACGTATCGGCAGGCTCCGGAATCAGATCGTTGTCGATGTCCGGGCAACCATTGGCCAGTTCGCTCTCGTGTTTGACCCCGGGTGTGTCCGGACAAGCGTCGCCTTCATCCGCAATGCCGTCGCCGTCTTTGTCCGCCGCGGGACAACCACGTTTGGTCGGGTCTTTGTTGTCGGGTCCGGCTTCGTCCGGACAAGCGTCGTCCTTGTCGAGGATCTTGTCGAGATCGCGATCGGACGGACCCTTGGGCGGAGGCGGCTTGGGTCGACCGCCGCCGACATACGCCACACTGAGTACGCCGCGGAAACTCGGACCACCCGGTGCCCAGCCAAACCCGGGTCCGAGCGATGCCCCAATCTGAAAGTTCTTGAGCGCGATGCGGGCCGAGACCATGGGCTCGATCAACAGATCGACCGACGACGGAACGACGCCGTCTTTTTCACCGAGATCCGTTTGTCGTTGCGTAAAAGCAGCGATGGTCGGCTCGAGCCCGAGCCAAAACTTGGATCCCAAACGATATTGACCAGCGCACGCGAGGGCCGCGCGATCGCCATCGTAACGAAACCCGATATCGGCCCCGCCGAAAAACATGAACGGGGAGATCGACGCCGTACAGCCGTAACGAAGCGCGTTACGCTCGGCGGCAATCGCGACGTCGATTTCGGCGCGCGGCGAGCGATCGGAGAGAAGAACCGTCTCCGTGATCGGCGCCCAAAAACGCGCTCCCAAAACGAGCGTCAAAGCTTTCTTGTCGAGCGGGCGGAAATGAATACCGGCGCGCAGATCACCCACGCCGAAGCTACTCGGTCGGGCAAACGTCGTTCCGTAAGGATCCGGCGGAGCAGGCACGGTACCGGTGATGAACAAAGCCGCGGGCAACGCCAGATCCACGGTCAACCACGGAAGCGGCGTGATGGATCCACCGATATGAGCCAGCAACGCATGCTCGATGGGACTGGCCTCGATTTTCTCGTTCCCGGCCGTGTCGATCGTAACGATCTTGATCGGATTCAAGCCGTAGTCGAAGGACGCGCCAAACGCGAACTCGATGGTGTTGTTGCCGGGTTCATGCGGTCCAAGGGCACGAAGAAATGGACTCTCGGGTGATGCCGGCTGAAGCTGATCGATCCGGACACCCGTCGTCGGCGTATCGGGCAGTGTTTCCGCCATCGCCGTACCACCGGCTCCGAGCACCGAAACTGCAAAGACCCCCGCCCATCCTTTCCGTACAAGCACGCCCCCACCTTACATGCGTTTTGTTGCGGCGTGAAAACTTTGAAAAGGCGGCGACGACAGAATCCTTGTGCGAACGAGAAACGATCCAAGGGGTCATCCGTCGAAAGGACGTGACGGCGGAACGATGCTTGCAAGGACGGTTC
>CAYSYX010000604.1:0-5806 GCA_964435055.1 uncultured Polyangium sp. | reverse complement strand
CACGAGATTCAGTCGACTTCCAGTACGAGATACTGAAATAGCCGCTCGTGACCTCTTTGTTGAGATTGGAAATCAGCTGCGTTCGTACTTGGTTTACGAAATCGCGGGCCAGGGCTGCCCCGCGGCTGAATCCGAAAACATCGTAATACTTTTCGCGAGCTTTCCAGTTGTTGTTGTTGCTGTAAAACTCCGAGAGCATCCGGATGCCCCACTCGATGCGCGCTTTGCCACCCGCGCCGAACATCATGCCGCGCGTATTGCCGCGTTTTTCCGGACTGGACGGCTTTTCCCCTTTCGGCGGCTCGATCGGCTTGTCATTGGAATCGTAATCGGTTCCGACGCCGTGGTGATACGCCTTGTCCAACGTCGGCGACTTTGGCGGCCCGTATTTGTCATACAAACGAACGACGTTTGTCGGGCCGTTTTGACTGGTTTCACCGGGAGGAAGCGTTTGTCCCTCGAAGGGTTTGTCCACCCACATGTTGTTGCCGGTGCCGTCGAAGAAAATGCCCATTCGAATGCGTCCGAGCGGGCACTTGGCCTCGCCGCACGGCGCTTCCAACGGCAAACCTTGGCCGTTTTCCAGAGCCATCAAAGCTTTCACGAATGCGTCGCTCATGACTCACTCCTCACCGCGAGGGTCTGCGGTTTTCGCGTCCACTTCCAGCCAATATGCCTCGGCATCCACCATGCGCTCCGCTTCGTCCCATGCGCGAGGCTTGATTTCCCGTACCAACCCGACGAGGCGTTCGGTTTCGTCGCGATTGCGATCCGCGAGCAATTGAGCAATGGCTGGTTGCTCGTAAAACTTCGGATTGATGCGAAACATGTTCGCCGTGAACACCGCAATGCTCCGTTCGTAGGTAAAACCATTCGCTCGGGCGACTTCGATGCAATGCGCGCATCGCCGCTGCAGGATGTCTTGCGGCAACATCGCGACGTCTTGCCAATAATGCAAATTCATGTGCCGGACGATGCGCGTCAGAAATGCGCTGAATCCGGAATCACGCCGTTGCGACTGCGAAATGAGTAACATCAGTCGACCTCCCTGCCGAATCGGGCGACGTGCATGAACGTGTCTTCCACGAAAAATGCCTGTATTTCCCCGAAAAACTCCGCCCTTTGTTTCGGCGTGCACGTGGGCATGAATTCCCGCAAGCAAACCGGATCGTAAAAGCGGAAATAGAATTTCCTGCGCGTTTCGGCGTCGGCCACCATCAGGTAACGTCGTAAATGACGGCGCAAATCTTTGAAGGTCCCGGCATATTCAATGAAAATGCCCCACCGCTTGCCCCAACCCTCTTCGACGATTCGCCGCAACAACGACGAGCTCGCGTCGAACTTCACCAAATACGGCGCCACGTGTTCGAGCGCTTCGCCATCAATGCCTTCATAAAGCGATTGATACGTATCCACCGATTCACGCACGACCGTCAGGATTCGATCCGTTCGCGCCGCATCGAGCACCGCATACAGCTGCCCTTGCACTTTTTGGAATTGTTCGAGCGCCGCTTTTTGCCGAGCGACGATCCGATTCTTTTCCTTCACGAGGCGCGGCCGATTCTCCTCGATCCACCGCGCATGCAATGGCTCGAGGTCCTCAAGATCTTCGTTCAGCGCCGTATCGAGTTCGTCATCGTCCGGAGGCGTCGCGGCTTCGAGGTACACCATGAAGTCGCTTTCTCCGGCACGGATCCACCCGCCGTTCGCAACCTCTTCGTCCGTCGAAATCTTTTGACCTCCAACGAGCGTCCCGCCGGCGCTCTTCAGGTCCCGCACCGTGACCCGCGTTCCGTCGTAACTCACCTCGAAATGCGCGCCCGAGAGGTGTTCGTCCGGTACGATCCACTGCGCCTTGGCCTTGCGCCCGACGCTCACGCGTTCGCCCGGACAAAGCACCTGCTTCATGCCGCCTTCAGGTCCCCAACGCAGCTCGACAATGGCTCGCTGCATGGCTCAGCTCCTGTCGCGATTCTTTCGCGCCGCTTCGCGCTCTTGCCTCGCCCGCTCGCATTCTTCGCAGAAAGGTTCGTCCGTACGTAACGTCTCCGCTTGCGTGGACGAACCGATGTTCACGGTCGGGCAACCCATGACGATTCGCCCGCCGTGAGACGTGGGATCTCCACGACGAGCCGCGTCCTTGTTGCCGATTTTGACCGTGGGTTCGCCCGCGGAAACGCTGTCCGGAGGGCCGATACAGATGAGTTTGTCGCCGACTCGGGCCGCCGGCATGTAGCCGATCAGCACCGTCACTTCGCCCGTGATGACCGGTCCTCCAACGTGCGGTTTCGGTCCCGGGTCCACCTTGGGGCACGTGTGCATGTCCGTGATTCGTGCTGCAGCAGGCATGTTCGTCGCTCCTCCCTGGTGACTTATTGACCGATTCCGTCGGTGCGCAGATCGACGAGTTTCGGACGTTTCGGCTCATCAACCTCCGCCAGCTCCGCCTTCGCCGGCAATTCCGGCTTCGCGCCCGCGCCTTTGCCCGCGCTGCCACCGGAGTTTATCCGGACAAGCGTGCCTTTGATCGTCACCCCCTTCGAGTCGATTCGGACAAACCCGCCGGGTCCCTTCAAGGTGATGTCTTTCGCCGCCTCGATCACGATCGACGAACCCGCCTTCAAGTGAATCTCTTTGGACACCTCGAGCGCCGAATTCTTCGCGATCTTCTCGTAATGATTCTTGTCGACCGTGAGCGACAACGTGCCGTCGACACGTTCATTACGATTGCCCATGACATGCAAGCTCGAATCTTTTTCCACTCGTTCGCGGCGCATCTTCTGCACCACGATGTCCTGATCCTTCTGGATCAAAAGACGCATGTTGCCATCGGTGATCTCGTGTTCGTCGCCGTTGACCAGCTTGAGGCTCCCGCCTCCGACAAACAGCGTGCGATCCTTGTCCGTGATCTCGATACGGTTGACGCTCGTGACCTCCGTACGCGTGCCGCTCGTCTGCTCGGTCTCGTTGCGCACGACCAACTTCGAACGATCGTGTCCGACCGTGATGATTTCGTCGTTTTTGACAAACTTGCGCAGGTTTTTCTCGGCCTGCATCCACACGAGCTCGCGGGTCTTGAGATCCTCGAACATGATCTCGTTGAAGCCGTTGCCGCCGAGCGACGAGTTGGACTTCCACGTGCTGCGCGTTTTGTGATCGGGCAGTTTGTACGGAACGAGCTCTTTGGCGTTGAACACACGACCCGTGATGATCGGATGATCCGGATCGCCGTCGATGAAGCCGACGAGGACTTCTTGGCCGATGCGCGGAATCACGATCATGCCGTAGCCCGTACCGGCCCAACCTTGACTCACGCGGATCCAACACGAGCTGTTGTCGTCGAATTTGCCTTCGCGATCCCACGGAAACTGAACACGTACCCGGCCAAACTCGTCGACGTGAATCTCTTGTCCTTTGGGACCCACGACCACGGCGCTCTGCACGTTGTTGAGCTTCGGCTTGGGCGTGCGCAGCGGCGGACGATAAACGACGTCGCAATACACCGCGCGACCCGAGATGTTCCATTCGTCTTGCGGGCTGCCTTCAATGCGCGATTCGATGACGAGCAGGTCGGAACCTTCGTCGACTTCCGGATGCGGATGATGTCCGACATTGAAGATTTGTCCCGGCGCAAGGTCCGGACAGTTGGTGTCCCAAGCAAGTTGACGACGACCCATGCGTCGACCGAGCAACGCCTTGTCCGCACGATCTTTGCCGTGTTTTTCGTTGTGCCGAGCGACGCCTTTGTCATCGGCGACAGGCGTATTTCCATCCGCTTTGCCCGTCTCCGAAAGAAACGATCCCGGTTGATAAACATACTGCTCGTACTTGTCTTCCGGCGCTTTGGCTTGCGGCGCTTCCTGCTGAAGCTGATACGAAGGTCGACGGAAATCGAAGTCACGTTGCGTATGTGCGCCCGGACGAACCTCGTGCGAGAGCTTGACGTTGGTGACGAATTCCTTCTCGCTCTCTTGGTTCGGTTCTTCGACGTAGTGGATCGGTTGCCCACCACGCTTGGGTCCTTTTTCGAGTTTGTCGCAGAAGACGATGTTTGTCCCGGTGTCATCGGGGAACGTAAAGGCGATGCCCGCTTCTTCGACCAGGCGACTCATGAACGCATAGTCGCTCTCGCCGTATTGAACCTTGAATTCGAGCTTCGGATAAAGGCCGCGATCGATCTTCCAAACGGGCGAGATGCCCCATTCGCCAAGGAGTTTGTCGAGGATGTCGGGGATGGAGAGGTGTTGGTAGATGCGATGACCGCGGCGCTGCGTGAGCAGCCAAGTTTTTGGCGCGATGCGGAGGAAATACGTCGACTCCGCTTTCTGGCCGGGCAACGGCGTCACGCCATGGACTTGCTCGACATGCGTCACAATGCCCTTCCACGTGCGAGCGCCAAGTCCGGCGACAAACCTCACGCCGTGCACGATCTTGAAGGAGGCTTCCTTGCCGATGATGCCTTCGAGGTCGATATACGGGTCCTCGCTTCTGGCCCAAATGGCGACCGTCGTCAGCGTCGAGACGGACTCTTCCACGACAAAACGGCGCACGGACAAGTCGGCGCCAGAAGATACGGTAAGGTCGAGGATCGGCATAACAAACCTTCTTTTCCACGCGCAACGTTGGGTGATTGCACGTCCCCAGTATGCAAAATCCTAACACGCAAGTTCGTTTGGACGGCAAGAGGCAATTGAGGCTCGTGGAAAAGAAAGTCGAATCGAATTGCGCATCACAATGACTCGCCGTGTCATGTACGGGATTTGTCGTTACGTGCCGGCACGAAAGTCGCAATCAAGGTGTAACCACGCGGCAATCGGGAAGGTGCGCGGAAAGCATAACATTCGCCTGGTGCTGGAACCTCGGCGTGAGTACCAAGACAAACCAATGCAGAGAATTCAGATTGTTATGGGGAAGATGCCGGCGGGGGCGAATGACGAGGCGGGAAGTTATTCGATGACGTAGAACGTGTCGCCATCATTGCTGCGATAATGGTCGCCTTCTTTGTACGCGATCTTCCGGCGATGCACCGGTTGACCGACCCATTGATCCCACACTTCGATACCGTGTTGATCATGTGAGATGTAGATGGCGGCGTGTTTGCCCAGTTTGTCCGTCGGGTAATGGCCATTCTTGTCGAACGTGGCAATCGCCGTCCCTTTGGGGATGTACGTCGACGTTTGTACATGTTCGCCCTTCGACCAATAGGTCGTTTGTCCGGCTCCGCAAGCGATCTGAATGAATCGGGCGCAATGCCCATCATCGACGACCTTGCCCTCGTACTTCTCCGGATTGTCGCAACGATATGCCATGATGACCTCCCGTGTGGAATTGCGAGAGTATTTCACGGCCGGGTCGTGATGCCGTCAAGGAAATAATCGGCGCGGCGGTTGATTGAATGAGGTGCGAGGTGAAGAGCGTGCCGGACGCATCAGGACAAGCGCGAGCTGCGACGCCGACGGGCACCGAACGCAATCACAATCGACGCGATGACGGCGGTCCAAGACGTCTTGGACGAAACCTGTTGATATGCGCACGAAGGTTGGGGGCCCGGCAGCGGAAGCCCGCCGCCCGATCCACTCGGGCCCATGCCGCTCGAACTGCTCATTACGCTCGAGCCACCCATTCCTCCGACTTCGCCCGAGCCGCCCATTGCTCCGGCGCCGCCCATTCCGCCCGAGCCGCCCATTCCGCCCGAGCCGCTGCAACCATTGTCGACGATGCCGTCGCAATCATTATCGATCTTATCGCACAGTTCGGGGGTCGGTGTTCCGACCTGGGCATTGCATGAAGGCGCGCCGTTGGTGCA
>CAYSYX010000603.1:0-5822 GCA_964435055.1 uncultured Polyangium sp. | reverse complement strand
AACGCTTGGGCGAACGCGGTTGACGGTGAGGCGGCGATTCGACGCGGCGGCGGCGGGGTTATCTACGCGTTCGGACAGGGCTTAACAGCTCGTTGATTTTACGAGTGTAGGGGCGTGATTCATCACGCCCTCTTGGGAAACGCCTTCCAAGGGCGCGATAAATCGCGCCCCTACATTTCGCGTCTTGAATAAATCAACGGGCTGTTGGGAGGCATGACCCACGCAACAGGTTGTCGTGGATTATGTCACCGGGCTTGTGGGCGGCGATGATTTCCCTTTCTTACGCCGCGTTTCCGCAGCTTTCACCGCGTACTGCGCATTGTATTCGAGCGTCTTTTGAAATGGCGCCAGCAACGATGCATTGCCGGTGCGTTGCGCCGTGGACTTGACCCGATCGGCGATCTGGCTCAGCGTATTTTCCCGTTCGTGCTCGCTTTTCGCCAGTGTTTCGCGCACGACTTCGAGCGCTTTGGCCAGCGCAATTTCGTGCGCCCGCAGTTTGTCGATCAATAGCGTATCCGCGACGAACCGGCTGAGCATCGCCGACGTCACGCCCGCCGCGTCCCCGTGCACAGGAACACTTTGCTCCAGCTCCACACGTACCGAATCGATTCCAGGCTTTGCATTACGCAGATAACGAGTCGCTTCTTGCGGCAGATCAATCAAATCGTCCTTGCAATCATCGAGCGAGATCTGCAACGGACCGGCGTAAGGAATACCTTGAATGGATGCCATGACAATGTCTCCTCGTACTAGCGCGCGGCATGAGTATGCCTCGCGGAACGGGTGTCTTGCGATGAACGTAATCAGTCGACCATGAAAAACGATTTCTCGGAGCCTGCCCGAGTCTTCGTCTTCCGTTTTGTTCGACCTTGCGCTATCAGATGCAAGACCACATCGATTCGTTCAAAGAAATTTTCGACGCGCGCGAAAAAATCTTGCTCCTGGGAATTTGCCCTCAAATGCGCCGAATTTGACCACGAGGTTGCCAAAGACGACATCTCGTTCACGCAAGATGATGTCGAGGTGACCGGACCTTGCCATCACGGTCGCGCAAGACGATGTCGTGGTGAGGGGAGGTTGCCATCGCGGTCGCGCAAGACGATGTCGTGGTGACCGGACCTTGCCATCGCGGTAGCGGAAGGCGATGTCGTGGTGACCGGACCTTGCCATCGCGGTCGCGGAAGACGATGTCGTGGTGGAGGGAGTTCGATGGCGCGTTGATGGAATGTGAGGGCGTGGTCGGTGGACCGTGATGGGGCATCACGGCACTCATTCGTCGTCATCCGCGTCATCGAGTTCCGCGCCTTGATTCAATTCCGCATTGCACAATTTCTTGTAGAATCGGTGCACGAATTTCTTGCAGTTTGCCGCCTCGAGCCATGCCTCCACGTCGGCTGGGCTCGCCGCGGGAGGATCTTTCCATAATACGGCGAGCGTCCATAACACGATTCGTCGGCGACGCACGAGCGATCCACCTTCGTTTTCGTTATTGTCGCGCGATTCATGATACCGTAAGAGCCTCTGGCACAAATCTTCGACAAACCATTTCAATTCGACGTGCGGATCAGGTACATGCTCCGGCGCAAACACCTGCAAGAAGCTACGCACCGTCAACGAATGCGGCAGAAATCGATTCGCCCGCCGCGATAATTTGTCCCATTCCTGTGCACGAAGCAGCTTCGTCAATTCGGCAAGGAGTCGCGCACGTTCCGTCTGGTGGTCCGAATCGGTGTTCAACCGGAAAAATTTTATCGTTTCGTCGGCACGTTTCCATCCTACGTGCGAACGGTCTTCCAGGCGTGGAATGACGTCTCCAAGGCCGCTGTCATCAACCACTTCCACCGCCATCCATTTGTCCACGTCATCGCGGACAGCATCAATGAGCAAACGTTCTTCGAGGTGAATATCAGTTCGAGTGTCAAATGTCGTTTGGCTGCTGCCCACCGATAGCGGAAACTTGTCCCCCTTGATCTCATTGCATAAGCTGCAACTCCAGAAGAAGTTCTCCCATTCATACGCCAGCCAAAAGTATCCCCCGCGCTTCGGCCTGAAATGATCGACATCGTGCTTGCTTCGCGGATCCGTCTCTCGCAAGCAATATGCGCACACCCATCCTTGCATGGCGTGTAATGCGCCGTGAACTTGCTCCTTGCCCCAGCATTCCTCGAATTCGAGCCGCGCTTTGGGATTCTGCTCGAGAACTTCTCGATGCTCCTCCGTGCTTGTTCCAGCTTTGCGTGCCTTGCGCAAAGACGACAAGGTCACCTTGGGGCGCTTGTATTGAATCACTGCGGCTCTCCGTCAGGAATTCGCTGCTTTTTTCTCGTCGCTTGTTTGCTGTCGACGCAGCTCGAGCAACTTGCGACGGTAATCCCGATTCGCAATGGCTTCTTTTTCGCTCGTGCTCGGAGACTGCGCCAAAATCAAATTCTTCCGGGCCTTGTCGTCCGGTGAATCGCCGAAATTGACATCCAGCGCCTCACTTCGGGGTTTCACGCCCATGACGTGCTCGTAAACTTCATTGGCGGTGTAGCCGAGAATCTGCCGGTCGAGAGGTTCACCAAGACCAACACCTTGATCACCATTCCATCGAATAGGCTTGATTTCTGATTTATCAAAAGCGCTCAGTACGAGCGGCGAGTGGGTCGTGACAATCCATTGCACTTCAGGAAGCGCGAGACGAAGCCGCGGCACGAGCACACGTTGCAGCTCGGGATACAAATGCAGATCGATTTCGTCGAGCAATACGATTCCACGAATGGCCGACGGAACATTTTCTTTGGCAGCATCGGGTGACTTTTCGACCCAGGTGGCGCACAAGTCGGCGAGCCAGGCGATTGTGGCTCGAAATCCGTCCGGCAAGTCCGTAGGTTCCAGACGCGCGTTGCCAATTCTGAAGCGTAATGCCGTGCGATCGGGATCGAGCGTGATGTCTGTTTCGTTTTCGTGCAGAATGCGCGTGAGCAATTGACGAAGAAGTGGGTAAATACGTTTTACGTGGTTTTCCTCGCGCAACAACGCTTCGGCGCTGGCAATGTGCGCGAGCGGATCAAACAGAGTGACTTGGCGGAGGTATTCGGACACATCACGCTTCGCATTGGATTGTTCCGAGAGATTTCGTCCTGGCCCGTACGCGAGAAGCACGTGATCTTTGGTGCGTTGACGCCAAAACGCGCGCATTTTGTCGAACTCCTCCCATTGCGCACGATAAGGATCGTCGTGAATGCCGCGCTCTTTGGAGATGTACAAGGACAGTTTTCGTTGTTCTTCAGCGATACGAACGGTCGCGTGAATTTCGGCGTCATGTACTTGGTCGCCTTCTCGACGGCACATCCGTTTCAATTGGTCGATACGGGCGTCGCGTGCATTTTCATCCCCAAGCAGAACGAGCGCGATGGCCTGAAGAATGCTGCTTTTGCCTGCACCGTTGATACCGAAAATGCAGGTCCATTGACCTCCGAGCTCCGAAGGGTGGGTAAAGTCAATGGCGAGGTCCCGAATGCCTTTGAAATTTTTGATTTCAATGCGCTCTAGGACGGGATTTTGGAGGAGGCGGCGCAGGGTCTCGCGGTTGGGATGATTAGCTTCTTCAGCTTCGTCGAGCGCGAGGGCGATATGTCCACGTGCCTCGGTGAAGTCATTGCCACGATTTCTACGACGAAGGGTTCGACCAAGATGTTGGCGTACAACCCAGGATCCAGGCAATTCGTGAGCATCATGCAGCTCCATGGCCCGGTTGAACACGTCGAGGCTCTGTTCGTATTGACCAGCATCGGCAGCCGACACGCCCCAATTGTAGAGCAGAGTGGCCTGCTCTTGCGGAGTGCCGAGCCTTTCCATAACCGGCCAAACGTGTTCCTCGATGATATCAACACTTTTAACAGGATCGCCTAGGTGACAAATGGCGTCGGCAAGAATGGAATAGGCCACGGCGAGGTGGTGTTCATCCTTCGTCTTTTCAAAATAAGGAAGCAGGTCGTCAACAACGATTTGGCGCGCCAATTCGGGTCGATCCGTCTTCAGGTACAAGTGAGCGACCAAATACTTGACTTTACCAAGGTCCTCTTCTCGCCGGAACTTCTCATACGCGGGAGCCACATCGTGGAGATACAGCTCAAGCGCTTTTTCGAACTCCCCTTGCGCCTCAAGACTCGCGGCAATGGAGAATTTCTCATGTGCAACGGATCGTTCATCGCCAAACTGCTCCAGGATCGGAATAACGCGCTCTCGACGCATGAGTAGCGCTTCCAGATACTTTCGTTTCCGCTCAAGGGCGGTGGCGATTGCACCATAAACAATTGCCTCTCCATGACGATCACGCTGCTTTTTCAAGGTCGGCAGTACTCGATCGTAGTAAATGGTCAATGCCGCGTCGGTACTTCCTGCGTATACCTCGACATCTCCCAAGATTTTCCACGCGCTCGACAAGTTCGACGAGTCCCGAAATTCTTCCAATACGGGCAATGCAGCATTCAGCAGATGCCGCGCATCGTCATAGCGTTTTTTCAACAAATAAATACGTGCAATACACGCTTGCATGACTGCGTATTCATGCCTATTCTTGATTTCACCCAAATACTGAGCCAATTTTTCACGTATCGTGAGTGCACCATCGAGGTCCCCGTCAGTTTCCAGTAATGAGCAAAGTCGATTCAAAACCGCGGCTTTCTCGGAAAAATCCTCCAAACGCGGTAGGACGTTCTCATCGAGTATTCGTGCACTCTCTAAAGTTTGGCCTTTCTTTTCGCGAACCTCAGCCGCCAGAAGCCAAGCGTCAATCTGTGCGCGGTTTTCGCCAGTCTTGATAGCCAATCCGACCAAGCCATCCGATATAGTGGTTGCTTCGGCAATTTCTCCGACGCGCACCATAACTTGCGCAAGAATATGCATAACAGGAAACCGTTGACCCAGCTCCTCCTCCCGTTTTAATGCACGACCACCAAACATGAACCAAGCCATGGGTACACGACTATGTCGAACGTAATACTGCGCTTCTTCGGCCACCCGATGCCAATCTTGCTCCGGAAGTTCTTCCAACCACCACACCAACACATTCTGTTCGGTATCAACGTCGGCGTAGGTTTCACGCTTCGACAACTTCTCGACAAACCAATTCGTCATCCGTGAAATAACCGTGTCGCGATCCTCGTCTTTGCGCAAAATCTCGGCAATCATTGGATGCATTTGCCAGCGCTCGGCTCCATCCGGCTCCATGGACGGCACCGAAACCACCAACCCAACTTGTTCAGCGTTGCGCATCAAGCGCTCGAATTCGTCTTCTGTTATACCCAACGTCGCCGCGCCAAGGTTTTTCCCGACTCCAGACGGAGGTATGTGTCCCAATTGCCGAAGTGCATCCGCCGGCAATGGTTGATCTGCACCGTAAACCTCGCGAATCCGTTCCAATCCCAGCTCAACGAGTATCGCAAGGGTTTTACGAATCTGGTTTCCCGACGACGGCGGTTTTCCCTCGTCACCTGCCGCCATGCTCAAGGAAGATACCAACGTCGAGGCATCACGCCCGGCACGAAGAAATCCCGCAATCATTCGCAGAAGCAGTGGCAAGCGATGGGCCGACGTGATCAAGGTTTGGCGCACCTGTTTTTCCGCGTCGTTTGTCGCGGGCGCATGAACCACCGACAAAAGCTCGTGCGCCGAGGCATTATCCAAGGGAGCAAGCCGAATGGGCTGGTCGTCCATTCCAATGCGTAATCGGTCGAATCGCCCCGACCACACGACGAAACATCCGCGCAATCGCTTCGAAAGGCGTCCGATGGGCACGGTCGTCAATGTATCAATGCCGTCGATTTGAATGAGCG
>CAYSYX010000602.1:0-5828 GCA_964435055.1 uncultured Polyangium sp. | reverse complement strand
TTCTATACCAATGGCGCGGTTCCGCCTTTTTTGAGCAGCTTCGCGGCCACGCGGAACAAATCCGGCATATCGATACGATCGTCCGTGCGTCGCATCATGACGCCGATTCGCTCGAGTTCTTTGTAAAGGTCCCGTTCATGCGCCGGTTTCGTGGGTGTGCTCGGGACCGGCGGCATGTACCCTTCATCTTCTGCATCCGCCATTGCCGTTTGTAACGTTTTCGCCGCCCGCCACACCTCGAAAACACCCTCTTCATGTAGCGGAAGCAGCAACCCCGCCAATGGTTTGAGCACGCCCTTGATCCAAGGAAACTCCTGGTGCAACTGATCGAGGCGCGTCCGCGACGCCGCTCGCAATCCATGATGCATGCCTGCCGGGGCGATGACGCGATTCGGGGGCACTGGATCGTGCTTGGCCGCAGCAATCATGAGACTTAGAAAGCTGCGCGGCGTGACTTCATGAAAAGCGTCCCCCAAATGTTTCAATGGCCATTCATAGGTTTTGCCTTTTTTGTAACCAAATCTCCCATCTGCCATGTAGGGTCCGGCAAGACGGTTCATGATCGCCTGTTGACGAACTTCGTACTGAATGACGGACCATTTTCTCGTCAACACCGAATTCTGCGACGGATTTGGATATCCCAGAAACTCTAGCAATTTTCCAAAAGGTTCGCGAGTTTCTCCGAGCGCCAGTCGGGCAAACAACAGACCGTAAAGATCGGTTGTGGGCCAAGTCAGCCGCACAGCCCCGGCGCGTAGTTTTGGTAATTCAACGAAATGAAGGGCATCGTCGTCGAGTTGGTCCGGGCGCAAAAAAAGTTTGATTCGGATTGCCCGATAGGCACGCATTGCCCATACGACTTGCAAAAGAGCCAATGTCAAGAGCCTGCGTCGCGGCCAAGACAAGGCCATGGTGTCGAGCGCGTCGTACACGATGACCAGTTTTTTTCCCTGCTTTTGATAAGCTTCGTTGCTTTCTGCAATGTCGGCCTCTCGTTTGTCCAAATCGCCCGCACTTTGCAAGTAGGAGGGCAAATTCCGCGGCCGTTTTCCTCCCGCACCGTCCAATGCGCGCAAGATGGTCGCCCAAAAAAAAGTGCGGGCTTCATTCTGGTCCGCATCTTCCGCAACGCATTGGTCGAGTTTTTCGCGTCCAATGCCGCCCATACCGTCGAGTCCCGTATAACCAAACTGGACTTCCGTATCCGCCAAGCGAATCCGCGGATAGGCTTTCGCTGCTGCGGTACGGAGCGCGGGATCGCCAAGAACAGCGGCCCAAAAGCTTTTTCCTGTGCCACGTGCGCCGACCACGAGAGGCGCCGCCGGATCCAGCGCCGCTGCGTGCGTCTCGGGGGCGTAAATCTCCTCGACCGAAGGCACTTGGGCGCCACTTGCATCGCTGGAAACGTCGCTGGGCCAAGAAGCGATTGTTTCGCGAATGGCTCGATAATCGCCGGTCGTGAGCATCACGTCTCCTCCTGTGAATTCATGGAAAACGTACCTTCCACGAGACGATCTACCCAATCGAGCAGCTGGCTGAACGTCGCCTGATACATCGTTTCGGATACTTGATCCCGCTTTTTTAGTGGATCGAACCCCATGAATCCCGCATCGCTCAGAATAGCCAGGGGCTCGGGAATCACCCGCAGCGGAGGGAGAACTTCCTCATCGGACAAATCGTCGTCCCATGGCACCGCGGTAAACGGTCCGGCCGGCAATGCGACTTCATTCGACGGTTTGGCCGGCGTCGGCGACAGCCCGCTCTCCGCAAACAGCTTATTGCATCCTTCAACGAATTCGGCGCGCTGGTCTGCATCCACGGGCGCCTTTCCCTGAACCATGGTCAAACGCGACAACCATTCCGGTATTTCATTCTGATCCGAACGAAAGCGAGCAAGATGCGCCAGCAATGCCTTGTAACCTTGAAATGTCTGTGTTTCGTTCAAGCCGAACAAGAGCACTTCGGCACCCAGCCCCAGGATGGACGACGCCGTGCTTTCGTGTAAACCGGCCCTGGCGTCGACCAAGATTGCATCGTAATCGCCGGAATCCGCAAAATAATCCACAAGGCTGCGCACCTGGCCGAGCAATGTCACGACGGTCCCGTCAGGTCGAATATCTTCCGCATAAGCGCGGGCGATCTTGGCCAATACATCCGCAGGATTTTGCAAACTTCGTTGACCAAAAGCGGGAACCACTTTGATGAGTCCTTTGGTTCCCATGCCGGCAATATCGGACGCTCCCACGAGGTCGGCACAAAAGGCCGCATCGAGCCCCGTCAAACCATTTTCGACGAGCGCATCGATGACTCCGAATTCCGGGACGTTTTTTTCCGAAAGCAGAAGGGCACCAAGTCCGGGCGCCTCCATATCGAGGTCGACCGCCAATACGCGAAGGCCATGTCGCGAAGCCATGTGTTTCGCGACGATGACGAGTGCCGTTGAACGCCCAACTCCACCTTTGAGACTGGAAAAAACGATCCGAGGTGGAGACTTGATGGGTGGGGGCTCGGGGGCATGCAGCCAGTCCGCACCAACGATACGCCTATCGACCAGGCGCACGCGCAACCCACGCACCTCCACATGAAGCGCGGATGCATCGTTTTGCACGGCTTTTGCGCCATAATCCCCAACGCCTGCCACGACGCGATCAGGACGTGCGTAAGCCCCAAGCGATTCGCGCAGCTTCACTGACAAACCGTTTTTCTTTTCCTCGTCGAGCGGCTCATTCGCAAAAAATGCCAAACATCCCACGGCATCGCGAAGAATGGTGCCGGTAATGACCGCCTCGTCAGTGAGAGCCGTACGGAGTACATCAACCATCATCGGAAGACTGTCATCGAAACGAACGGTTTTCACAGCTGCGCCTCCATGGCTCCGACTGCATCCTTGGCTTGCTTCTGCCACGCGGCGACCCATTCTCCGCGGATTTGCCGCGAATCCGCATAACGCATCGAGACGTGCCAGTTGTTCATGAAGCTGTCATTAAAAATAAAGCGAAATAGCGGATCTGATGTCCCACGCCGGCCTTTGAGCGCGTCACGAAGTAGCGTCCGAAGCTCGGGAAAATGGGCATAATTCATCCCGTCTTTATCGTAGTTTTCATCGATTTTCAACGGGACAAGCAGCTGTTTGACCGCGCATTCCACGGCGATCCCGTAGAGATATCCCGCAACGTCCTTGCGATGTCCAGGCTCGGCGCACAACAGCTCGGCCGCATGAAGATGGCGCTTCGCAGCGTCTGGCAGATTGGGATGAAACGACATCGACGCCGTAACTACTGCATCTGCCGGCTCGCATCAAGTTTTTCTTGACACTCGGATGACCTTCATCGTGTTTGCTTGACTGCCTCGCGGTTCCGTTCGTAATCAACGCCATCTACATCCACCGCCTTCCCCGTGCAGCTCGACGACTTGTTCGGTGGCAAGCGCCGGCGAATCCCCCTGACCCTGCCCACCCTTCCCATTTCGGTCCTCCGAATTCCTATCTCAATGGTCCCAGTGTCCATCGCCATAGGAGTTCTCCCCATCGCACTACGAATCCGCCCTATCTCGCTGTCAAATCTTCCCAGTCGACGACGAATTCCACCTCGTCCACAACGAAAATCTCTCAGTGCGCGACGAGTTCTTCCTATTCGACGACGAATCCCGCCCAGTCCACGACGTGCGGCTCCCAGCGCGTTATGAAAAACTTGCAGCCCGCTACGAAAATTGTGTCGTCCACTATGAAAAGTTTGTAGCGCGCTACGAAAATTGTGTCGTCTGCTGGGAAAAATAAGTAGTTCGCTACACCAAAGCGTCGGGAATGTGCCACTGTCGACGAAAATGTGCGACAATGCTTCACGTTGACACTTGTCGGGTAACAGTCCCATCACACCCGAACGGTGTGGAAAGGACGGATCTCATGAGCGATCCCAAACATCCCAAGCCTGGTGAATTGGTCATTGATGCGAGTAGCATTGCGGTGGTGGACATAACGCCGGAGCGAATTCGGCAATTGACGAAAGTCCACGACGGGTACGAAGCGGCGGTGGCGAATATGGCGCAGCTCAAGACGGCCGATGTGGAAAGGGCGGGATTGAATCCGGCGGATGTTCAACGATTGCAGAGTTTATCAGCGGAAGACGCGTACTTGACCGAATTGCATGTCGCAGCGGAGAAATTGACCGAATTGTTGTATGAAACGCGCCTGGAACGGCGTCATGAAATCGCGACTTTGTTGGGGGAGTTCGCCGCGCAAGCTCGGCGCCGTGCGGATCGGGTAGCCAATACGCATGAAGTATTGGGACCTCTGGCGGCATTGCTGGATTATCAATATGGCCCGGCCAAACAGGCCGTCGCGACACGCGAAGCCGGCAAGGAATCCACCTCGGGAACGTGAGCCCACCCCGCCTCTATTTGCAAATACCCACCACGCGAGCCTGCATGTCCCACGTGTGCTGCTGCTGGAAATTGTCCGTGGCCAGTACTTGCATCGCCACGTCGAAATCGACCACGCCATCCAGCTGAATATCCATGGTGTTGATTTGCAGGTTTTGGAAGGTCACCTGTTTGTTCACTGCACCAAGGTTTTTGATCTCGCCCGTCGTGAGCAAGGCGAAACGAATGACTTCGAATCCTTGTTGCCAAACGATGTCGGCCCAAGGCGCGCCAAACGTCGCCGTTTCCGCATAACAACCATACACCGCCCAGCCGCATCCCGAGCCGCAGCCTTTGCAGTTTTCCTTGACCACCCCGTCGACGGCGCGATAACCGAAGCGTAGACCCTTCGGCCCGCACGAGACGCACGACGCTTCCGTACCCATACCGAGTTCGCACACTTCGGAATAATCGCACGTCGCGAGAGGGACAAACTCCCACCCCGACGCTTGCGTCAAGCAATTGTAGCCCGCTTTCTGCCGAAACGATTGCTTGTCCAGCTCGGTGTCCATCATGTATTCACACCGGGCCTGTTTGTCGAGGCACACTCCGCCACCTCCTCCGCCATTGCCCCCGGCGCCATTACCTCCGGCGCCATTACCTCCCGCGGCATTACCTCCGACGCCATTACCTCCGGCGCCATTACCTCCCGCGCCGACTTGCGCGCCGCCCAGCCCGCTGCTGCTCGTGGAGCTTCCCGTTCCCCCGGTGCCACCCGTTCCAGCCTCACCACTGCTGCTCGAAGTGCCACTGCTGCCGGTTGCACTTCCGCCGGAGCCCGAACCGTTTGGCGGGGTGGTTTGGCACGAAGCGGAGCTCAGCGCGAGCAATCCCGAGAGAGCACCAATGACGACCGAACGAGGGATATTCGTATACATGTTTTTTCTCTGTTTCCAAATGGCCGCCCCAAAACTAGACCATGCCGACGGAAATGCAAAGGCGTCGTTGAAATTGTCGATTGAATGACGCACGTGGGAAGCGAAACATCGATTGTTTCCGTCCCGGCGCCATTCGACCAGGCGATGCTCGAACGCGAATTGTCTTGACGCACCCGGTTGAATGGGGGATGGAGGCAAACCATGATCGTTGAAGCACAAGTCACCATCCAAGGATCCAAGGCGGAGATTTGGGCCGTGTTGGCGGATATCGAAAATGCCTCGAAAACCATCAAAGGAATCGAGAAGATCGAGGTCGTCGAAAAGCCGTCAAACGGGCTCGTGGGTCTTCGGTGGCGCGAGACGCGCATGTTGTTCGGCGAAGCGGCGACCGTGGAAAAGTGGATCACGTCGGCTTCGGAAAACGAGTTTTACGAGACGAAAGCCGAAGACAACGGCTTTGTTTTTACCGCGACGAATCGAATTTTAGAGAGCAATGGCAGCGTGACCTTGACGAGCATTCACGTGACCGAACCT
>CAYSYX010000601.1:0-5829 GCA_964435055.1 uncultured Polyangium sp. | reverse complement strand
GAAGAAGGGCGTTCCGTCATTTCCCCGGCAACGACGGCGGCAATGGCGGCGGCTTCGTCGTTGGCTGCTTCATGGGCCAAAAGCGTGGCTCGCGCTTCGATCCGGTCGATGACGAGCAATCCCAATCCAAAGGAAAATGCCCCGACGATACTGGCGAGCGCCAAAAATACCTGCAATCGAATGCTCGTGCCGGCCGTTCGTGCGCGCAGGATTCGCGAAACCACGTAAGCAACGAGCAGAATGAGGACCACCGACGAGGTGGTGGTGATGATGAAGCGCATCACGACGCGTCCGACGAACCATCTCGCGATGGCGGAAGAGGTTTGTCCGTAACGCGATACCCAACACCGCGCACTGTTTCCACCATGCCGGGATTGCCTCCGGCCGTTTCGACTTTTCGCCGCAATCCCTTGACGTGCGAGTCAATCGTCCGGTCCGTAATGGCAAACCCGTCGCCCCACACGCGATCGATGAGCTCGGCGCGGGTAAACACGCGTCCCGGTGCCGCCAGCAAACAAGCCAGCAAATCGAACTCGACGCGCGTCAAATCCAGCTCTTGCCCGAGAGCATACGCGCGTCGCGAAGGTTCGTCGATCCGTAACGGCAAAGGTTCGTCGCGGGGCGGAGCCGGCGGGGCAGGGTTTGGCGGAGCAGGTGGGGTCGATGGGTTTGTCGTGGTGTTTGTCGAGGCGGAACGACGGAGTACGGCGCGGACGCGGGCGGTCATTTCGCGCGTGGAAAACGGTTTGGTGACGTAGTCGTCGGCGCCTGTTTCCAGCGCGGCGACGCGATCGGCTTCATCGTCGCGGCTGGTGAGGACGATGATGGGCACTGCGGTTGCACTTCGACGAACGTCTCCGATGAGGTCGAATCCGCTTCCATCGGGCAGCATCAAGTCGAGAATGATGAGGGATGCAACGGGGAAAGCACGTCGTGCGTCGGCCAGGGTTGGCGCGAGGGTCGTGGTAAAACCATCGCGCCGGAGCGCGTAGGCAAGGGATTCCGCGATTGCGGGTTCGTCCTCGACGATGAGGATGTGAGCCATGGCCGAAGGTATTGCGCGTGGATGCGCCGGGTGCCAAGGAAATTTTCAGATTGTCGTTTCGCGATCATGTGGCTAAGGTTCCGGCCATGGATAAGCTACGCGCTGCGTTTCTCGGGCTTCCCTGGTTGTGCGCCGCTTTCTTGATTCCATGCACGTCGTACGCGGATGAAGCCGGCCCGGAAGAAAAAGCACGGCTTCTCTTGGAGCAAGGTAAAACCGCGCGTGAAGCCAAAGATTACGGCACGGCGTTGCGCTTGTTTCGCGAAGCGCACGACAGTCATGAAACGGTGTCGCTCGATGCTCTGGTGAATATGGCGTATTGCGAAGCCGCCCTTGGACAAACTGCGCAGGCGTACCTTCATTACACCGAATTTTTGCGTAGGGTGAAGGGGTCGCACGAACGTGTCGCCGACGTGACCGCTATCGTGGCGTCAATGATGAAAACGGGACCGTGGATCCGATTCGTTCGTCGTGACGTACTCGAAGCGAACTCCGTGGTGCTTATCGATGGCGTCGCGCTCGGGCCCATCACCGCAAAAGCGGAAGACATTACCGCCGAGCCCGGGGAACACACGATTGTGATTACGGAACCCTCGAAGGGCGACCGCAAAATCACCGCAAAGGTTGAGCCGGGCAAACGCTACGTGGTTGATTTTCGGCCGAAGGGACCGCCAACGGGCATCATCGGACCTCAAACGGGCAACCCCTCGACGTCGGGCACCGTACCGCATTGGCTTCTTCCCTCCGGAATCATGCTTACGGGTACCGGGGCTTTGACGACGCTCATGATGGGCGCTCTTTTCGCGAATGGGGCGGCGAGCGATCGCCATGCGCTCGAGGCGGATTGCGCGAAAGACGACGGCAACGGAAACACGTGTGATCCTACCAAAGTACCAGATCTTGAACTGCGTCGTGCGGCGGCGGACGGTATGATGAATACAGCCACGGGACTGTTTGTCGCGGGAGGCGTTTTGACCACGGCGGCGGTCGTCCTGATTGTGGTAAACCGTTCCAAGGCCTCGAATACAGCATTTGCTCCATTGGTGCTGCCCGGAGGTGGCGGTTTGTCGATGACGGGGCGATTTTAGCGTTCCGGAACGGCGCAAAAAAGTGCGCCCGGGTATTGGTCCCTCTTTACAACGTCCTACACTCCAAACTATCTTCTCGCTCCGAACCCACGGAGCGCCTTCATGATCAGCACGCACATTCTCGATACGAGCGTTGGATTTCCCGCCGCGAATGTCCGCGTCGACCTGGAACGACAAACTTCCCGCGGCGGCGACCAACCCGCCGAATGGTCGCGTATCGGAAGCGACAAAACGAACACCGACGGGCGCATTGCGTTTTCCGTTCCTTATGAACCCGGCGAATATCGCCTTGTTTTTCACGTCGGTGATTATTCACGTTCCAAAGGCCAAACCCCGTTTTTCCCCGAAGTCAGCGTGCACGTGAGCATCACCGACACGAGCCGTAAATACCACATCCCACTTCTTTTGAATCCATTCGGTTATTCGACCTACCGCGGGAGCTGATTCGACGCCATGACCGCACCGTTTTTTCGCCTTCCCGCCTATCACGCATTCTTGTCCCCGGCGTTTGCCCGGGAACTGCTCTCCCGCGCCACGCCCGTGGACGACGTCCCCGGCCTCGTGCAACTGGGCGAACGCGCAGGCCTCGAAACGCCCGAAGCTTTACGATTCTTGGTGGATTTGTTTCGAACGCTCGAAGCTGATCTGAATGGCGTTTTGGCACGGCGCGAAGACGATCGCGCATTCGTCGATTCACGCGTGCGAGCTCTCGTCGAATACAATGACAAACTCGGCATCGATTTCCTCGCCCCGGAATATCGTACGGCGCTCGGTTTGACCGATGCCCGCGGACGCGTCGTGTTCGGCCCGTTGCGCCCCGATTATTGTCGTCCCGGAGGCTCTCCGGTCGCTCCGATTCCCGAATATTTGCAAGGACCACATGTCACGTTGTTTGGTCCGCCGGACGGCGCAAAAATGGCCGTCAACGCGATGAATGCGTATCATCGCAAATTGCCCGGCGAACCGGCCATCGTCGCCGAACTTTTGAACGAAAATGGTTTTTCCCCGATGTGGGGCGCCGACGACGAAGACTCCAAGACGCCGCTGCGGGCGGATCTCGTCGATGCCGGCGTTAATTTGGCCGCGTGCTTCGACGGGACGCTGGCGCTCGATGAAGGCCAAAAATCCTACCGCATCAACCCCGACAAACAATCGTTGCCCATCAAGCGTTTCCCCGGATTGGCTTTGCCCACGAGTTTTCTCTTTCTCGAGGAAACCCCGGTCCCTTTGCATTTGTATGACTTTGCGCTCCATTTGTTTCACCACTGGAACAACCCCCGGGCGCTCGTGTTTTACGTACCGAAACTCGAAAATGAAGAAGAGGCTCGGTATGTACACAAAATGATTTCATTGGCGGAAGAACGTCTGCGTTTGCTTCATCCGTCGTATGTTCCGGGCACCGTGCGTGTGCTCGTCGTGCTCGAGAATCCGCGCGCGATCGTGCGCGCCCATGAAATCATGGATGCCTTGTATCCGTATTTCGCCGGCGGGTCTCTCGGCTGGCACGATTATTTGGCCTCGACGGCTCGGCTCTTCAAAGAAGATCCGCATTACCGCATTCCTGTCAAGGCCGATCCCAACATCGTCGTCAAATACATCAAAGCCTCGCATCGCCTCGTCGCGGACGTCATCGGTTCGCGCGGCGGCATCAAAATCGGTGGAATGTACGGCATTTTGCCCATTGCTGGAAATGCCGACTCCATGCAGGTCACCTTGCGGGGGTTTTTCAAGGACGTACTGACGCAGCTCAAACGTGACCTTTCGGGCTTCTGGGTCGCGCATCCGGATTTCGTGCGGATCGGCATTGCCATCGTCGTGGCGTGGCAAAAACATGGCCAAGGCAATTCCGAGCCCTTGCGGGCGCTCGTGGACGGACTGCTTTTCGGCGCGCATCGCGGCGAAATCCTTCGTTTCATCGATACCCCCGACGTCGCAGGTTTATCGATGGACGATGCTGGTTACGTCCGTTCGCTCATCGTCGCCGATATCAAACAATCCGACTTCATTGCCAACGACGATCCGGAGGAAGTCCGCTACAACGTCTTTCAATCCCTGCAATACTTGGCCGATTGGCTCGGTGGCAATGGCTGCGTCGCCCTTCCGACCATCATCGACGGCGTTCCGGTGCGCGTGATGGACGACTTGGCCACCGCGGAGAGATCCCGCTGGGAGGTTTGGCATGAAGTACGTCACGGACGTGTATCGATCCCGACGTTGATCCGCATCGTTCACGAAGAGATGAACTTCATTCGGCGCAACTTGTCGAATAAGACCAAGCTCGTTCAAGTCGCCTGGAACGAACGCACGGCGAAATGGTACCCGATTGCCAAACGCATTTTGCTTCGTCTCATGACCGACGCGCAACCTGCGGAATTTGCCACGGAGCTGCTCATGCCGTTCACCGTCGAGCACATTCGCGCGGCCGAAGATCCTTGGCAGGCCGTCGTTGCCGCCGATCCGCAATTCGATCGTTTGTCGCAAGAGGTCAATGATTTCGATCATTGGTTCGAATTGTGTGGGGCCGTTGAATTTGCTTTCAAAATGGCGTCGACTCCGCTCGAAGACGCCGCGCTCGCCGAGCAGAGCATCCGCGGTTTTTCCAAGGCGCAAATCATCGAAGCCGCCGGATTTCACGGCGATATCGGGCAAAACAAAGCCACCCTCGACGCGCGAGCCGCCTCCGAACAAGCCAACGTGAAAGAATCGTCCGCATCGGAGGAATTGCGGACCCTCGCCGCCGAGTACAAGGAAAAGTTTGGCGTAAAATACCTCGTCTCGGCCAAAGGAAAAACCACGGAAGAACTCTTGGCCCATTTGCGCGAGCGCATGGGAAATACCGAAGCGCAGGAACTCGACAACGCGCGTCTGGCCTTGTGGGAAATCACGCGCAAACGAATGGAGTCTTCGCCGCGCCGCTCGATCTCTGCAATCGAAGCGCTTTTGCGTAAGCATGGCGTTGCCGGCGCGTCCATTGCCGTATCGCGGGGCGGCGACGTGTACGAATGTGTGGTGCGTCAGGGCGAACATCCCGGCGCCGACGTCGATCGCACGACCGCGTTTCAAATTGCCTCGTTGAGCAAAACCGTGGGCAGCGCGCTGGCGCTCGAGGTCTTCCGTAAACATGGTTTGGCGCTGGAAACACCGGTCAATCAGGTGCTTGCGTCCCTGCCAACCGCGTACCGATTGGTTTCACCGGAAGAACCAAGTTGGGCCGATCGGGTCACGCTTGCCGATTTGATGCGACATACGGCGCTCAATATGCATTACGTCAAGGGCATTGCGGCGGACGAACCACGACCTCGAGCCGCCGATTTGCTCGATGGGAAAAACCCCTACGGTTATGCGCCGGTCGAGGTTATTTCGGCTCCCGGAACAACCTTCAAGTATTCCGGCGGTGGATACTTGGTGCTCGAAACGTTGCTCGAGCTTTTGGAAGGACGCACCATTGTCGAGTTGTTGCAAGCGTCGTTTCCTTCGTTTGTCTCGGCGTCGAAACGGGCGTCGGGGTATTTCGATTCCGGCGAACGAGTGCCCGGCGGGGCCTTGCAATTTCCCGCGTTGGCGGCTGGTTTGTGGGCGACCGCGGGCGACATGACGCGATTTCTGCAATCGCTCACGGATGCTTTTCGCAATGTGGAAGCTCGAGGGATTTCGCACGATACGGCCGTGAACATGTTGTTCGCGCGGGACGTGGGC
>CAYSYX010000600.1:1119-5836 GCA_964435055.1 uncultured Polyangium sp. | reverse complement strand
ACGAGGCTCGAACTCGCGACCCTCAGCTTGGGAAGCTGATGCTCTACCAACTGAGCTAGTCCCGCCAATTGCGTCGCCATGCTTAGCGGACTCCGTCGCGTTTGGCAAGCGTTGACGATCGCGGTTCCCTCCCGCCCGTCGAACGAGCCGGCATATCCTGCTCGACGTGTTTGTTGCCCGCACGAATTCCACCCATGTTTGTCTTGGATTGACGTTTGCCTTTCTCGCCGCTTGCGGCGGATCGCAAGGAGGGGCGAACACTGCTGCCGGCTCGGAGGGCGAGGTCTCCTGCCCTGCCCCGATCGGCACGATCGCTCGAGAAAATTGCGCGGATGTCTCCGCCGATTTCGGAGCGTTGAACGTCGAAGGGGCGTTGAAGACGGCGTCTTCGAGCAAAGGCGCCGACGAACGCATCGAAGCCATTCATGCCGCCGGCGATCTCGCCACGCGTTTGAAAGAGCGTCGCGTCGAAGTCTGCACGCAATACAACGCCTGCAAAATGTCGCTCGCCGATCACAACGCCGAAGATGAACGCATCACCGGATTGATGTCGGAGCTCATCAAGGTCTGGGACGAACGCAAGTTCAACGAGAGCGACGGCCCTTCGCGTTTGCGCGATCAAGTCAAAGCGATCTCCACGAAATTCGACGGACAATCGGGCGATGTCGGTGCGCCCGTTTCGGATTCCAAACCTGCGTCGAATCGGGTTCTGGGAGACAAACTGAGCCAAGTCACCGGCGCCGGCGTATCGTTCTCCCCGGCATCCGGCGCAATCACCGCAACAGTCACCGGCGATGGTTCGCGCGACGTGCTGCGGGCCGGCACGAACGAGCTCCACGCGTCGGGAGGTCGCTATGTGCTGCGCGTCGTCGGGAATTACTCACCGGCCGCCGCGCCGCTCATCAAAGCGGGCGACGACCTGACCGTGCGCTTCAAGGTTCGCGCCGCTCAACCGGGTGATGTTTACGTCGCCCTGCGATCCCTCGAAGATCCCGAGGCCGCCGAGTCGACATCCACGTTGACGATCGCCAAAGCCGGAACCGGAGATCAACAAACGACACTCACGGCTGCGCCTGGTTCGAGCGGCTTTTACGTCGCGATCGGAAGTCGCAACATCGCCATTGACGTCGACGACGTCGAAGTTCTTCGCGGCGGCAGCGTCATCGCTTCGGCCCTCGCGGAATCGTCCAAAGAGGCCCAAGTCGAAACGACGTGTTCGATCGGCAATACCAAGGCGATCACCGGCAAGGGAACGTTTGTTTGTCAATCTGGAACCACCGACGCCATCGTGATCGGACGTCCACGTAGCCATCTGTTCATCACTGTTCGAAGTGCCTCCGGTGAAGAGCGAGCATTGTTGCGCACGATGTCCCTCGAAGGCGGGCGATCCATCGACGCGAAGATCGGTGATGACTCCACGTTCGTGATCGGTATGGTCGGTCCGGGCTCGGCGACGATCCAAGCCGTCGAAGTCAAGAAGTTGTGAAGCTCGAGGACTGCCTGTACCTCTTGAGCTGCACGTCGGGCCGCTTTATAAGCACCTTCATCGTTGTTCAACGGATTGTCTCGACAATCGATCTCGGAGATTCATGAGCCAACACAGCGTGAGTAGCCGATGCGAATGCCAAGCGACCCTGACGGCGACGCTCGACGAGAATCGCAAAGTCATTGCCGGATCCGCATCGCGTGGTGGAGCACGTGAAGTCGCGCCCGCGCACAGCATGTCCGCAACCGCGGAACGCTTCGACGTCGGATGGGCGTGCCCTTTCTGTGGACGCAACACACTCCGCTCGTTCCACATCGGCGCGATACGCACGACGTGACGGTCAGAGCGACGCGCGGCGTGACGCCCGGAGCCGCTCGATCAAGCGCATCGTGACATCCGCTCGCGACGCCTCACCAGCTCGTTGACGCAACCAACGCGCGTGCAGCCATGCGCGCTCCGCCTCCTCGTTTTTTCCAATCTTCGTCAACAGTGCGCCCAGCAGCGTGAAGCTTCGCGCACGCCACTCATCCATCGAACACGCCTGCTGCAGCAACAACACGGCTGCACGAGCATCACCGCGCCGCTGTTGTCGCTTCGAACGGCGGATCAGCAACTCGATCGGATCGTCCTCGATGTGGCCTCGATGCTTCGCGTCCGTCGTGGTTCGATGTTCGTTCTGTATCCGTCGTCGACTCATGACGCGGTGGCACAGCACACGTCGTACCAGGGCTGATTCGCCGACGATCAACGGCACGGTGAACCGCGTGGGTGTTGGTCGAAATAAACAGTGATGTCGGCGGATTACGTGTCGTTTCTAAAGATGTACGCGACGCTCGCGCCCGTTCCGAAGAAGTTCACGCAGAACTTGAAGTCATGATCGCCATGTCGCGTGAACAACGGGGACCACGTGGGCGTTCGTCACTCGACACGTTCCGGTGGTTCGCCGATCGACGCGAACGGATCGTTTTTGAAATCCGTTCCATCGAGGTCGACGTGGACCGATCCCGGAGCGGTTTGTCGAGCCAATCCAAGTGCGTTCGAGGCGCGTTGCAGAACGTCCGTGGCGCTGTCGGCCGAGGGCGGTGTCCAGACCGCAACACCGACGTTCAATTGGATCTCGAATCCAGCTTCACGCGCTCCCTCGACAGCTTGAAGAGCCGCTCTTTCCAGAACTCGTTGCACGGCCGTTCGATCGATGCAGGGCAAGAGCAACGCGAAGTCGTCGTTGTCCCAGCGAGCCACGATGTCGTATTGCCGACGTGACGCTCGAAGACGTTCGCCGAGCACACGCAGAAGCGAGTCGCCCTTGGAGCGTCCGTATTTCGCATTCAGTGCGGCCATGTTCTCGATGTCCACGCGCGCGACGGCATACGAGTCCCACACGCGTTGCGCGCGTCGATGTTCGCGTTCGCATTCTTCGGCGAAGCGTCGCAAGTTGCCGAGGCCGGTGAGGGCATCGACCAGCGACGCTTCTTCGAGCTTCAGTGTCGTCTCGGCGATCTTCTGTTCGAGCAATCTTTCACGCGTCAGATCGCGAACGATGTCGATTCGGCCGACGGTCGCTCCATCACGCACGACAGGTGCGGAGATCCAAACGAGTCTTCGTGGAAGCGGTGCCTCGATGTCGATCGGATCCGATTCCACCACGGCCTGCATCACTGCATGTTCGTTCAGCCGCGTGCGCAGCGAGCTCAGTTCCGGTACCGGCGCCAAGAGCTGATCCAACAAGACGCGCCGGGTTTGTCCAACAAGAACCTCGGGCTGTACACCAAACAACCGCTGCACGTTCGGGCCCGCATGCCGGCACACGAGCTGCTCGTCGAACACGAACACGGCTTCGTCAATGAACTGCAGAACGGCATTCAGTGCGGCATCGGAAGCGGGAATCGAAGGGCCGAGCATGACGTTCGACAAGTATCATTCCCGGCTTGATTCGCCCGTGTTTTTTTCAGGATCTCAAGGGGCGACCGACAACGTTCGGCGCGCAAAAAAGCGCAACATGTCGTCTTCGCGTGTCTTCGGCCACCGACGGTGATTCGCGGTGCCGACGATCGCCGTGCACTTTTTCTCCAAGGCACAATTCGGCTCGTCTCCCGATCCACTGTCCAAACGCACAGACGTCGTCTCCGCTCCCGTGCCGTCACGTGCGCGCAGCCATCGTTCAACCGACGCGCAAGGCGTGATGCGATCGCAGGCTCGGTACATGACAAACCCAGGTGGAGGCGGTCCGGCGCACGACCAAGCTGCTCGAGGTTGGTCACTACCAAACGTTGCGAACGCGGTCACTCGATCGGCGCGCAGCATCGTGTAGGTCGTCGCCATCAAGCCGCCGTTGCCTACCCCGACGGCATACACGCGTCGGCGATCGATGATGTTTCGTGACGTCAGCACTTCGACGAAGTGATCCGTCGTCATCACGTCCACGTTGTCTTCGGCGACATAGTCGACGTCGAACATCGCCCCGTCTCGATTGCCACGGATGCCTCGACCTTGAGGTGCGAGAATGACAAACCCGGCATGAGCGGCGTCACCTGTGAGGTTGAATCGCGCAGCCTGCTTCCGAAGCGCGGTCTCTTTGTCGACGCTCGAAGGTGTCTTCCCCGCGTCGTGGAAGAAGATGACGAGCGGCACCGGAGCCCGTGTTTCGATGCCTTTCGGAGCGATCACGCAGGCATATCTCGGCGCTCCCCACGCGTCCTTCCATTCGAGGATCTCCGCACCGGGACAAACCGGTCGACCAAACGTGCGCTTCACGTCTCGATCCGGTTGTCCATCCGGTGTGACGCAACTGCCTTCGTTCGGAGATCGCGTCACAGGTGTCGGAGGAGGAACGTTCGACGCTCCCGCATCCACGACACCGCCGTCTTTCGCCTTGTTGGGATTCGTTTTGCGCCCGGCATCCGCCGAAGCATCGGGCACCGATGCATCACGCTCGAAAGCTCCAAGCAGATCCCCCGCATCGACACTCGCGCTCGGAAGTGAATTGCATCCAGTGAAGGACACGAGCGCGAGCGGCGTCATCATCCCGAGGACGGTGACTCCAACATAGACGACACGACGGCCGAGGTGCACGGCGCGCAGTCTAGTCAGATCTTGTTTCGCACCATCGATGCATTCGTCATGCGTGCCCCTTGCGCATGGCGAAGTCGGCCCTAGGTTCCCGCGACTCCCATGGACCTCTTCGACGGCATTCTCGGGGCGGCGTTTCTTGCGCTCGTCTCTTTCCAATCC
>CAYSYX010000600.1:0-1109 GCA_964435055.1 uncultured Polyangium sp. | reverse complement strand
CTTACTTACCGCGTTTTTCGAAGCACCGTCTTCGAACGCAAACAAAAAGTCCTTCAAGCTCAGCTCATTTGGCTCGTTCCGATCATCGGCGCCGGGTTGGTTTTCACCGTTCTGCAAGAAGAGGAACGCGCGATGGGGGCCAAGACTCCGCCGTCCGCCATGTCCTGATAACCTCTTCTATTTCGACTGTATTGAGCACCGAGGCCATTCGGCTGTAAGGTGGCGCCGATGTCGATCAATCCCGGCACCCTGCGCGCTGAACTCGAAGCGCGTCGAGCTTCCTCCAAGAAATTCGAACTTAATGAGGCACTTGCCATCATTGTGCCGCTCTGCGCCGAAATTCAGCAGACGCACAGTGAAGGAAAACTGCTCTTCATTCACCCCAATGCGATTCTTTTCACCGGTTCCGCGGCGAGTTTGCTCGAGGACAAGGCTGAAGTTCTTCCGATTTTGCCGGCGGATCTAGCCGCGGTTGCTCCGGAAGCACGATCGGGAAATCCCGGTGATGCTCGGGCGAGCGTCTTCAGTATCGGCGCGATCGTCTACGAAATGCTTACGGGATCGAGTGTTGGTCCGGGCATGAAGCGTCCGTCCGAAGCGGTTCCGGGTTTGCCCCCGCAGTTCGAAATGGTCTTGGGCAAAGCGCTGGTCGCAACGGCGGACAGTCGACCTGCGGATCTCGGCGCGTTGGCGCAAGCCCTTCAAGCGATGGCGCATGCGCCTCGTCCCAAGCAGGACAGCATCGCCGTCGACATTGATTTTGGAAGTTTGCCCCCGCTGCCGGATCCTTCGGCTCCCGTTGTCGCCATCCCCGCAGCGCCGCGTGCGCCTTTGCCGAGCGGTCCGTTTCCCGTCGCCGTCGTGCAAGCTCCACAGGTTCGGCTGGACAATCCCACGTCGCGTTTGGCCGATCTCAAGGCACGACTCGAAGCGGACACGAGTCCTCGGTACGTCGTGATCAAGGACGGCATGGATCACGGTCCATTCAGCGCCGTCGAGCTGCTGCAACAGATCGCCACGGGCACGTTCGTCGGGGAAAACATCCTTCGCGACACTGCGGTCAACGATGAGAAATTCATCAAGGACTGGGAGCAGTTCGCGCCGTTCGC
>CAYSYX010000599.1:0-5840 GCA_964435055.1 uncultured Polyangium sp. | reverse complement strand
CATCACGATGTTGTGGAGGATCTCGCCGTCACCTGCGCCGTCGAACGGGACTTTGCCGGTGAGGGCTTCGTAGGTGATCGCGGCGATCGACCAGACGTCCGCGCGCAGATCGAGCTCGGCGGATCCTTGGGCTTGTTCCGGCGCCATGTAGAACGGCGATCCGATCGTGGTGCCCACGATCGTAATTCGTTTGGCCCCCAAGGAATTGTCGCGAAGGCTTCCAAAATCGAGGATTTTGACAACATCTCCTTCGCGACCGGCACACAGAAAAATGTTGTCGGGCTTGAGGTCGCGATGGACCAGATCGAGCTCATGCGCGACGCGTAGACCCTTGGCGATCTGCGCGAGCATTCGAATGACGCGTTCGGGAGGTAAAACCCGCTGACGCTTCAAGAGCATCCGCAAGGACTCGCCCTCCAAGTACTCCATGACGAGCACTCGATTGCCCGAAGGCTCGAGTTCGAACGCGAAGATCTCGACGATGTGTTCGTGCGCAACGCGTGCGCTGATCTCGAACTCGCGATGGAACCTGGCGAGAGCGACTTGGTCTTCGGAGATGCGTGTGTGCAGGACCTTCAGCGCGACGATGCGACCGCGCGTGAGATCGAGAGCCTGGTAAACGCGACCCATCGCTCCATCGGCGAGGACGCGCCAGACCTCATAACGTCCGTAACACAGGGTGCTTCCGACGCGGGGATCTTCGGGGTCCGGATCGGGCCGAATCTTGTCCGTGCTTTCGAGTTCGGCACCTTCGACAGGACAAACACTTAGGTCATCGAGATACAACCGATGACACTTCGCACAACCCTTCACGGGATGACTCCGACGTCAAACGCGCGGTGATGCGTCATCGCCTTCGACGGCACGAATGGGAGCCGGCGAGTAGTAGATGATGCGTTTGCAGTGCGGGCACTGATCAAACTGTGCTTGCGGAACCATGTTGCGGAACATCATCGGCGGCAGCGTCAAGTGACATGCCGAGCATGTTCCATCGTGCGTGACAGCGATCGCGTTCGGTCGCTGTCCACGAATGCGCTCGTATCGACGATAAAGCGCGACGGGGACCTTCTTGACGGCATCTTCGCGATCCTTCAATCGCGCCGTGCGCAAGGCTTCGAGCTCATTGAGCTGCTTCACGGCACCTTCTTCGGAGCCTTCCATCTTCCGCATCACGGACTGGTATTTCGCGTCCGTGCCTTCGATGGACTTCTTCGCTCCTTCGATGGCGTTCGTGAGCTTCTCGATGTCGTCTTCACGATCGCGATGGAGTTTGCGCAGCTCTTCGATTTCTCGTTGGGCCGCGTTGGTCTCCTTCTCGTTCCGCGATCGCTGAAGTTTCTCTCGAGACTTCTCGATCTGCGTCGTCATCTGGCGGACTTCTACAGACAAGTCGCTGCGAGTCCTCTCCATCTGCGCGAGCATGTCGCGATCGGCTTTGAGACGCGTGTCGAGTTCTTTCGCCTCGGCCCGCATCCCCTCCAAATTCCCCCGTTGTTTCCCGATCTGTTCCTCTGCGCGCCGAATGTCGGCATCAATGGCAGCAAGCGCTTCGAGCGAAGGGATCTGATCGCGAATACTCACGTGAATTTTGTGCTCCTTGCGCCGGAGAGAAAAGGTAGGCCCACCTGGACTCGAACCAGGAACAGCCCGGTTATGAGCCGGGGGCTCTGACCGATTGAGCTATAGGCCCGTATTGGGGTGGCCGGCGCACCCCGTTCTGCTCGGACAAACGCAGCGTCGGAACGTCGATGACGCCCTCCGCCGACAACCATTCGACAATCGTTTGAGGACGAAGAATGGCGACGGGCTGGCAAACGAATCCCGCGAGCGCGAATTCGTTGTGTGTCGAAACTAAAACCAGCCACCGCGAGACAAACTAGTCCATCCGGGCGGAGGTTGGAAGAGAACTGCGAGAATACTCGCGGACCAACCGAGCATCCACGGCAATTCAAGGCGATTTCGAACGCAGCCTCCGTCACTTGCGCTCCGCCTTTTTCGGCAGGTCCATTTGTCCGACTTTCGGTCGATGCGCATCGGGCGCCGCCGCGACGCGAGCTCCACGCATCGCGTCGGAACAACAACGAAAGCCTCGTTGCGGCGATGTAAACGACTCGGGGATCGTCGTGTCGATCGGTCGACAACGCGCCCGCCCCGGCCCCCAATCATCGCCTTTCAACGACGAACGAAACGGCGGTTCAGCCTTCTTGCCTTGCGGATTGTCCACCCATTCGTCGACGTTGCCCGTCATGTCGTACACGCCAAACGGACTCACGCATCGCGGCATCGAGCCCGACTTGACCCGTTTGTCCACTCGCTCGAGCTCCGATCCCACACGCTCGGGATGCGTCAACGCATCCGCGTCGATCGGCTCTTCGTTTTGATCGATGTTGCACGCGGTTCGATCTCGTTCGGCGCCGTAGGGATAAGGCCACATGCCCGGCCCTTCACACGCGAATTCCCACTCCTCCACGTTGCACAAACGTTTGCCCTCGGCCTGACACGCACGCGCCGCTTCGTTCCAGTCGGCCATGACGACCGGCTTGACCCCCTTCAGGTTTGGATACTCGTACACGTCGATGCAAAAACGCCGGAATTCAAGCCGTCCTTCGCAAATCACTTGGGACCCAAACTGTTCGCAGACGTCTTGCACTCCCTCGCGATAACGATCGCATTTGTGTCCGACGAACGGACAGTAAATGCCATCGATGAGCACCATGCCCTTCGGACACATCGTGACGCTCTCGGGATTGACCTGAACGTAACTCGGAGGCGCCACCGGAGCCGATGCACTCGCCGTTTGTCTGGGCACAGCACTGGGCGAAGCCGAAGGGATCTCCGACGACATGAGCACGAAGACCGGCGCTGCGGATTGCACCGTGGGGATCTCAGCTTCGCCCTTCTTTCGCGACGTGATCAGCGCTGCGCCGATGCCCAACGACAAGGCCAGCACCAAAGGAAAAACCACCGTCGAACGCGCGTTCATTCGCCCTCGTTCGGTGCGTCGCCCTTGCGTTCGTCTTCGCGTTCGCGCTTCTCGACGAACGGTCGCGGCGGATCGACGACGACACCATCGAGCGGCTCGGCGCAGCATCGAAAGCCGACTTGATAAAACGTGAAGGTTGGTCCGTGCGAACTCGTGGTCAAACGACACGTGTTGCGCACCGGTCCCCAGTAACCTCCGTTCAGTGTCGAAACTTTGTCGGTGTTCGGATCGTCGAGCGCATTGTCGGTCCATTCGTCGACGTTGCCCGTGAGGTCGTAGACGCCGTACGCGCTGACGCAGTCCGGATGCGATCCGATCGGATCGGCCTGCCACAACCGTGCAATTTCGTCTTCACGTGTACGCGGATCCGTCAACGCGTTCACGTCGGCTTCGACGACGGCGCGATCGATGTTGCAAGGACTCGGCTGCCGCACAAAGCCCCACGGATATGGCAACCGTTTTGGTCCCTCACACGCGAGGATCCATTCCGAACGCCGACACAAGCGCTTGCCCACACTTTCGCAAGCTGCTTTGGCCTCGAACCAATTCACCCACACCTTCGGCCGCTCACCGACTCGATTGGGCCACTCGTGCTGGTCGATGCAATAACGGCGGCGGTCGAGTTCTCCAAGACAAACTTCTCCTCGATGATATTCGGGGCAGCCGTGCCCTATTCCGCCGGATCTTTTCAGACACCGATACGCAATGGCCGGACAGAACGGCCCGTCGACGAGCGTCATGTCCGCCGGACACGCAGCGTTGGCGGAAGAAGCATCGTCGCGGTTTGTCGCGTCCGCCTCCGCATCGGAAAATACGTCGACCGCCGCGTCGAACATCACTTGTCCGGACGTACCAGCGTCCCTGGTATCCCGAGTATCCACTTTGCCGCGACCGCAACCAAAGATTCCGCCCCAGCCGATCGACAGACTGAGAAGTACAAAGCTCGCGACGCTGAATGAGGGTTTGCCCACGTCTTTGTCTGCTCGATTCACCCAGTAGACACGCCCTCGACGATGCGGGAAAAGATTTGGACGAACCGCGCCGGCACACATGAAGCATCCGTGACAGCTCATGCGACGTCGTCGTGCTAGCTCTCGCGAGTCCATGAATCGACTGCTCATTCGCGGTGCCCGACAGCACAACCTAAAGAACGTCAATTTGTCGCTGCCTCGGGATCGGCTCGTCGTCATTACCGGTCCGAGCGGCTCGGGCAAGTCGTCCCTCGCTTTCGACACCGTGTATGCCGAAGGCCAACGTCGTTATGTCGAGTCGCTCTCCGCGTATGCCCGGCAGTTCTTGGAACAACTGGCAAAACCCGACGTCGATGCCATCGATGGTTTGTCCCCCGCGATCGCGATCGAGCAACGCGCGCTGACGAAAAGTCCGCGTTCCACCGTCGGAACCGTCACGGAAATTTCCGATTACCTGCGTCTTCTCTTCGCTCGCGTCGGAACGCCTTACTGCCCCCAATGCGGTGAACGCATCGAAGCGCAGACGGTCCAGCAGATCGTCGATCGCATTTTGGCGTTGGGCGAAGGTTCCCGCGTCACCGTGCTGGCGCCGATATGTCGCGCACGGAAAGGCGAACTCAAGCTCGAGCTCGATCGTTTACGTCGGGAAGGATTCGTACGCGTTCGAATCGATGGCGAAGTCGTCGATTTGGGTGATGACCTCATTCTCGATCGCCAAAAACCTCACGACCTCGATGTCGTCGTGGACCGAATCGTCGTGAAAGACGGCATCAAGAGTCGCCTGACGGACTCGGTGGAGCTTGCGCTGAAGCTCGGCGAAGGCCGGCTGCTCGTGGATCCGTCCACGGACAAACTCAAGCGTGAACCGATTTGGATGAGCGAACGTTTCGCGTGCATCTCGTGCGGAATTTCCTTGCCGCCGATCGAGCCGCGCATGTTCTCGTTCAACGGCCCGCACGGTGCTTGTCCAACGTGTGATGGCATCGGTTTTCGTACGCGAATCGATCCCGAACGTCTGGTGCCGGACGACCGACGAACGCTGCGTGAAGGAGCGCTCGTGGCGTGGGGTCGTCGCGGCTCGGTCGCGTTGGCGACGGAAACGAGCAAAGCGGTCCATGCGCTGGGAGTAGATCCGGACAAACCTTTCCGGGATCTGGATGAAGCGACCAAACAAGCTTTGTTTTTCGGTGCCGAAGGAGCTCCGGCGAAAGGTCGACGCAAAGCGAAAGAGACGTACGAGGGCATCGTCGTTCGCCTCGAACGTATGCTCGCCGCGGGTGATGGCGACGTCGCCGACGAAGGCGACGATGACGACGATGATGATCTCGCCGCCGTCGATGACATCGGTCGGTACGCGGTCACGCGTGTGTGTGATGTTTGTAAAGGCAAACGTCTTCGTGCCGAAGCGCTCGCGGTCAAACTCACGGACAAGAACATCGCCGATGTCGGCACGATGCCGCTGCGTACGTTGCGGTCGTTCTTGGAAGGACTCGCGCGTGTCGACGGCGTTTTTCATTTGCAACCTCGCGAGCGGGCCATTGCGGAGCCGTTGTTGCGCGCGGTCGTTGCTCGGCTCGGCTTTCTCATCGATGTCGGCCTCGACTACCTGACGCTCGATCGTTCCGCGCAAACGCTTTCGGGCGGAGAAGGTCAACGCATTCGGTTGGCGACGCAAATCGGCGCGGCGCTCGTCGGCGTGCTGTACGTACTCGACGAACCCAGCGTGGGACTGCATGCGCGTGACAACGCGCGCCTGCTCGAAGCGTTGCGGCGCCTTGTGGATCTGGGCAACACGGTGCTCGTCGTCGAACACGATCGCGATGCGATCTTGGCGGCGGATTACGTGGTCGACATGGGCCCGGGCGCGGGCGTGCATGGTGGTGAAG
>CAYSYX010000598.1:0-5846 GCA_964435055.1 uncultured Polyangium sp. | reverse complement strand
GCCATGTAATGTCCCGGTGACTCGTTCCAAGGCGACATAACCGGCCGAACCTTGGACCGCGCCCATGGCCGACAGCATTTCGCCGCAGCTTTGGGCCTCGAGGTCCCCGTGAAATTGTTTCTCGATGGCCAGTCGGCCAAGCGCGCTTGGGGCGGCGAGGTCGCTCAGTGTTTGCGGCGTTAGTTTGACCTCAAAGGATCCGGTCGCGATCGCAGAAGCGCCTGTTTTCGCAGTCGTTTGGTTCATGCCGCGGTTATACGGTCGGTGGCCCTAGTTGTCCAGTAAAACAAACCGAGGAGGGTTTGTTGGTACGAACCATCGTTTCCGTCGGCAGCGAGCGCTGATTCGCTGTTTGAGTTGCCGCCGCGAAATCGAGCCATTTCAACCGTAGAGCTTCAGCCCCACACATCCGCTTCCGTATACGGACTTCCCGGAATCGTCCACATGCGCGCGGCGACATAACGCTCGTGCCGGTCGATACCCGCAATTTGCAACAAATCCGCGTCGTCGAGCTCGATATCGGCCGCCGCGAGATTCGCGCGCATTCGTTCCGGATTGACAGACTTCGGGATCACGGAGGTTTTTCGCGCCAAAGCCCAGGCGAGCAGCACGTGCGCGGGCGTAATGCCTTTCGCTTGAGCCACGCGCGCAATGACCGGATCTTCGAGCAGCACGGGGGCATCCGCGCGCACGAGGCCCGAGGGACGATCGGGCGAACCAAGCGGTGAATACGCCGTTACATGGACTTTTTGCGCTTCACAGGTCTCGAGCAATTCCCGCTGCGGCAAATACGGATGCAATTCGATTTGGTTGACTTCCGGCTTGATGCGCGCTTGCGCCGTCAATTCGAGCAAATGGCGCATGCCGAAATTCGATACGCCGATATGCCGCACGAGGTTCTTTTGGACGGCTTCTTCCATGCCTTTCCACGTTTCGGTGAGCGGCAGTTCGGCAAGAGAAACCAGGTCCTGCCCTGACTTTGGAAAAACGCATCCCCGTTTCAGGGCGACGGGCCAATGCACGAGGTACAAATCCAAAGCGTCGATTTGCAGATCGGCGAGCGTTTTTTGCAGCGCCGGAACGACGTCCTCCGGCGCGTGTTTGTCATTCCAAAGTTTCGATGTAATCCATAGGTCGCGGCGCTGGATCAACCCCTCGCGGAAACATTCGGACAGCGCTCGGCCGACTTCGTGTTCATTGCCATAAATCGCCGCACAATCGATGTGCCGATAACCCATCCGAATGGCTTCTTTGACCGCCGTGTACACTTGCCCCGGGGCGGATTTCCACGTTCCAAGGCCCAACATGGGCATCGTGTCGCCATTGCTGAATCGATGCGTTTTCATGAATCGCTCCCTGCCGGGCAAAGGACGCCGTAGGCGGTCCGAAGCTCCCAATGTCCATCTGATCCCGCGTGATGCAGCAGGTTGGGCCGAGCGTCAAGTGTTCGTGCCCGGCTGAGCCAATTTTGCGCGTGACACCGCTCGGGGCCGGCGTGTATGATCGAATGATGAACAAGATCCTGGCACCTTTCGCCATTTTCGTTGCAGCGGCCGTGTTCATCGGTTGCGGCGGTGCTCCCGCACCGGTCAAACCTGTCGAAAAAGCTCCGGAAAAAACGCCCGAGGCGGCACCGGTCGTCGAAGACAAACCCAAGGGCCCCGATCCGGAGAAAGTCGCATTCTGTCTCGCCACGGCAAACGCCAAACGGGCCAAGTTCAGCGGTGAACCGCCCAAGGTCACCGTCAAACACGTTCTCATCAAATATGCCGGCGCGAAAAACGCCGACGCGGCGATTACGCGCACGCGCGAAGAAGCGTGCATGCGGGCGCTCGAAGCCCGCGACAAAATGGTCGGCGGCGCGGATTTCGACGATGTCGTCAAGGAATTCAGCGAAGAAGCGGGCGCGGCGACGCGCAACGGTTCGATCGGCGCCGTCGAACGCAAAGACGTGGCCAAACCTTTTGCCGACGCCGCCTTTGAATTGTCCGTCAATCAAATGAGCGACGTGGTGGAAACCGAATTCGGCTTCCACCTCATCATGCGTACCGAGTAAAACTCGTTTTCTCGGCTCACTTCATGCGGGGCACGAATCGCGCGACCGAGACATAAGGATTCGGCCACTTCATCACATATCCCTGCTCAGCCGCCGCATGGCGCGTCCAATACGGATCGTACAGGTGCGTCCGGGCCAGCGCGCACAAGTCCGCGCGACCTGCGGCAATGATGCTGTTCACGTCACCATAACTTTGAATGTTGCCGACCGTGATCGTCGGAACTTTCGCTTCAATCCGGACAAGCTCGCTGAACGGCGTTTGGTACAGGCGCCCGTACACCGGCTTGCTCGTCGGATCCGTTTGGCCCGTTGAAACATCGACGAGGTCCACGCCGTGTTCCCGGAACGTGATCGACATCGCGATGATGTCTTCGAGCGTAATGCCGTCGGGCGACCAATCCGAGGCGGAAATACGGACGCTCATGGGTTTGTCTTTGGGCCATACCGCCCGAATCGCATCGAAGACTTCCAGCGGATAACGCATACGCCCGGCGATGCTTCCGCCATATTCGTCTTTGCGCTTGTTGGTCAGCGGCGAAAGGAACGACGCCAGCAAATAACCGTGGGCGCAATGCAGTTCCACCATGTCGAACCCGGCTTCGTCGGCCATTTTCGTGGCCCGCACGTAATCGGCTTTGACGCGGTCCATATCGCTGCGATCCATTTCGCGCGGTACGGGGCTGCGCGGGAAATACGGAATCGCGGAAGCGGAGACCAACGGCCATCCACCTTCCTCCAGCGGTTCGTCAATACCTTCCCACAATTTTTTCGTCGAACCTTTGCGTCCGGCGTGGCCCAATTGAACCCCGATCTTCGACGACGACGATTGATGCACGAAATCCGTCACGCGGCGCCATCCGGCCACGTGGCTTTCTCGATAAAGCCCCGCGCATCCCGGCGTAATGCGACCATCCGCGGAGACGTTCGTCATTTCCGCAATGATGAGCCCCGCGCCACCCTGGGCGCGACTGCCGTAATGCACCAAATGCCAATCATTCGGCGCCCCGTCTTCGGATGAATATTGGCTCATCGGCGAAACGACGATGCGATTGTCGAGCAGGAGTTTGCCCAAGCGATATGGGGTGAACATCGGCGGCGTATTCGGATCGATTGACACGCCCGTTTGCGCTTCCGCTTCGCGCACCACCCATTCATTCAATTCTTTGACCAAGGCCGGGTCGCGCAATTTCATGTTTTCGTGCGTCACCCGCAAACTTCGCGTCAGCATGCTGAATTCGAATTGGCGCGGCTCGAGGTTCATGTAACGTTCGGTATTTTCGAACCATTCAAGGCTCACTTGCGCCGCCCTTTGCAAGGTTTCCACTTTGGGCTTGCGATCGATTTCATACGCTCGCAAAGCATCCTCGAGACGCGGGTGCGCATCGATCGCGTCGGCCAGGCTGATGGAATCCTCCATGGCGAGCTTCGTGCCCGAACCAATCGAGAAGTGCGCCGTATGCACGGCGTCGCCCATGATGACCATGTTCTCGAAATGGAAATGCTTGCAGCGAATCGTGGGGAAACTGCGCCAAACACAGCGGTTTTTAAGCAAAAGATTCCCGGACAAACGATGGGCAAACAGTTTTTCGCAATACGCGAGCGTCTCGTCCTCCGTCGCTTTGTCGAGCCCCGCGCGACGCCACGTATCTTCGCGACATTCCACGATGAACGTCGAACGGTCCTCTTGGTAGCGGTACGCGTGCACGCGGAACAAACCATGCTCGTTCGCGTCGAAGTAAAACGTGAACGCGCCGAAGGGAAACGTTGTACCAAGCCAAACGAAACGGTTGGGACGCCAATCAATCCGCGGCTCGAGCTGTTCTTTGTACAATTCGCGAACCGCGCTGTTCACGCCGTCAGCGCCAATCAACAAATCGCACGAACGTCGCAACGCTTCGATGTCCCGGACTTCGTCTTCGAACCGGACGTCCACCCCGAGCTCCAGGGCGCGGTCTTGAAGGATCGTCAGGAGTTTTTGTCGAGACAAACCGCTGAATCCGTGACCGGTGGAGACGCGTCGTTCGCCCTTGAAAAACGTGTGGATGTCGTCCCAGTGGGCCAAACTCGCGCGGATCGCATCGTAAACCGGGCGATCGACATCGGCGAGACCGTCCAGGGTCGCGTCGGAAAAAACAACGCCGAAGCCGAACGTATCATCGGATCGGTTGCGTTCGTAGACCGTGATTTCCCGCGATGGATCGCGCTTTTTCGCCAAGATTGCAAAGTACAAACCGCTGGGTCCACCACCGATGCACGTGATCTTCACCGTCTCAATCCTCCGCGGTGCGCAGAGGAAACCACGACGGCGTGCGCGTCAAGAGGTGAGTTTTGGATTCGTGAACCTTGCAGCGCAAAAAGTTCTTTGGCATGCTGCGGCCATGCGAATTTCATCACGTTTCGTCACGTCGTTCGTCGTAGCGCTCATGGTTTTTCCCGCCTGCAACAACAATGCGACCCAAGGGCCCGCGAGCACGGGAGCCGCGTCTGCCGAAGCCGATGCAACGAAACCTTTGGCTGCCGGAGATGCCGCGCCCGATATCACGCTCAAATTGCACGACGGCAAAGAGGTTCGTCTTTCCAGTCTACAGGGCAAACAGGTCCTCGTGTATTTTTATCCCAAAGACGATACGCCCGGATGCACGATCGAAGCGCAAGGGATTCGCGATGGCTGGGCCGATTTGCAGGCCGCGGGGCTCGAGGTTTACGGTGTTTCCATGCAAGACGCCGCGAGCCATAAAGCATTTATCGACAAACACAATTTGCCGTTTCCGCTCGTCGTGGATACCGACGGCGCCGTGGCGAAAGCATTTCGAGTTCCCACGCGTTTGACGTTTGCCGCGCGGCAATCGTTTTTGGTCGGCAAAGACGGAAAAATCAAGCAAGTGTGGCTCGACGTCAATCCCAAGGAGCACACGGCGGCCATCTTGGCGGCGGCGAAGAGCTGAATCGAAACATCGTCCAATACGCGCCGTTTCGTGATCCATCCAATCAACGAGTCGTCACGCGGAAATATTTCGCGAAGGCCTTGTTTTGCCATGACGCTCGTCCTACGGTGGTGATCCGTATGATGCCTTCAATGCCCGCGCTCATGTTTCGCGCATTTTCGACGACGCTTCGATCGCGGTTACGTCAGGGGCCATTGTTTCCCGGATGGGGTTTCTCATTCGAGGTCACGACGCGATTATTGAAATTCCGAGCCGCCGCGGTGAATGAATTGCCTCTCGACGAACAGCGGCGATTGCAAGAAGTCGCCGGCGAGCAGGAAGCCAAGCGCATGAAATCGAAGGTGGAACGATCGAATGCGCGGGTGGGCGGGGTCGAAGGTGAATGGTTCGTGCCCAAAGGAAAAACGCCGACGCGTGTGATTCTTTATTTACATGGCGGCGGGTTCATCGCGGGGTCGAGTCGCACGCATGCGGAAATGATCATGCGTCTTGCCGTGGCCGCGGAGGCTCGGATATTTGCGCCTAATTATCGTTTGGCTCCGGAACATCGTCATCCGGCGCAATTGGATGATTGCCGGGCGGTGTACGAAGCGCTTTTGGCCGATGGTATTCGTCCTCAAAACTTGATCATTGCGGGCGATTCGGCGGGTGGGAATTTATCCGTCGTTTTGCCCTTGGTTTTACGCGAGGCGAAGACTCCGCTCCCTGCTGCTATTGCCGCATTGTCGCCTTGGGTGGACGTTGAGCGTCGCGAAGGATCGTTATCGGCAAATCAGGTCTACGATTGGGCGGCTCCGGCCGATTTCGATCACTGGGTCGAGTATTACATCGGCAAAGAAAATCCG
>CAYSYX010000597.1:0-5848 GCA_964435055.1 uncultured Polyangium sp. | reverse complement strand
ACGTCTTCCGGCTCGATTCCGTCGAAGACCGTCGACGCCAGTTTGGCCCGTACGTCGCGCACTTTGGTCGACGAGGATTCCGCAGCAATGAGCGACGCCGCCGTGACTTCGCGAGCGATTCGCCGATCCGGCACGCGTCGAATACTCAGCCCGCCCTTCTCGTTGTTTTCCAGAAGGTCACGCAGTTTGGGCAATGTGAGCTCGTTTCGTGTCCAATCCCATTCGCGCCCGGCCAAACCGCTGGAGCACGTCGGCCCAACTTCGAGGACGACGTCATAACGAAAGCGACTCAATTCATTATGATACGCGCCACGCTTCGACATGAGGCGAATACGTCGAATTCGTGGATTATGACGCTGAAAGGCCCGGAAAAATTCGGGGTGCAAAAGCAATTCCTCTTCGTCGGCTCGGCGTCGCGCAATTCTACGCCGTAGTTCCTCCATTGTCAGATTATTTTCCGCGTGCGACAGTTCAATGTCGGTATGGAGAACCCCGAGCAGCGGCAATGAACGTATATCGCCGAGGAAAATATGTCCACCATCCGCGACGGCGTGCGTGGCCCCTTCGAGCACCTGCAAAAGGTAATCGACGCTTGGAAAATACTGGACCACGGAATTGAGAACCACGGCGTCGAATGATTGCGGCTCGATGCCTGCAAAATCGTGTGCCGGCCGTTCGACGAGGACCACGCGATCGTCATCGCCGGCGACCTGCCGCTGAAAACGCAGCGCGATCGCGGAGATATCCGTGCCGTGATAGTGCTGCGCGTACGGGGCGATTCGGAATCGCAAAAGACCCGTTCCCGTTCCTATCTCCATGATGCGGTCGGCACCGAGGGCCAGAATGCGGTCGGCGGTCGTATTCACCCATTGACGCATTTCTTCAGCAGCAATGGGCTCGCCCGTATAGCTGGAGTTCCACCCGACGATATTGAACGTGGCGTCTTGGGCCGTTTCAATTTGATAGGTATCGTTGTAGAGAGCCGTCCATTGCGCAATGCGATCGGCCGTTTCATCGTCGCCTGAAGCGGCCATTGCCTCCGATTTGGGCACCACGTAGGCGACGAGGCGTTTGTCCCCGGGGATGTCTTCACGCACCACGACGACCGCATCACGCAATGCCGGCTGCTCACCCAGAACGCTCTCGATTTCGCCCGTTTCAATGCGAAATCCACGAATCTTGATCTGGTGGTCGATTCGCCCCAAGTATTCGATCGCGCCATCGGCCGGCCGACGGCACGAATCACCGGTTTTGTAAAGTCGCGCGTCGAGGTCGTTCGAAAATGGATCGGGAATGAATCGTTCGCGTGTGAGCTCGGGGCGATTCAAATAACCACGGCCCACCTGAACACCACCAATATACAATTCCCCAACAACGCCTATCGGCACGGGCTCCAAGTGCGCATCGAGGATATAAATACGAACGTTGTCAATCGGTTTGCCGATGGGCACTTTCCATGCGTCCGGGTGACATTTCCAATGCGTGACGTCGACGGCGGCCTCCGTCGGACCATACAAATTGTGCAGTTCGGCTCGGTGGAACAATTGGAAAAACCGGTTGCACAAAGCCGGGGCCAAAGCCTCGCCGCTCGCGAACACATACCGCAACGACGTGCAACTCGTCACGCGAGGATCGTCGAGAAAAACTTGCAGCATCGAGGGAACGAAGTGCAGCAACGTGACCCCATGTCGGCGAATGAGATCCACCAAGTACGACGGATCGCGGTGTCCTCCAGGGCGCGCAATGAGCAGGCGCGCTCCGAACATGAGCGGCCAGAAGAATTCCCACACGGAAACGTCGAATGAGAATGGTGTTTTTTGTAAAACGGTATCGCTCGGCGTCAGCTGAAAAGTACGCTGCATCCAGAGAAGTCGATTGAGAATCCCGGCATGTTCGTTCATGGCCCCTTTCGGTTTTCCCGTCGATCCGGACGTATGAATCGCATACGCCAAGTGGTGTGGCGACAAAGTCCTTCGTTCCGGCGGTGACGTCGATTCCTCATGAAAGGCCCATGGTTTGGCGTCGAGGCACAAGACCGCAGCTTCACCCGGTGAGAGCAAGTCCACGAGGTGCATTTGGGAAAGAATCACGCGAGGCCGCGCGTCTTCGAGCATGAATGCCAAACGAGCCGCGGGATATTCGGGATCGAGCGGCATGTACGCACCACCGGCCTTGAGAATGCCGAGCAATCCGATGACCATTTCCAGGGACCGCTCGACACAAATGGCCACGAGTGCGTCCGGACCAACGCCGAGGCGCTGCAAGCGATGCGCAACTTGATTGGATCGGGCATCGAGCTCACGATACGTGAGCGTGTCATTCTCGAATAACAAGGCTACGGCATCGGGCGTCTTTGCCGCTTGATCCATGAACCATTCGTGAATGAACCTGTCGGTCGGATAATCGACCTTGGTGTCGTTGCACTCCACGAGCAATTGCCGGCGCTCGGCGTCCGAGAGAAGAGCCAATGACGAAATGCACGCGTCGGGCGATAACACGATCGCATGCAAGAGAACGTTGAAATGCTCCACCATACGCAGCATCGTGGGCACTTCGAATAAATCCGTACTGAATTCGAGCACGCCATCGAGTCCCGTGGGCGTTTCCGTGAGGCTCAGCCATAAATCGAATTTCGCCGTGACGCTCTGCATGGAAACGGATTCCAGCTCGAGCCCCGAATGCTCGAATTTCCCCACAGGCATGTTTTGCAGGACGAACATGGCTTGAAAAATGGGCGTGCGGCTCATATCCCGCGTCGGCGACAACACCTCGACAAGTTTTTCAAACGGTACGTCCTGATGCATATACGCGCCGAGAGCTTCTTCGCGCACCAGGCCGAGAAATTCACGAAACGTGGATTCCCCCGACGGCCGAGTCCGAATGGCCAGCGTATTGACGAAAAAACCGATGAGCCCCTCGAATTCGGGCCGTGTACGATGAGCAATGGGCGAACCGATGACGATGTCGTCCCCGCCCGAGTGGCGATGCAACAATATCGCAAATGCGGCGAGAAGCGTCATGAATAACGTCGCGCCTTCTCGACGACCGAGCCGCGTCATGGCCTCCGTCAACGTCCGCTCGATCGTTACGGGAACCCTCGCCCCGCGGTGCGATTGAATGGCGGGACGTGGTTTGTCCGTGGGCAATTCGAGCACGAACGATGCGTCCGAAAGTCTTTGCCTCCAATAAGCAATTTGCCCCTCCAAAATGTCGCCGATGAGCCATTCACGTTGCCACACCGCATAATCTGCATAATGAATCGGCAATGGAAGCAAGGGGGACGAGCGCCCGTTGGTATACGCATCGTAAAGTGCAGTTATTTCTCGTACGAACACGCCCATCGACCACCCATCCGAAACGATATGGTGCATCGTGAGCAATAATGTGTGATCATCCTCCGCCACACGGAGAATCGTGGTTCGAACGAGAGGCCCGCGGGCCAAATCAAATGGCTCTTGCGCCTCGGTGGTTGCGCGCTCGTGGACCTCCACGGCATCGACGTCATGAATCCGCAAGGGCAAAACGAAGTCCTCCACAATGACTTGGTGTGGAGTGCCATCGACGACGGCAAATATCGTGCGCAGAGCTTCGTGGCGATTTACGATTTCTTGCAAACTGCGTTCGAGCGCCCGTATATCCAGCGGCCCGCGCAAGCGAACGACGGCCGAGGTATTGTAAAATGGGTTATTGGGTTGCAGCTGATCCAAAAACCACAAGCGTTGCTGAGCAAACGACAACGGCAACGGAGCATTTCGGTGTGCTCGACGGAGCGGCGGAAGAACGAGCGCGTGTTCTTCACGCCGAATTCGTTCGATTTGCGGCGCCAGCAGCGCAATGGTCGGCGCTTCGAAAAACGTACGTAATGGCAAATCAATGCCAAAAGCGGCGCCGATTCGCGAAGCGACTTGCGTCGCGAGCAAAGAATGTCCCCCGAGTTCGAAGAAGTTGTCGTTGACACCGACTTTGTCGATACACAAGACCTCCGTCCATATCGCCGACAACAACTCTTCATTGGGAGTGCGAGCGGCACTATGGCCCCCTGCCCCAAGTTCCAGCTGCGGCGCCGGCAAACGCTTTCGATCCACTTTGCCATTTTGCGTGAGCGGCAAGGCGTCGAGCACGACGAATGTCGCCGGGATCATGTAATCCGGCAGCTTGCTCTCGAGGTACCGGCGCAAATCGTTTGTCGTAACATTTGCATCGGAAACCACGACATACGCGACGAGGCGCTTGTCACCGGGGACGTCTTCACGCGCAACGACGACGGCGTTTCGAAGCGTCGGATGTTGAGAGAGCACCGATTCGATCTCGCCGAGCTCAATGCGAAACCCTCGAATCTTGACTTGATGGTCGATGCGACCCAAAAACTCCAAATTGCCATCGGCCCGCCAACGCGCCAAATCGCCCGTGCGGTACATACGACTTCCGGGAGGACCGAATGGATTCGGGACAAACCGCTCCGCCGTCATGGCGGGCTGATTCATATAACCGCGCGCAAGACCCACACCGGAAATACAAAGCTCGCCGGGAATGCCAACCGGCTGGAGCATACCGAGGTCATCCACGACAAACACGTGCGTATTCTCGACAGGTCGACCGATCGGCATTGCTTCGCGAGAATCTTCCGGAGCATCGTAGGTCAGCGTCTCGACCGTAACTTCGGTCGGACCATAAAGATTGGACAAGTTTCGCCCTGCGGTCCATCGATGTACTTCGTGGGCTGGGCATACGTCGCCCGCGACGCCCAACATTAGATTCGTCGACAACGCCGACGGCGACAATCCAGGAAGTATCGCCGGCGGCAATACCGCCGCATTCACTCGGGCCAAAAGTCGCTCGAGCGCCGCCATATCCGTGCGTTCCCGCTCCGTCGGGATCACGGCGCATGCGCCGGAAACCCATGCGCCCCAAAGATCGGCCACAAAACTATCAAATGCAAAGGAAGCGAAAACCAGCGCCTTTTGACCGAGCCTCAAGTGATGACGGCGTTTGCGCGAATGCGCGAGATTCGGCAGCCCGGCGTGAGAAACCAATACCCCTTTGGGTTTGCCTGTCGAGCCCGACGTGTAAATCACATACGCGGCATTGTCGAGATGCACCTCGCTTTTGGGCGACAAATCCGGCCGATCCGCCCATTGTGCAATATCCATGTCGAGGCTGACGACACGAGCGCCGGAAAGCGGCAAGGTGCTCTGCACGTGCGATTGCGTCAATATCACGCTCACGCCTGCGTCCGCAAGGATACGAGCAATGCGCTCCTTGGGATGCGTAGGGTCAATCGGCACGTACGCCCCGCCCGCTTTCAAAATCCCCAAGATACCCACCAACATTTCAATTGAACGATCGACACAAAGACCAACGAACACCTCCGGCCCCAGATGCAGCGTTCGCAGATATTGTGCCAATTGGTTTGCCCGCGTATTCAAATCTGCATACGAGAGCTGCTGATCTTCGAAGACCACCGCGACCGCATCCGGCGTTTTGGCCGCTTGTTCCTTGAACAATTCGTGAACGCATTTGTCCGTTGGGACCTCGACTCGGGTGTCGTTCCATTCAACGAGCAATTGGTGCCGCTCCGATTCGGTCAACACCGGCAGCCGCGCGATACTCGAATCCGGACCGTCCACGATGCCGCGCAGCAAAACCTCGAAATGCCCGGCCAAACGCTCGACCGTAGGCCCCGCGAAGATGTCGGTGGAGTAATCAATCGTGCCCCGAAGTCCTTCCGACGTTTCATGAAGCAACATCGTCAAGTCGAATTTCGCCGTACCCGAATCGACCCATTCCTGCCGCACATCCAGCCCGGGTAGCGAAATCCTTGCCGCCGGGTCGTCTTGGAGCACGAACA
>CAYSYX010000596.1:0-5856 GCA_964435055.1 uncultured Polyangium sp. | reverse complement strand
GCATTACGCTGACCGTTTCGTGGACCGAGGGATCGAAGGAGTTTTCATTCGACGTCGTGCAATGGTACGTCAATCCGCAACCCAGTTTGCCTACGAATGAATTGCTCGATGCGGTCGGCGGCGCATCGAGTTCGTCCGGAATGACGTCGTCAGGCGGAGCCTCGAGTTCGTCGGGGAAAACGAGGTGACCGGATGAAACGAATCGGGCGCCATTCTCAAGCAGGTCTCACGCTCATTGAAGCGATGGTGTCGATCGGCATTTTGGCGCTGATTGGTTCGCTGATTTATGGTGCATTCGACGGCATGTCGCGTTCGCGTAAAGGCATTACGCAAATGGCGGATCGTTATCAACAAGGGCGATCGGCCATGGCGCGTATGGCCCGTGAAATTCAGACTGCGTTCGTCTCGAAGCACGGCGATTTCTCGAACAGCTCGACGATGCTCGCGCAGCAAGCGCGGAAAACGGCATTCATCGGTAAAGACAACGGCAGTTTCGATCGTCTCGATTTTACTTCGTTCGCCCACAAGCAGCTTGGGCCGCATGAATCGGATCAGGCGGAAATCGGATATTTCGGATCGCGTAATCGGGATACGGGCGCGACGGATTTGGTGCGACGCGAAGACAAATATCTCGATATGGAGCCGGGCAAAGGCGGCGTGGTCAACGTATTGGTGGAGGACGTCGAGCGATTCGAAATTGATTATTTGGATCCAGTCACGAAGGAATGGGTTGGAGAATGGGACACGACGCAAGCGGCGGGACAGCCGTGGCGTTTGCCCATGCAAGTTCGTATCACGCTGGTGATCAATGGGGGTCCCGGCGGAAAACCGGTCACGTTACGCACGCGCGTATCGCCGGCCATTCAAACGGCGCTCGAATTCGCCAATTGAAGGAGACATCCGTGGACGAAGCCGCCCGCCTTATGCTGCTCGCTCAAAAACGCCGCAAACGCAATGCGAATCGGCGCGGCGTGGCCTTGCTCATGGTGCTCGGCGCAATCACGGTGCTCACGGTTTTTCTGACCGAACTGCAACAAGAAACCAGCGCCACGTTTGCGGCGGCCTTGGCGGATCGTGATGCGATGCAGGCCGAATACTTGGCGAAGAGCGCGATCAATTTGTCGCGCTTGCTCATTGCTTCCGAACCGCAAATTCGAACCAGCATTCCGTTGCCGATTCCGTTCAAACAATTGCCCGTATGGGAATTCTCCGACGTCGCTTTGGGTCCGTTTAATGACGAAACGGGCATGTCGGCATTCGCAGGCATGCTCAGCGTGGATTCGTCGACGGGCAAAGGTTTGGGACTGACGAACGGCCGATTCGAAGTCAAAATCGTCGACGAGGACTCCAAAATCAACATCAATCGCGCGTCGCCGATTACGGATGTCGATCTTGATCGGCAACTCATCAGTTTGATGCAGAGTCCGCAAAATGCTCCGCTCTTCGAAGGACGAGATTTGGATGATCAATTCTCGGACATGAATACCATTTGCGGAGCGATTACGGACTGGGCCGATCAAGACGAAAACCTTTCGACGTGTTATGTCGGCTCGCAAGCGCAAGGGGCATCGGGCTCCGAAGATAATTTTTATCAGACGATTGGGCTCGATTATCGCCGCAAGAATGCCGCGTACGATTCGATTGAAGAATTGCGCCTCGTTCGGGGTATGGGTGACGATTTTTGGAGTACGTTTGTGGATCCAAACCCGGATGATCCGAAAGCACGTGTCTTGACGGTGTGGGGACAAAAAGCCATCAATGTAAATAGCGCGAATCCTCAAATTCTGCTTTCCGCAGCTTGTTCGATATGCGCCGGAGGTACTGGAGGAGGCGCTGCGAATTCCGCGCAGGGTTTGGCATTGTGCATCGATCCCATGGTTCAGTCGCAATTTTTATCGTTGCTCGGTCTTTTGCGAACGTTTCCCATTCCCATTTTCACGAAGAATTCGGATTTCCCGAATCTGCTCAAAACAGGCAATATTGGGGGACCGCTCGGAGCCATGCTCGGCCCGATGCTTGCTCCGCTCATGGCTCAAGCGGGTTTGCCGTGCAGCCTCAATGCGGGGGCGAACAAGCAATTCACGGTCACGAGCCGTGTATTCAGCATTTACGCCGATGGGATCGTTCCCGGGCGTAAGCGGACGACACGCGTGCGCATTCACGCGGTCATTGATACGCGCGCCTCGAATCCGCTCACGGGTCAAGGGCCGAATTCGGTGAATTCCGGCAATTCATTAAATACAACCACTCCCAACAGTACGGGGAATTCGTCGAGCTCGGGAGACACACCCGCCGTCGATCCCGTTGCGCTCCTCAATTCCAGCCCGATGGGGCGTGTCGTTTATTATCGAATCGAGTAAGAGAAGGTATCCGCTATGTCCAAAATTCTCGGCATCGATATTGGTAAGTCCGTCATCAGGGTGGTGATCCTGCGGGCGAATTATCGCAAGATCATCCTCGAGGCAATGACCGAAATGGCCATTACGGGTCTCGAGACCGACGCCATTCGAGCCGCTGTCGGAACGCACAAGCCCGACGGTATTGCCATTGCCATTTCGGGCGAAAAGACGTATTACCGCACGGTCGATTTACCCGCCTCGGCGCTCAAGGAAATCGAAAGCGTTTTGCCGTTCGAGCTCGAAGCGCAATTGCCGTTCGAGATGTCGGAGGCCGTTTTCGATTATCGTATCGACAAGCGGCCCGTGGGAAGCGAAACGTTGCCTATTTTTTCGGCGATTGCCCGCACGGGAGATGTTCGAGAACGTATTCACATCGTCAAAGAGGCCCTCGGGATCGAACCCGAACGTGTCGGCACGGGTGCTTTGCCGCTCGCGAATCTGGTTTCGATCATGCCCGGCATCGAAAAACCGTTTGGCAAGGATGCACCGGTCGGCGAAACCATGCCCCCGGTCGCCTTGCTCGATCTCGGCGACTCCACCAGTGATTTGGTCATTCTTCGCGATGGTGAACCCATCTTTGCGCGAACGTTGTCGCGCGGCACGAATGGTTTGCCCGGGAGCGCACCGGCTATTTCGCGAGAACTGCGACAAACCTTTGCCGCGTGGCGAGCATCCGGCGGCCCGCCGCTCGCCGGCATGTATCTCGTGGGCGGAGGATCCGCGGCTCAAGGTGCCGAAGTGTTTCTATCGACGGAGCTCGGCATTTCGATATTGCCCTTGCCGCGACCCAATCTCGAAGGCGTCACGCCCGAGCAGGAGAGCATGCTCCCGCGATTTGCAAAAGCCATCGGCCTCGCAATGGGCCTCATCGGCAAGCCGCGGGGACTCAATTTGCGCCGCGGAGCGCTCGAAGCTGCGCGCAGTTATCCATTTTTGCGCGAAAAGATTCCGCTCCTCGTGGGTCTCGCTTCGGTGGTCGTCGTGAGTTTCGCATTTAATCTGCTTGCCGAGCATTCGAGTCTTTCGGCGGAGCGCGAGCTTTTGCTTTCTCAAGTGGAAACCGCGACCGGCGAAGTATTTGGCGAAGAAACGAAGGAGCTCGACAAAGCGCGCGAATTGTTGGACAAACGGGCCGCTGCCGATGACGATCCATTGCCTCGAGCCGATGCATTCGACGTGCTCGTGAAATTCTCGGAAGCCGTGCCGAAAGAAGTGGTCCACGACGTGATCGAATTCGATCTCAATCGTGGACACGCGACGATTCAAGGAACGGTGCCTTCGATTCCGGACGCCCAGGCGATCGCCGATAAATTGAAGGAGCACAAGTGCTTCAAGGACGTGAAAATCAGCCGCACGGCACAATTCACGGGCAACAAGCAAAAATATGTGCTCGAATTCGACGTGAAGTGCGAAGAGAAGAAGACGACGAAAAAGAAACCCTCGAGCACCGCGGAACCCGCCGATAGCGCGGCAACCCCGGCCGGCAAGGAGGAAGGCAAGTGACATTCGCCGAACGCTTGGACAAACTCGAACCACGCGAGCGCCGATTGCTCGGTATTCTCGGCGGCCTCGTCGTCGCATTGCTCGTGCTTGCATTGCCCATGTATGCATGGAGCGCCGTGCGGGATGCGCGAGACGGTAACGACCAAATTCGCGACCTCGTTGCCGACATCTACAAGGCTCGGATGAATGTGGGCGAATTGCGCGCAAAGCAGGAAGCTTTATTGGCGCGTTATTCCAAACCCGCCCCGCAGCTGGCCGGTTTTATCGAAGACGCGGCCAAACAGAACAATATCACGGTCGCCGATTCGCAAGACAAACCGGAAGTCCCGCACGGCAAACGGTATTCCGAACGAATCACCGTCGTGAAGCTGCACAAAGTCGGAATGCTCAATTTGGTCAAACTGCTGGAAAAAATCGAGCAATCGGGACATCCCATCGTCATCAGCCGCCTCAATATTCGCCCCCGCTCCGGCGAACCCGATTCGTACGAAGTGGAGCTCGGCGTCAGCGCTTATGATCGCAAAGCCGATCCCAAAGACAAGGACAAAGATAAAGACAAGGGCGAGACGAAAGAAGCGACCCCCGAGGAGAAAGTTCCGTGAAACAGCGCCTCCTTCGCATTCTCAAGTTTCTCGCGTATCCGACACTGTACATCTCGTGTCTGATGCTCTTTTTCTACCTCACGTTTCCGTGGAATCGGCTCAAAGATCGCCTCGTCGCGGAAATTGCCATTCGAGCGCAAAAGCCAAAGAGCGCCATTCAACGCGTCGAAATCGACGATTTGGATTCGTATTGGGTCACGGGCGTCGAAGCTTCGGGCGTACGTATTTATTTGCCGCCCTCCGATGATGCGGGCGGCGATAAAGACAAACCCATTGAGTCCGTGATCAAAGTCGACGAACTCAATGCGCGACTCCAAATTCTCCCCTTGTTCTTGGGTCGCCTTCGCGTGAAATTCTGGGCGCACGCATTTAATGGCGACGTCAAAGGTACCGTGCCCATCGGAGGCTCGAGCGGCCCGGTCGAAGTGCAAATGGACGCGATCGATCTGGCTTATGTCGACATCATCAAAGACACGCTCGGCATTCCGATCAAAGGTGTGGCCACAGGTAAATTGGAATTGGCCGCGGAAGGCGGCAAATTCAGCAAAGCCAATGGTATGCTCGACCTGGCCATCAACGGCGTGACCGTAGGCGACGGCAAGTCGAAAATCAAAAATCAAATCGCCTTGCCGGAAGCGAAACTCGGCGACCTCGTCATCGCCGCGGAGGCCAAAGACGGCGCCCTCAAAATCACGAAATTCGAGGCCAACGGCACCGATATCGAACTCACCGGCGACGGCAAAATCAGCGTCCGAGAACCGGCAAATAATTCGATCGCGGACCTGTACGTACGATTCAAATTCACCGATGCCTACCGCAACAAGAACGATCTGACCAAAACGCTGCTCGGAGCACCGGGATCCACCGCCCCTTCGCTCTTCGAATTGGCCGATCCTCGCATCAAGCGCTCCAAACGCACCGACGGATTTTATGGCTGGCACGTCCACGGGCCGCTCGGAAAACTCAAATTCGATCCCTCGACGACCGATGGTCCGGCCGGTGGTGGAAAATCTCGCGGCAAAACCGATTCTCCATTCACGACGAAAAAACCGATATTGCCTCTTGGAACCTCCACCGCACGTGAAGGCAAAGAAGAGGATGCCGTCGCCAAACCCGTGACTGCGGAACCCAAAATCGCTGAGCCGGCAAAACCCGAAACAGCGGCGCCCAAAGCCGTGGAACCTCCCGCATCCGAACCCGCTGCTCCGCCGCCCGCCGCCGAGGACGCGCCTTCACCGCGTAATCGTCCCGCGCCCGAAACGCAATGATTTGACTGGGTTTCACCCAGACCCACGAGGGGCTACGCGCCCCTCGACCCGCGCAAGGGCCCAGGCCCTTGACCCGGGTATTGG
>CAYSYX010000595.1:0-5866 GCA_964435055.1 uncultured Polyangium sp. | reverse complement strand
GAGCAACCCGGACAAAGCACGCGACGCCGCACTGGACTTGCATGCGCATGCGCCAACGCTGGCAGGTATGTTCGGAGAAACGCTTGCCCCCACGAAACCCAGCCCCGCGCAACGCGGGCGCGGGAGCGTATGGGGTTTTGGCATCGCGGTCATGATGGTCCTGCAGGTGTTTCGCTTCTTGGCCGGTTCGTCGAGTGACACGACATCGACGTATCGAGGGCAATCTGATTCCGATACGAATTATCGTCCAAAACCTCGGCCGACCGTGAATGAGACGGTGGACGATACCGCTCCGAATCCCTTTGCACAGCTGCTGGAGTTCGACGCCGGGTTCATACCGGATCAATCCAAGAAGATGCCGCAGCGTCCGCATCAAGAAATGATCAAACTGGCCAGAAGAATCGAAAAGGCGTCCGCACAAGCGATACTCATCGACGAACGGTGGGTCATTCAACGGTCAGCGTATGTGCGCGTGGCCATCGAAACAGGCTTGTGCGGCTGGGCGACCAGTGACGTATCCGCGTTTTACAAGGACATACTCAAACTGAGCAATCCGTTGCGAGCATCGATCCTTACCGACGCGATGCTACTCGACAAACTATTTCGCGAAACCTGCCAACTCGAGGAATCGGGAGGCTCGCCCCGGGACGGAGCGACCAAGAAGAAGCCATGAGCAAGACCATTGTCGGAATTGATTTGGGCACGACGTTTTCGCTCGTGGCGACCTTGCGTGAAGGTAAACCTCACGTGCTTCCGAATGCGCTGGGTGAACTGCTCACGCCGAGCGCCGTGAGCATTGCGGACGATGGAACCGTGCTTGTCGGAGCGCCGGCGCGGGCGCGGGCGACCACGCATCCATTAAAGACGGCGCTCGCATTCAAACGCGACATGGGTACGGACAAGGTATACGAGTTTGGCGGGCGAAAAATGACGCCTCAGGAATTGAGTGCGATTGTCTTGGCGACGCTCAAACGGGATGCCGAAGCGGCGCTCGGATGTGCGGTGGACGAAGCGGTCGTGACGGTGCCGGCTTATTTCGGCGATTTGCAGCGCAAAGCCACGAAAGATGCGGGAGCCATTGCGGGACTCAAGGTCGACCGCATCATCAATGAACCGACCGCTGCGGCGCTGGCGTATGGATTGCATGAGCGGCACCGGGACTTGCGCGCCATCGTGCTCGATTTGGGCGGCGGAACATTCGATGTCACGGTGCTCGAAATCGTCGAAGGAGTCATTGAAATTCAATCGACGGCGGGTGACGCGCGCCTCGGAGGAGAAGATTTCGACGAAGCTTTGGTGCAATGGGTCATCCGACGTATCAAAGAAGAACAGAAATTGGATATCGGTGATGATCCTCGGGCCCGGGCGCGAGTGAAAGAAGCAGCGGAGATTGCCAAGAAAAACCTATCGACGGCCGATCTCGCGCGTATCGTACTCGTGGACTTGCCCGTGGCCAAATCGGGTCGAGCGAATATCGAATTGTCGATCACACGGGAGCAAGCGGACGAGGTATTTGCGCCCGTTATGGATCGCTTGCGCATGCCTATTTTGCGCGCCTTGCGGGACGCATCCGTTCGTCCGGAAAAAATCGACGAAGTGCTTCTCGTGGGGGGTTCGACGCGCATGCCCGGCGTCGCGAAACTCGCCGCGCAAATTCTCGGACGTTTGCCATTACGCAAGCTCCCGCCGGACGAAGCGGTCGCTATGGGCGCGGCGGTGCAAGCGGCGCTCAAGAGCGGCGAAGAAGCGGTCGAAGATATGGTCGTCACGGACGTGGCCCCCTTTTCGATGGGCATTGCGACGTCGACGCAAGTGGGCAATCAATACGTAGCGGGTATTTACAGCCCGATTCTCGAACGCGGCACGGTCATTCCCGCCAGCCGTGTGCAGCGGTACAGCACGGTCGATCCCGGCCAGCGCATGATTTTGATCGAGGTCTTTCAGGGCGAACACTCGATTTGTCGGGACAACCAAAAGCTCGGGTCCTACAAGGTGGAGAACATTCCGTCGGGCCCGGCGGGTGAACAATCCGTGGACGTGCGCTTCACATACGACTTGAATGGGATTTTGGAGGTCGAAACGACGATCGTCTCAACAGGAAAAACATCGACGTTGGTGATTGAAAAGTCGCCGGGACGGCTTACGACGGAGCAGATCAAAGCCGCGCGCGAGGCGATGACGAAACTGAAGTTCCACCCGCGTGATGCGTTGCCGAATACGACAGCCCTGGCCCGAGCCGACGCATTGCATATCGAATTGCAGGGCCACGAACGAGCCCTCTTGGGCCAGGCGATCGCGGCCTTCCGCGCGGCACTCGAAGGACAGGACCGCAAAGAAATCGATGTTTACCGAGACCGCCTCAATACGATCGTGGCGCAACATCACCGAAAGTGAACCACAGCCGCGGGTTGATCAACGTTGATCAGTACCACTCGAGGCTACCGCCACGGGAAGCTGTCGCTTGGGGTGAAGTGCCGATGGAAGAGCCCGCGCACGCGTTGCGCTTGTCAAAAGGGCAACGCGAATGCATCGTCCCGAGCGCCGTCATGGAGCAAATACCGCAATGCTCGGGGGCGAATCGAGTTTCCAGCAGGCTGCGTCCTTCGGTCCAATGCAACTACGCGGACATCGCCTGCATCGTCGATTGACGCCGTTCTCCTCCGGTTCGGCAAACCAAACGTGACCCAACATTACCTCAATCGCGCAAAGCACCAAAATTCCATTTGCTTTTGTTTGTCTCGTGCTACGTCGTCGGTCCATGCCGTCGATGCAGCATGAAGTCCTCGTCGAACTCTTCAAGAATCGTCCGTCGCTCGCAGCGGAATTGCTCCACGAAGTGTTTGACGAGACCATACCTCCGTATGACGCAGCCACCGTCGTATCGGCCGATATCACGCAGATCAAGCCCGCTGAGTATCGAGCGGACCTGGTCGTCACGCTTTTGCATGACGGCTTGATCGTGTTTGTCACGGTCGTGGAGATCCAGTTGGCGATCGACCCTGACAAGCGTTTTACCTGGCCCGCGTATGTCGCGGTCACCCGCGAAGAGTATCGATGTCCCGTGGATTTGTTGGTGATTGCGCCTGATCCCTCCGTCGCGAAATGGTGCGAACAGCCCATTCCGACGGGGGTTCGTCGGTTTGTCCTCGAACCGCCCGTGTTGAAGCGCGAGCTCATTCCCAAGGTCACGGACGTCGTCGAAGCCGCGCGGCGTCCTGAATTGGCGCTGATTTCCGCGATGGCGTATGGTGATACGGAGGAGGCCGAGGACATTGGTCGTGCGGCGCTCGAAGGTTTTTCCTCGCTCGATAAAAAACTTGCTGCGTTTTACTCCGACCTGCTTTACAATGCCATCAACGAAGCCGCTCGCCGCGCTTTGGAGGCCAAGATGAAAGGTTACGTCTTTACAAGTCCGTGGATTCTCGACGCCATCCAGAGAGGGCGCGATGAAGGCCTCAAGCTTGGGCGCGATGAAGGCCTGAAACTTCGCGATGAAGGCATCAAGCTCGGGCGCGATGAAGGCATCAAGCTCGCTACGCGCTCGTTGATCAACATGTTGCGTACACGCGGCTTCGATGTTCCAGAACAAACGCGCCAACAAATCCTCGCTGAACGCGACATCGAGCGCATTGAACAGTGGCTCGAACGTGCCGTCACCGCCACCAACCTCGACGAAGTATTCGAAGAGCTGCATTGAGCCGTGATCAAAGGTTACGTCTTCACCAGTCCGTTTGCAGTTGAACTGATCCAGCAAGGGCGCGATGAAGGCCTCAAGCTTCGCGATAAAGGCATCAAGCTCGCTACGCGCTCGTTGATCAACATGTTGCGTACACGCGGCTTCGATGTTCCAGAACAAACGCGCCAACAAATCCTCGCTGAACGCGACATCGAGCGCATTGAACAGTGGCTCGAACGTGCCGTCACCGCCACCAACCTGGCCGAAGTATTCGAAGAGCCGAACTGAACGATTACACCATTCCCACATAAACGTTTACCGAACCATTTTGCCAACATGACCGCTCAGACCACCGACGAACCCATTGGCCTGCGCATCTGGACCGAATTCACCCGTCTTCGAGCGAGTTCTTCGGAAAACCTCAATCAATTTGGCGAGCTGCCCGTGGAGAACATTCTATACGCCGGCGACGGAGGCACATTCGCCTGTCACGTCAAAGAACGCGTCAAAAAAGGCACGTGGTCACTCTATCGCTTGGTTCTCGACGACCTGGGAACGGTTATCGCGCTCCGCAATCGCTCCGAGCCGGTACATTGGGAATTCGCCGGAGGAATCATCATTGATACGTCCGTGGGAACCATTCTTCCCAAATCGACGCTCGACGATATCGAAGGCATGAGCGAATCGGACGAACTCACCGACGCCATTGATGAAGCCATTTTTGGCAGCGATGGTTATGAAGCCGTGCTCGAGACGTCGAATGGCCAGGAATTCGCCGTGTTTCAGCTTGGTGGAGACGGCACTTACAACGTTTTCAAGGGAATGGACAAAGACCAAAAAACTTGTGCCTTGGCGATCGTCATCTGGGATCGCGATTACTCCAAAGAAGCGGCGACGTAATCGCTTCATTCGTTGTCCGAGTGAAAATGAACTCGGATCCCGTGTCACCGATCGTGCGCTCGAGCCGCCCTCGTTCGGCGTCGTCACCCGGTTGTCAACCAAACGCAACGACGCATCCATTTCCGTCTTGATACGCGAAGCGACCCGCATGTACCATCCGGCCGATGGTGCTTCGAGGTGACCGGTACGAGCTGCTACGGCCTATTGCCGCGGGCGGCATGGCCACCGTGCACTTCGCGCGAAGCCTTGGGGCAGGCGGTTTCGAGCGCCTTGTCGCCGTCAAAGTGATGCATCCGCACCTCGCCGAGGAAACCGAGTTTGTCTCGATGTTCCTGGACGAAGCACGTCTCGCCGCCCGAATTCGCCATCCCAACGTCGTCGCGACGCTCGATGTGCAAACCGACGATTTGGGCGCATTTTTGGTGATGGAATACATCGAGGGCCCGTCGCTCGACAAGGTGTTGCGCACGATGTTCTCGCGTCGTGAAAGCATACCGATCGAGATCATCGTCAAGATTTTTCTCGATGTGCTCGCGGGTCTGGATGCCGCACATGATCTGAAAGATGGCTCCGGCGCTCCGCTGAATCTGGTGCATCGCGACGTGTCACCGCAAAATGTGTTGATCGGTGTCGACGGCATTGCTCGATTGACGGATTTCGGGGTGGCTCGAGCCGAAGCACGTTTGTCACAACGCACGCAAACGGGGCAGCTCAAGGGCAAAGTCTCGTACATGTCCCCGGAACAAGCCGTCCACGCGCCGCTTGATCGCCGGAGCGACGTTTATGCCGCCGGAATCGTCCTTTGGGAGACCCTGACAAACCAGCGTCTTTTGCGAGAACCAACGGAATTGTTGACGTTGTTGAAAGCGAAAGAAGCCAATCACAAATCCCCGCGCGAATACGATGCGCTCGTGCCCGCGGAGATCAGCGATGCCTGCATGGTGGCATTACGCAAGAATCCCGAAGACCGATATCCGACCGCCGGCGCCTTTGCCGAAGCCCTGGAGAAAGCCGCGGCAAACGATGGAATTGCCATAGCCACAACGCGAGCTGTTGCGGCGTTCATCACCAATTGCCGAGCGCACACACCGGCAGCGGAACTGCTCGCGTCGCCCTCGTCCGTCACGCCATCCATTGCCGGGGCCAAGCCGCGTAAAGCCGAAATCGAGGCACCAGCCAAAAGCGACCCGTCACCAAGCCCGGAATCGTCGAAAGATACGCGAGGTTTGTCCGACTCGGCTCCCGTCGCAGGTATGTCAAGCCCGACAAACACGCCGGCCCACATCGCGG
>CAYSYX010000594.1:0-5866 GCA_964435055.1 uncultured Polyangium sp. | reverse complement strand
TCGGCGTTACATTGATTTTCGCCGCCGGCAACGGACTGATACGTTCATTCGGCGTCACATTGATTTTCGCCGCCGGCAACGGACTGATACGTTCGTTCGGCGTCACATTGATACGCACTTGCGGCGCGGGACTGATACGTTCATTCGGCGTTACATTGATTTTCGCCGCCGGTAAGGGACCGACGGGCTCGTTCGGCGTTACCTGAATACGATTGACCGGTAACGGACTCGAACGATCACCAGCTTGAACGTTTTGAGCGGTTTCAATCGGCAAACCTCGATTTTCTCGCGGATTGGATTCAGACGCCACCTGCGTATCGGCCAAACTGCGCGAGACGGGGGAAGGCGCAATGGCTATCGTCGAAACAAAAGGTTGCCTCGATGTCGCCCGAAATGACGAAGGCATATCGAGCGCAGCTTCGAGCTCGGTCCAAAATGTTTCAATCGATTGCGTGCGCTCGCGAGGGTCGACCTGAAGGGCCAGCAAAAATGCCTTTTCGGCTGCATCGGGGACGTCCGCACCCAAGAGCCGCGGGGTTGGTCGAGACGAAGGGTCGAGCGCAAGACCCATCATCGTCGCGACGTCGTCGTTTCCACCAATGGGCGGTTCACCCGTGAGCGCTTCCACCATCGTCAATGCCAAACCCCAAACATCGGTCCATGGACCGGTTTGTCCGAACCGCTTCGGCAGCCATTGCTCGGGAGCCGCATAACGAGGCGTAAATGCATCGAATGCATTGCCCACCGTCGATTGTCCCGCATGCAGGTTCGCCGCGCTCTTGGCCCGCGCAATCCCAAAATCCAAAATACGCACGCTCTCGCGCCCATGAGCGCGCACGACAAAGATATTGTCGGGTTTGATATCTCGATGAATAATCGCGACGTTCCCGTCGGGTGTCGTGAGCGCGTGCGCTTGCGCCAATGCATGCGCGATCGGCTGCAAAAATGGTACGAGCGACCGAATTCCCAATGGCGGTTTGCCCTGCTTGTTTCGCCGCCGAATGATTACGTCGAGTGGCTCCCCCTCCAACCACTCGAGCGCCAAAAATGGAACGAAACGACCCCCCTCGAGCGTCAGAGCATCGACATGCAACGGACGAACCACTGCGGGACTCATTGACGAAAGCCGAAAAAGCATCTCGCCTTCTTCTCGAAATCGTTCGAGAAAGTGTTCCCGCCCCTCGGCCGTCATCGTTTCGGGCACCTTCAAACACTTGAGCGCCACGGGAGCTCGAAATGCCGTGTGAAACGCTTGGTATACGACGCCAAACCCGCCTTCGGCCACGACACGATCGATCCGGAAAAACCCCGCTTGCGTCGAACCTACGATACCAAAGACGTCCCCATCCACAGCAGCTACTCTAACCGAGTACGTTCGGTTCGGCGACACGAGAAATTCGCATCGCCAGGCGATTGATCCGGCTTGCGACTCGGATTACCTCCACCCCCGCGAAACCCCCAAAAATCCACCGCTGCCGAGTCACTCGCCGTCAATGCGGTGACTACTCTCGAGCACTGCTCGGAAAATCGTTGCCACAAACTCCGGCGAAATCCCGCAGGCTTCAGCCCATGCGCGCCTTTCCCGCATGAGTTCGTCTTCACGAACCGAGTCGAAAAGCGGCAGTCCAAGCGCTCGCTTCTTGGCAAACAAATCCCGGACAACCGCTTGACGACGAGCGAGCAGCGCAACGAGCGTTTGATCGATCTCGTCGATGGTTTGTCTTGACGCGATTACTTCGGCGGGCGCAGCAGCCATGAGCAAAAGGTAACCGATGCACGTCGATGGAAGCGCAGTTTCCGACGCCGCGACCACTTTTCGCGATCGGCGGGTCGTTGTTCCACCATGACAATCTATTTTTGAATCGTGGCGACGTGAACCGGGCCGCGTTATACGGTCCGCCATGCCCTCCGCAAGCGCCAAACGCGTGCCCGAAGTTCTTGCTCCCGCCGGCGACGAAGCCGCAATGCGCGCCGCGATCGCCGCAGGCGCCGACGCCGTTTATTTTGGACTCAAAGATTTCAACGCCCGAGCGCGAGCGACGAATTTCGACCCGGATGCGCTGGGAAAAACCATGACCCTGCTTCACGAGCACGGGGTGAAAGGGTACGTCACGCTCAATACGCTGGTTTTCGATGACGAACTCGAAAGCGTCGAACAGGCAATTCGTACGTGCGCGCTGGCGGGCGTGGATGCGGTGATCGTTCAGGATTTCGCCGTCGCGAAGCTCGCCAAAGCCATCGCCCCGAACTTGCCCGTGCACGCGTCGACTCAGATGACCTGCACCGACGCCGGAGCTGTCGAAATGGCCCGCGAACTCGGAGCGGAGCGCGTGATCCTGGCGCGCGAGTTGTCGCTCGAAGACATCGCCGCGATCCGGCAATCGTCCGACATGGACCTCGAAGTGTTTGTCCACGGCGCGTTGTGCATCGCGTACTCGGGGCAGTGTTTGACGAGTGAAGCGATCGGGGGCCGCAGTGCAAATCGCGGTGCCTGCGCGCAAGCGTGCCGCTTGCCATACGAGCTCGTGGTGGATGGCGAAGTGCGTGATTTGGCCGATCGCGCGTATCTTTTGTCACCCCAAGATCTCGATGCGACCGATGTCGTTACGCAACTGAAAGACCTCGGCGTCGCGTCGATCAAAATCGAAGGACGTCTCAAAGCTCCGGACTATGTCGCCGCAACGACGCGCCTGTATCGCGCGGCGTTGGCCCAGGATTCACACGACGTACCGGCGCTGCGCGACGCTGCGCAACAAGCGTTTTCCCGCGGTGCAGGTCCGGGTTTTTTGAACGGCGTCGATCATCAACACCTCGTCGAAGGACGCGCTTGTGATCATCGCGGTCTGCTCGTGGGGCGACTCGAGAACGTCGAACGCCTGCGGGGACGAGACTATTTGCACCTGCATTTGTCTCGGCCCATCAGCCGCGGCGATGGGCTTCTCGTCGAAGGCGGACGCGCCGGCAAAGGTGAAGTCGGCGGACGCGTGTGGACGATTTTGCGCCGAGGACAAGATGTTCCACACGCGGATGCGAACGACGACGTGTACGTCTGGTTCGGTCCCGACGTGAACGTTGGTCAAGCCGAACCTCGGCGAAATATTTGGAGGACCAACGATCCTGCCGCGGAGAAAAACACGTTGAGCGCCGTCGAGCGCGCTCCGAAACGCACGCGCATGCACGTCCGCGTGACAGGCAAGCTCGGTGAATCGCCGACGTTTCACGCGCGCACGGATGCCGGCGCGACATGTGCGATCAGCGGCGATGCGGCCATCACGGAAGCGTCGAAAGGCGCCCCGATCGGGGATGTTCTGCGAGACAAACTCGGACGTTTGGGCGATACGCCTTTCGAACTCGGCGACCTCGAGGTCGACCTTCCGCCGGGCGCGATGATCCCTCCCTCGTCGCTGAACCGAGCGCGTCGAGCGCTCACGGCGGCACTTTTGGCGAGCGCGTCGCGCTCGTTCGCCACGACAAACATCACGTGGCAAACGTTGCTCGAACGTGCAGCTCCGCCGGATCAGCCTCCGGCCCCGCGCGGTCTTTTCGTTTTGTGTCGAACGCTCGAACAAGCCGAAGCGGCGGTGCGCGCCGGCGCGGACGGAGTTTATTTGGATTTCCTCGAGCTTGTCGGGACAGGCGCGGCCGTACGCGCATTACGCGCCGCTCACCCGAACGTGATCATCGGCGTTGCGCCTCCACGCATTCGAAAACCGGGCGAAGAAAAAATCGACCGCTATCTCGCGTCGCTCGAACCGGATGTGGTGCTCGTTCGAGGACTGGGAGCATTGCGAGACGCCGGGGCGTCGAAAGCAACGCGCATTGCAGATTTTTCGTTGAACGTAACGAATCGTCTGAGCGCCGCGGAAGTTTTGTCTCGAGGCGTGCGAGCGTTTACGCCGTCTTTTGATTTGGATGCCGCGCAGCTCGAGCGATTGCTGGATTCACCATTCGGCGCGTACGCCGAAGTCGTGGTGCATCACCCCATGCCGTTGTTCCATACCGAGCATTGTGTCATTGCGGCATTGTTATCGTCGGGCAAGGATCATCGCGATTGCGGAAGGCCGTGCGAAAAGCACAAAGTGTCCTTGAAAGACCGAGCGGGAATGATTCATCCGGTCGAAGCGGACGTGGGTTGTCGCAATACGGTTTTTCACGCGGCGGCGCAAAGCGCGGCGAGCGTCTTCAAGGCGGCGATTCGGTGCGGCGTGCAGCGATATCGCATCGAGCTCGTGCGGGAGACGGCAAAGGACGTCGAAAGGATTGTCTCGACGTACCAAAAGTTATGGGCGGGGGAATTGGATGTTTTGGACGTTTACCGCGCCCTCCGAACGGAGGGCGGGTATGGCGTCGTCAAAGGGTCATTACGCGTTTTGCAGGCGTAACGTTCAGCCCTTTTTGATTTGGGCTTGCAATTGGCGGCGGAGCTTCTTCACGTCGGCAGCGGAGAGCTGACGGACGAGCTCGGCCACGTGCGCGCGTTCGTCTTCTTTGGCGAACGTGAGCAAATAAAGGGGTGGCACGCCAAACCCTTCGGCGAGGCGCGAAATGGTATGGATCGTAATGGCGGCGAGGCCGTGTTCGACGCTGGAGAGGTGACCCTTCGACAATGCGCTCGCATCGGCGAGAGCGGCGAGGGACAAACCTTGTTCTTGGCGGAGTTCGCGAATACGGGCGCCAACCTGGAGAGCAAAAGCATCGGGAGTAGAACGTCGCGGCATGGTCGTATCCTTTTCGGCGTGTCTATTCGACGCCGACGGCCTCTTTCTTGGCCACAATGGTTTTTCTATCGATTCGTTGACTTGCTGATCGTCCGACCCACTTCGTGCACCCAGTTCGGCTCGGCAACGATCACGTCAACCAATATGCATCGCTTTGGACGAACCGGCGAATGAAATCGTCATGGCGGGCGGACATTGTTCGTCATAGATGCACAATGCAATCGCTGCCGCTAGGGAAAACGATTTTACATGGGACATTGATTGTCCGCTCGTCAATACACGAAAATCAGGCGACAAAATAGCCGAACGCCGAATGGTGCGAGGACCATTCGGCGTTCGGAGAGCCTTCAGGCTGGTTTGGCGAAGTTCAGCGACGCGAACCGACCTGGGCTTGGATTTGTTTTCGCAATTTTTTGACCTGCGCTTGCGGGAGATTACGAATCAATTCGGCCGTGTGGGCTCGTTCGTCTTCCTTGGCAAACGTGAGCAAATACATCGGGGGCACTTCGAAGCCTTCGGCCAAGCGGGAAATCGTATGAATCGTAATCGCCGCCAAGCCATGCTCGACACTGGAAAGATGACCCTTGGAAAGCGCGCTGGCATCGGCGAGCGCACCAAGCGACATGCCTCGTTCTTGGCGGAGTTCACGAATACGAGCACCAACTTGAAGAGCAAAGGGTTCGGGAGTGGATCGTCGCGGCATGATGATTCGTTTCTCGGCAGCCTTCAGGGCAAACCGATGGGCGTCCTTTAACGCCAATGATTGGGAAGTTTCCGGGTTTTCCCGTCGCTCGTCCCGGCCCACCGCGCCTCTTGCAGTAGCGCCCGGAACGACCACGAATCCGACAATGCATCCGATTGGGCGAACCCGCCAGGAAAAACAAATGGCGATCGGACATTAAATGTCACACACGCATACTTCGTTTCGAATAGGTGAAAAATCGCCGGCAAGATCGGACAAATATTGTCCTATCTTGGAAATTGGATTCGCGGACCGGTTGAATCGCGCGTATTCGGGTTTGAGCGCGCACGCGATGATTTGAGCGTTCGCTCCGCGAAGAGCTTTGTTTGTGATGGGGGGGGGCGCTCGCTGACCCCCCGCGGGCCAAAGGGCCGACCGCGCCCCCCCCGGTTGCCCCCCAACCCCC
>CAYSYX010000593.1:0-5907 GCA_964435055.1 uncultured Polyangium sp. | reverse complement strand
GAGGTACGCAAAGCCAAACCCTGCGCCCGCGCCTCCACCAAGTTGTCCGATCGAACGCTTGAGCAAACGTTTGTCCGTCAACGCGCGCAAGATGTTGGCGACAGCAAGACCGGACGGGAAATCGAGCTTCAAACGATCGACGAGGATCGGCGTGTAGGCCATGCCGAGACCCACGCCGAACATGCCGATACACATGAAAAACAGCATCAGATGATGCGGCGGCGGCATCTCCATCCCGAGCCACGTCATCGCTTGGATCAACACGCCCATGCCCGCCATGCCCGCGACGCTCGCCGCCATGGTTTGCATGTAGTTTGCCCCGTGTTTGCCCTCGGCACCGTAGCCGTACGTCACCGCGCTGCCGAGAATCCCCGCGAGCACTTGACCGCCCACGAAAAACCCGAGGCTGAAGTTCATGTACGCCGCAGCGACCGCCCCCAAAGGACCCAAGATCAAGATCGCGACCGCCGAAAGCAATACGTGGTAGCGCTTCGATCCGATCTTCGGGAGAAACGCAAACTTGGGCCCAGCCTGCTCCGAAACTTCGGCCTCTTCCGCTGTCGGGTTCGTCACGGCCACCCTCCCTGTGCGTCGAGGTCATGGTTCGAGCAAGACAAACACTTCGATCGTGAACGGATCATGTCGAACGGATGCTAGCAGCGATTGCCGAAGTAAAGGATCAACAAGATTGTCTCGAACATCGGTTCGGCAGGACGAGCAACCGGTGTTTCAGGACAACTGCGCGGGGTACGAAAACTCGGAATCGAGGTTTGGACGGGCTTTGATGCGAAAGGCGCCGAAGACGACCCAATCCGCCAAAGGTTGAAACGGGGAAAGTGAACGGGGGGACTCGTCGAGATTGATTTCCCGCCCTATCATGACGGCTGTGATTCCCGCGCGTTTTGTGAATTTGTCCGAGGCTCGGAAACGTTTTGGCGATCGAGTGGACCGGCTCGCACCGTTTCTGCTTCGAGGTGATCCGCTCGCCGATGCCGTCATTGACGAAATGCGGGAAATGCCCGGTGGACGGGGTTTTGCCATGATCAATGAAATCCTGGCGCAGCCGGACTTTCCCGTCGATAAACGACCGCCTGCGATTCGAGCGTTTTTCGAACACCTCGATGCCGTACCCGTGTGGGTGGATTGGAATACGATGCGTCGAGGCAATGAATTGCTTTTACGTTCGGGCATTCTGGGAGGCATCGTGCTCGGGGCGGCGTCGCTGGTCCTGGGATACACTTCGCCCGGAGGAAACAAGCCGCTTGTATTTTCCGGACGGCTCACCGAAATGGCCCAGCGGCGATTGGGCGAAACGAGTCGGTTTGTCCAGGCTGTCGGGCAATACGATGGATTTCGCCGTACGGGTGAAGCGTTCGCCATTACGGTGCGGGTCCGGATCATGCACGCGCAAGTTCGGCAGATGTTGCGAAAATCCCCGAAATGGAAAACGGAGCTATGGGGTGAGCCGATCAATCAACACGATATGGCGGCGACCATTCTTCTTTTTTCGCTCGTCTTCCTGGCCGGCATTCGGAAGCTCGGGATTGAAACGGATCGCGAAGAATCCGAGAGCTTCATGCATTTGTGGCGTTATGCCGGGCACGTGATGGGCGTCGATACGGAGATTCTGCCCACGAGTGAATTCGAGGCCTGGAGTTTGGCGGAGCTCATCAAAGCCACACAAGGGCCACCCGACGCGGATTCTCGCGCATTAACCACGGCGCTCTTCGATTCGGCGCTCGCGAGTGCCAAGACATCCGACGAAAGACGCTTGGGGTTATTTCGCAGAGAAATGGGGCGCGGACTCAGCCGACACCTGCTCGGTTCGGAATTGGCCGATCAATTGGGAATTCCGCGAACGCCTGCGGAAAGTGCGTATTACCTGTTTCGAGCCGCGACGCGCGCATCGGAAGCATTACGCAAAGGTTCGCCCGACATGCACCAAGCCATGGTGGCCTCCGGAGCGAAGTATTGGGATCGGGTGGTGAAAGAGGCGCTCGGGCCAATTCCGGCGGATTTCAAACCACCGACGAAATTGGCCCGCGAGGTTTGACGAGACAACTACGCTTGACGTTTGGCCGAACGTGACGAACGACGACGACGGGAAAGCGAGACACCCAAGCCGAGGCCCATGATGCACAACGCCGCGGCGCCATTGGTTTCACCACGAACGGCGCAGCCGGCCGACGTTTGCGTGCCATTGTTCGGGTTGCCGTCGCCGAAATCGCCCCACCAAACCCCGCCGTTGTTCGCTCCGCCGGGCGTGGTTCCGGACGGAGGACACGGATCATATTGCGGACAAGGCGGCGGAGTTCCAACCGCTTTCGTCGCCTGATAGAAACTCGAAATCTCGGATTGCGCCGCCGACGCGCCCATTTGCAGATCCTGTCCCAACGCCTGACGACCCAATTCGGCATTCATACGCGTCAGCCACATCGAATTGGGATCGATTCCGCCGAAAATCTTATCCATGTCCGTCTGGAGTTCTTCGAATGCCTTGGCATAGTTATCGGCCGGATCGCCATAACCGCTTTGGTCGGGCAGAATGCTCACGACCTGCTCGAGCGGGCTGCGAATCGACCATTCGGACAACGGCTTGGCGTGTTGAATGAGCCAATTGCCGTTGTTGCCCATTTTGAATCCGGCATCCTTGAGAAGCGCATAATTCGAGTCCGACGTGGTCCAGTTCCATTCGATGTCTTGTTGACCGATCGTAAACCAGGGGAAGTTTGTCGGTTCATAACGACCTTCACCCACCATCCACAAGGTGATCGGCGTCAAAAGTCCCGTACCGACAGCCACCATGCGCAAAGGCAACGACGCCGAAGCGCCTTGCGCCGTAATACGCACCGGACGCATCGAGCTGACGTCCGCGGAAGGAATCAGCTTCAATGCGAGAAAGTCGAAACCTTCTTGCACGTACGCGTCAATGACCGGCGCAACATCCGGCGGGATATTGTAGCCGTTCGACAACAACCAGTTTTTCAGGGCCAAAGGATCCTGGGACGAAAGTTGGACCGTATCGTAAGGACCAACCACTTGCTGCGCAATGACGTCAACGCCACCATTGGACGGGCCACCCGTACTGCCGCTCGCGCCAAACCCTCCGTCCTCTTCGCCCCAACCCCAACATGCCGGAGGCGGCGGGCAATTCAAAGGCGGAGGAACCACCGTGGTGCGCGTAAGCGAGCTGAGCTGCGCAAAAAGTACGTCCGAGGACAAACCGACTTCAACTTGTCCACGAATCGGCAGCACCCAGGCAAACGAAGATGGATTGCCCGAGTATTCGATTTGATCCCAAAGCGTCGTCGATGTCTTCGATACCGAGAAAAGCATGCGGTGACCGGTCACCTGCGAAGTTTCGTCGGCAGGCAGAGTACAACCACCACACGCGGACGCGTCACTGGAATGCATCAACGCTGCGGCGAGCAAAGGAACGGTCAGGAGCAAGGAATGAGCAAGCTTCATGGAATAACCTCCGGCAACGCAAGCGATAAGCATAGGCCATGCCGCGAGATTTCACGCCGCAAATGCATCGACAACCTGAAAATCACGCCGCGGTCAGGCACACGGCAGCACAAGATGACACACGAAGGCGCATCGACTTACGCAAGAACTTATGTGGTAGGCGCAGCTATTGCGCCGTCTGCGCTCGTTTCCCTTTGTCGTCCGAAGGGCCAAGGATATTCAAAATCGTTCGCAAACCCGCTTTGACTTCATCCGTCACCGCCCCATCCGCCACTCGATAACCCCCCACGGGCCGGCCATCCCGTTCACCCAGCCAAACCCATGCCTCTTCCTTGTGCGGTCCTTCCAAACGCAATTCCACGCGTTTGCCACCTTCGAACACGCGAACATCCGTCCATGCGAGTTCGCCAAATGGCGCTCGACGACGTAACAATGCAAGACGCGCAAGAATGGAGCGACCCAGCGGAAAAACCGCATCTTCCGCGACGGGATGAATGACGCCGGCGCCCATGCTCAATCGTTCCCGAATGGCCGAGAGCCCTGTCCAAGCGCGAGCCGGATCTTTGGGCATCTGCACGATCCACACGGAAAACCACGCAAACGAACCGATCCCCTGCCCCGCCGCACGAGGTCGCAATTCGAGGTGCAATGGTTCGTCGCCGGTCAGCCGCACGGAAACGGCCTTTTCGCCGACTTCTTCGAGTTCCAATCCGCCAAACGGTGCAGGCGGGACGAATTCACGAAACACGCGCCCGACGAATGCTCGGGCATGCACCGAAAATAGGGCCCGTTCGGGATCGACAGCGGCGAGTTTTTCTGTCGAAACCGCGACGAATTCACCATCCCCGTACAGTTCGCGGTATTTTTCGAATACGCCGCTGCAACGAGCATCGAAGACGCATTGTTTACACGCCTCGGGTTTGGACTTGTCGCGTCGTTTGACCAGGTACTTATCCCAAGGTTTGCTCAGCGTCTTTTCCCCGTCCACCGCAATGGTCATCGTTTTTTCGCCGTCGTGATGAATGAATGGCGCCAGATGCGGGCTGATACAATACGGCAAGTTGCCGATATTGACGTCGAAGCCTTGGGGAAACCCGGCAATCATGCGTTCGAGCGGACCAACCATATCGGAATACCGCGGAATCATGGCGGCAAATTCCGCTTCACTGCGGACGCCGGCGTCGAGCGGACGGACCATATCGAGATGTAATTGAGACGCCCCGAGAGGCAGAATCAAGCCGGGAAATGCATCCACCGATTCGTAATTCGATTGAACGACGCACATATTGACGGTCAATTTTTGCCCGCGTGCGTGTACGTGCCGCATGGATTGAACGAGCCGCGCGAATGAACCGTCTTTGCGCGTCGTCCGTTCGTGCGCTTCTTCGGTCGCGCCTTGTAACGAAAATCGGAACGTAAAACGTCCCCCGGTCGCGAGAATTTCGTCGACGAATGCAGCTCGCGCGGTTTTCACACCATTGGTGAAAAGAACGATTTCTTCAAAACCAAGGCGCACGGTTTCCCGCAGGATATCGAGAAATCCCGGTTGTAACGTCGGTTCGCCGCCGAGCAGCGTTATTTTGCGATGCCCGGCGGCATACGCCGACCGAATTTCGGTAAGAATGGGTTCCGTATCCAGCGGACGCGCACGGCCGAATGCAGTCTCCTGCCCGCTCACGCAAAAGACGCAACGATTGTTGCACATATGGCCAAGTTGAATCTCGACCTGCGTCTTTGGCTCCATGGGTGGCGACTATACATCAGCTCACGCCTGACCGGGACATTTTCTTCTCCACCGAAAGACGAGCGCCTTCAGGCAGCTTTGCGCTCCCAGCTGCGCGAGGCGAGTTGTTGGTTGATCCAGGCGAGGTGGCGTTGTTCGTCGGAGAAGTTTTTCTCGAGCACCGAACGAATTTGCGGATCCAAGTCCTGCATCTCGAGCGCGCGACGATAATACGAGTTTGTCAGTTCCTCGTTCGTCTGCATCGCAATGAGTGCACTATGGTCACCCTGGCTCACGATGGCCGTGAATCCACCGATCAAGAACCCCTTGAAGTCGCGGCGCACATCAGGCTGTCCACCGCAATTGCGAACGCATTCGCTGAGGTCGCGGATGTGGCGATCATGATCGGCGCGAAATTCCGTCAACTTATTCTTCAGCTCGACAATGGTACACGCCGAGATCGACTGGTCGTACGCATGTATTGCATCCACGTCGAGCTTGATGAGGTCGTTGAGTTTTTCCACTACCTTAGCCGTTTCCATGGTTTGCCCTCCCGAGCATCCCGCATTGTGGCTTGCTCGACCCTCAGCATGGAGAAGGACAACCGACGACGTAAGCCCAGCGCGAGTAATTTGTCTATGTCGTCCTCGCTCGCTGGTTATAAACCCCAAAAAAAGACGAACGCCCGTATGAAAACATAGGGAGACTTTCATTCC
>CAYSYX010000592.1:3466-5927 GCA_964435055.1 uncultured Polyangium sp. | reverse complement strand
CGCCGCCACCTCCGCCACCGCCACCGCCGCCGCCACCGCCGCCGCCACCTCCGGCTGTTGCGTCGGCGGATCCGCCACCGCCGCCGCCACCGGTCGTTCCGGACAAACGTATTGCCGTGCGGCAACACGTCACGCCGGATCAGAAGGACAACCCCACGGCGAGTCGCATCGCGGATCAAGCGAATCACGTGAAGGAAGAGACGGTCGCGCGGATTCGATCGCACGATCAGGACCACGAAAAACCGGCGATGGGAGCGATGCAAAAACCCGCTTCCACGGGCGACGGAAACCACGATCACGAAGATGTCGCGCAGAGCGAGGACAAACCTGGTTCGCGTAATGCTCCGGGTGAGTCGGCGACGCGCAGCGAGAGTGCCGAGCACCATCAACCGTTCAAGCCGCCGGCGCCACCGGCTGCGCGAGCGTCGTTGCCGTCGGGCAATCCCGGAGCGGGTTCGCCGGGACAATCGAGTGCCGCGACAAACTCATCTCCGGGGCAGGTTCTGGGAAGCGCCGGGGGCGGTGGGGCACCGTCACCCGATGTCGTCGCTGCGGCTCCGGGATCGGGCGGTTTTACGATGGACCCGGCAAACCCGGGCGGTGATGGGCCGGGCGCCAAACCCAAGAAAAAGAAGGCTGGGGGAGCCTTTGAAAGTCCCGTGAAAGTCGGCTCGGTTGGTCTTGGTGCTCCGGGCGAACCCGGTGCCCCCAACTTGAACCTCACCATGCCCGGTTTCGAAGCGGTCATTGGGAAAGACAAACTCGCGCAAGAACGCGCTGCGGATGGTGCGGCGCGACGAAGTGCTCATCGCGGCAAGTGGGAAAAGGGCACGTTTGGCACGTACAAAGCGGCGATCGAGAACTACGAACCGACGGTGAAGATCGGCAATCAAACGGCTTTGAACACCGCGCAATCGGCGTTTGCGACGTACCTCAACACCATTCACAACCGTCTGCATCCGATCTTCGCGGAAGAGTTTTTGTCGTCACTCGATCGTTTGCCCGAGGGGCATTCGTTTAATCAAAACCTCGTCACGCACCTCGAGATCGTCCTGAGCAAAGACGAGGGCAAGGTGGTGCGTATGGGCGTGACGAAGCCGAGTGGCATGACGGCGTTCGACATCGTCGCGCTGAACTCGCTCAGCCGTGCATCTCCGTTTGGAAAAGCGCCGGACGCGATCGTCTCCCATGACGGAAAAGTCTATTTGCACTGGGAGTTTCATCGCGACCCGTACGATGCTTGCAGCACGCGCAACGCGTATCCGTATATCTTGCCGGCACCGAAATCCGGACCGCCGCCGATCGCTCCCGTTCCGCCGATTGGACCAGTTCCATCCGACGAACAGCGAACGTCGCCGCTGTTGCCGATAGCTCCTCGCTGAAGATGAAGAAAACGTCAGAAGCTGTGCCCACACGAGACTCCGAAGAGTCCTCGGAAGGACCGAACTCCGATCCGTCGGACGATGCCGCGGCGCTCACGTTCGTCCGGCCAATTGCGATTGTTGCGGTTTTGGTGGTGTTGCTTGGTCGGGCCCTGGGAACGTCGTTTCGTGGCCTCGCGGTTGGTCTTGGCAAACACGCCGAACGTCTCGAGCTTGTAGGTTCCACGCTTTCGCAGGGATTTCTCATTCTCGGCACGATAGTTTCGCTGGGCCTCGTGCTCGCGATCCTCCGTGCGTCCGTGTCCGGGTTTGTCCGTTTCGCCGTCGTCGCTTGCGGGGGCCTCGTTACTCTGGCGACGTTGCTTTCCATGGCTACGCGTACGCCCGATGGAACGCTTCTCATCAGTGCGAGCTTGGCGTCCGCTCTCGCGCTCGTGGCCGCGTGGAACACGATTCGTATCCCATTCGCACGAGCGGCATCGCTCGTCGTGGGTGGTGTTGCGCTCGGCGCCGTTGCTCGGGTCATTGCGATCGTACTGCTGACTCGTGACCAAGTGCCGAACGGTTATCGACTCGCTGCGCAGAGTTTTTCGACGGCAGGCTTGGTGCTGGACGGTTTGGCCATGGCGGTCGCCGTGGGGTTTGTCTCGTCCAGAAATCGCAAACCGTCGAGTCCCGCGACGATCATCGCGCTTGGCGCGGCGTTGATCGCCACGCGTTTGGCGCTTGGTGGAGTTGCGGATGACGCAGGTTCGTTGAGCATTCTTTTCGATCGAGCTTCGCGGGCTTTGCTCATGCGTCCCGAACCGTTGGTGTCCAAAGCAGTTGCGACATTCTTTGCGTTTGCCGCACCGGCTTTGGCGATCGCCGTATTGGCCACGCCCACACTCACGCCCGCGCTCTCCGGGGCGATCGCTTTGGTGCTGCTGGCGCATGGATCGCCCGACGTTCCGCTTTGTGCCTTGATGATGGTGATCGCAGCGGTGGCGACGATTCTTGCCGCGCGAGATCATCGCGGCATTTGGGCGGCCATCAAACGAGATGAAGTCGGCGTTCAGGCGATGGACGCCGGTCAGGAT
>CAYSYX010000592.1:0-3456 GCA_964435055.1 uncultured Polyangium sp. | reverse complement strand
CGTCAGGCCACACCCGCGTCCAAAGAATGACGCACGTGTGGATCTGCTCGAGTCCCCTTGTCCGCTGCTCGGATCGGACCCATGGTTTGACGTGAAATGCCGCGAGAACATGCTCGAGGCGTTGAAAGCATCATGAATTCGAATCCGTTCGCATGGATGAAGGCACGAGATACGTGCCGAAGCGGGCTGGTTTTGGTATGGAGAGGCCCGCATGGCTGTACGGCTGGAACCCGTGGTTGAGGTGCCTTTGAATCCGGATGACGTTGGTCACCACGTGGAAGGACGTTCCATCGGGGCAATTGCTCGTGATCTCGTGGCTTTGACCAAGCCTCGCGTCACGCTCATCGTCGTGGCGACGATGCTTGGAGCCGTCGTCGTCGCGAATCGTCACGCGCGAGTTTCGGGTTTGTCCGAAGCCGGGATGACGACGGTCCTCTTGTCGCTCATCGGCACGGTTCTCGTCGTTTCCGGCGCGAATGCGCTCAACATGTACATCGAGCGGGATTCGGACGGGCTCATGGATCGGACGAAGACGCGGCCTCTGCCGGCGCGGCGTTTGTCCCCGAACATTGCTTTGTGGTTTGGGATCGCGATTTCTGCGATTGCGCTGCTGATTTTGGGTTTGGCCGTGAACGTCACGACCACCGCGCTCGGCGCATTTGCTTTGGTTTCGTACGTTTTGGTCTACACACCGCTCAAGCGAAAAACGACCACGGCTTTGCTCATCGGCGCTGTTCCCGGAGCCATTCCGCCATTGCTTGGTTGGACCACCGTCACCGATCGTATCGATGCCATCGGCCTCGCCCTCTTTGGGATCTTGTTCTTGTGGCAAGTGCCGCATTTCCTCGCGATCGCGTTGTTCCGTACTGCGGATTATCAACGCGCGGGGCTCAAGGTTCTTCCTGCCGAACGGGGTGAAGAGCTCACGCGCAGGCACATCGTCGGGTACCTCGTGGCGCTCTTGATCGTGTCGTTGATCGTCGTGCCGTTGGGCGTTGCGGGACCGGTTTACTTCGGCGCGGCGTTGCTCTTGGGCCTTGGGTTCTTGGGATTCGGTCTGATGGGTTTGCGCGCTTCGGCGGACGTGCGTTGGGCTCGAGGGCTCTTCGGCTTGTCGATCCTGTACTTGATGCTCATTCAAATCGCGCTCGTCATTGGCGCGTGAGCACTTCATCCCATTGCCTGCGTGATAGGAACGGAGCCGCATGAACGCCTCTGATGTCGGCAACCTGCTCGCTCCTGTGAATGCCTTGTTGAACGCGACGAGCGGATTGCTGCTCTTCGCGGGGTGGTTTGCGATTCGTCGCAAGCGCGTCGAGATGCATCGGCGACGAATGCAGGGCGCGGTGGTCATCTCCGCGATCTTTCTCGTCACGTACCTCCTGCGCGTTGCGCTCACCGGGACACATCGATTTCCCGAACTCGGGTTTGTTCGGACAATCTACCTGTTCATCTTGTCGTCGCACACGCTGCTGGCGATGGTCGCGTTTCCTCTCGTGATCGTGACCTTTCGACTCGCGCGAAAGGGTGAGTTCCAAAGGCATCGGAAGTTCGCCCGCATCACGTTTCCCATCTGGGCTTACGTGTCGATCACGGGCTTCGTCGTGTACTTGATGCTCTATCAGCTTGCTCCTCGGCTGGTCGCCGCAAGCTCGTTGCCTTGACGGTCACGGACGCGGCGAATACACATCGCGTCGTGTCCAGCGCAGCGGAACCTTCAACCTCCGAATCGACGCCCCTTCAAACTTCGACCCGAGGTCGTCCGAAACCGTGGGTTTGGGTGGTGATCGTGTTGGCGTTCGTTTCGTTGTTCGCCGTGCGGATGCTGCTCGCCCAGCGTTTGTCCGCGCTGCCGGTGCTCGTCGAATTGCCTGCGTATCAGCTGACGAGTGACCAAGGGCAGGCGTTTGGCGCAGAAAACCTTCGCGGGAAAACCTACGTTGCCAACTTCGTCTTCACGTCGTGCCCCAGTGTTTGTCCGCGGCTCACGAAGCGCATGGCCGAGGTGCAAGAACGCACGAAGGATCTCGGCGATGCGCTGCACCTCGTGACGTTCTCGGTCGATCCGGAAACGGACACGCCCGAAGTGCTTCGCGGATACGCGCAGAAGTACGGCGCCGATCCCAAGCGTTGGGTGTTCCTCACGGGACAGCTCACCGACATCGAGCCGGTTGTGGTGAAGGGCTTCAAGATGGTGATGGGCAAGAAGGAAACGACGCCCGGGATGTTCGAGATCGTGCACGGCGAGCGGTTTGTCTTGGTTGATGGAAAGGGATTCGTGCGCGGCTTCTACGAAGCGACGAATGAAGGCATCGACAAGCTGATCGTCGATGCGCGAAAGCTCGCGCCGAATTGAATTTCAGCCGCCGACGTTGAGTCGTTTCATCATCTTTTGCAGGCCGAAACGGGACAATCCGAGCAGCTTCGCGGCTTGCGTTTGATTGCCACGCGTACGCTCGAGCGCTTCGCGGACGAGTTGCACTTCCAAGGCGTCGACACGCGGACGCACATTGAGTCCAAGATCCACGGACACATTGGGCGTCAGGTTGGCGATCTCCGGCGACAGATGCTCGCGATCGATCATGTCGTCACAAAGAACGAGTGCGCGACGGATCTCGTTTTCGAGCTGGCGGACATTGCCGGGCCACGCGAATGAGGCGAGGCGATCCATCGCGGCGCGGGTGACGCGAACGTGGGGGCGATCGTACTTGGTCAACAGGTGCTGGACGATGAGCGGCACGTCATCGGTGCGTTCGCGCAGCGCGGGGATCTGCACGACGATGATGTTGAGGCGATACAGCAGATCTTCGCGGAACGTTCGAGCTCGAACCATCGCTTCGAGGTCGCGATGTGTGGCGGCGATGATTCGCACGTCGACCTTGCGTGAGCGTTCCGTTCCGAGGGGTCGGACGAGACCGTCTTCGAGGATGCGCAGGAGCTTTGCTTGCATCGGTAAGCTCATCTCGCCGACTTCATCGAGGAACAACGTGCCTTGATCCGCAGCGTCGAAAAGCCCCAGGCGAGGTTTGTCCGCGCCGGTGAAGGCTCCACGAACGTGCCCGAAGAGCGTCGATTCCAAGAGCGTCTCGGGAATCGCGCTGCAGTTTTCACTGACGAACGGCTTGCCGGCGCGCGGGCCGTTGAAGTGGATCGCCCGAGCGATCAGTTCCTTGCCGCTGCCCGATTCACCATGGATGAGCACGGGCACGTTGGAGAGCGTCACGCGATCCACGATCTTGAGCATCGAGCGCATGCTCTCGCTCTCGCCCACGATTGCTTCATATTTGAAGCGAGTTTCACGGGACGAACGTGCCCGTCCGAGTTCTCGTTCCGCGATGTCGAGCGCGGCTTCGTTACGCGCCAGGGTTTCTTCGAGCTTCGTCGTCGCTCGTTGCGCGCGACGTACGGCGCGCGTGAGCAACAAGTGGGCGCGGGCGTCGGCGATGGCGAGCGCGG
>CAYSYX010000591.1:0-5928 GCA_964435055.1 uncultured Polyangium sp. | reverse complement strand
CGCCGGTTCGCTCCCGCGCAAGGGTGTCGTGAAAACCTCGTCGAGCCGGCCGTTACCTGTCCGTAGACGCACGGTAATGGGTGTCTCGGCGATGGCGCGGACACACGTATCCACAGGCGCCGGCAAAAGCGAGCGCAAACTCATAACATGCCCCGAGCGCTGGCTCTATCTCGCCTGCCACGTCGCCTTTGGATTCACAGTCCGATGTTCGCCCCCTTTTCGCCAACTCCGCCTGCACCTTTTTCGCCGTCCGCCTCGCAACTTCGTACACATCGTCTTCGCTCGGACGAGGCAATCGCAACCCTTCGCCATTCTCGGTTTTCACATAAACCCCATCGAGCACCAACGTGTGAAAGTGAGTCGCAATGCCGAATCGAATCGCTGAATCACCGTCACCATCCCCGTATGTGCGTCCTCCACACGCAACAAACCAAATTCGAAGCTTGGCAGGACAAGCGTTCGTCTTGACCGGCGAGCATACCTTGGAGGCGTATGCAAGGGGAATTTGTTGTTCCCGTGATGATCATTTTGACAAACGGGTTCGTAGCGACCAGCCGAGCATGAGGTTCGTCGGTTTGGCGAGAAACGACGACAATCGAGCGCGAAAAACGCATCGCGCCAAAGGCCTTGACGCGGGCATGGGAAACGAGGACCCTTGCCGCCGATGTGTTCTCGGGTTTTTCGATACGCCACACAGTTGTCGTTGTTGTTGGTTTTTGCGAGCCTGATGGGTTGCACGACCATAACGCCGCACCAGGCGTTTTCGATGCGCGAGTTCGAATATCCCGTTTGGACGCGCCGCTTTCCGTCAGGGTTGCGGGTGATTGCCGAGCGCGACACGCGTACGCCCAATGTGGCGATTGTGCTTGTCGTCGGTGCGGGTTCGTCGGCGGACCCTCTCGGCAAAGAAGGTTTGGCGCATTTTGTCGAACATTCGGCATTTTCGTCGCGGCCCGAGGGTAAGACGCAATTTGTGAATTTGCTCGAACGCGCCGGTTGTGCAGAATGGAACGCATACACGAGTTTCGACGAAACGGTTTACACGGAAATCGGCCCCAAACAATCGCTGGCGCCCTTGTTGAAGCTCGAGGGGCTACGCATGGTCGACGCAGTTCGGCACGTTCCGGTGGAAAAGTTCGGCGCGGCATTGGACGTTGTCCGAAATGAATTTCGTCAGCACGATGATACTGCGTTTTCCGGCGACGTTTTCGGCGTCATGCAGGGAATGTTATTCCCCAAAGGGCATCGTTATGCACGACCGGTTGCGGGTACGCACGGCAGTCTTTCTTCATTTACGCCCGACGATGTGGCGACATTTATCAAACAACATTACCGACCCGACAACATGACGCTGCAAATCGTGGGTTCTATCGAGCTGGAGAGCATTGAAAACCAAGTTTTGCAATCGTTGCCCAAAGAATTCTTGGAAAAGCCGGCATCGATCAACGCGCCACGCGCTACCATTGCGCCCAAACCCCCGCCCGATTCTCCTACACCGGCGTTCGTCAAAGCTCCAGCCGCCGTCGTAACGCCTGAATTGTGGCTTGGCTGGACGCTGCCTCCGGCGATTGGACTGAATCGAGCCAAGATCCACGTTGCAGAATTGATCATTGGCGGCGCATTGCGCGATATCAGCGAAGAAGACTCCGATATCGGGCTTGTGCAGACGTCACTTTTTACGGGTGAGGACGCGAGCGTGTTGTTCTGTCGCGCGCGGCTTACGAATGGCGATCATCCGGACCGGAGCGCCGACCTCATTCTGCGCAGGATAGCTGAATTCACTGAACCACCGGGAATACCGGCGCACGAATACACGAAAGAGCTGGAGTTTGTCGAGAAAAAGAACGCGGCCATCGTGAACTCGGTGCTCGACGCGGAAGACATCCTTTCGCGAGGCTTTCATCGCGCATTGCTCACGCATCGAACCCAGGATGTTCTCGAATATTCGCGCACGAGAGAAAACATTACGTCGCTCGAAAAAGCGGACGTTGTCGAGTTTTTTACGACGTACCTTTCGCGAGAGCGCGCCCGCATGGCGCTATTTTTGCCGCGTGTTCAAGGAGCCGAGCCGTCGACGACCATCGGTTTTGATGCGGATCTCGATGACGACGGTGAACCGCTGTCGCTTGCAGCCGCCGAAGAGGAGTTGACTCGGCTTTCGCCTGGTCTTGGGGCACGTAAATACGCTTCAATGAAACTCGAAAATGGTCTCGAGCTAATTTTTGCCGAGCGTCCTGGTTTGCCGGTCGTGACGATCGAGCTGCGACTCAAGAGCAATCATGCCGAAGTCGAGGATCTTGGTGCGGCCCATGTAGGTATACATACATCGTATATGTTTGACAATTTCTACGGAAACCCCGCGGCGTTCGGGGCACGATATCGACGAAAGTACGACCGTTTTGGCTCGCTGAGTTATTCGATGACCGGCGCATCGGGCAATGCGGATATCATGCTTGGCCTCGTCGCAGAAACGCGGAAGCAACTCGGCGTTATCGAAGACCAGTGGGAAAGGTTTCAGAAATCTCAGATGCCGTTTCTCGAGAAGTTCGACCGGCAACCGGCAGTCGTTGCGGAAACATCCCTTCTTGAATCGCTTTTTCGAGGCAGCAGGTATGGTCGAACCATTACGATGGCGCAATGGGCGAAAGTCACGCCCGAACGTGTCGAGCAATGGCTGGGAGATACGCATGTCGCGAACAACGCCGTGGTTGTCATCGCGGGTGAATTCGACCGACGCACCGTGGAACCGATTGCGCGTGAATATCTGGGGGAATGGGGAAGATCATCCAAAACGTCGTCCCCGGCTCCGGCAATCGTGCCTGCGGAAAAACCCTCGACCGAACCGCATCTGATTGTGGTGAATCGTGCGGGCTCGACGCAGGCTGAAATCACGTTTGGGTGTATTTTGCCGCCGGCCTACAATGGTTTGACCGAAGTTCGGCATGATCTCGACGCGGCGCTTTTGGCCGATCGCGTGCATCAAATCGTACGCGAAAAAGGTTCGACTTCCGCCCTGTACACAAAGGCGACCGTTCTTCGAGGGGGCACGGCGTATCTGCGGGTGGAGGGAGTCGCCGAGACGTCGAAATTGGCGTATTCGTTGGCGGCCTTGAAAAAAGCGCTGGATCATTTTTCGCAAAACCCTGTGGATGCTCGCGTTCTGGCGCAAATGAAATTGCGTTTGGCGCGGCGCAACATGATACGAACCATGTCGAACCAATCGATTGCGGATGCGGTGGCGAATGCGCGAGCGCTCGACCAACCCTTTGCGGATCTGGACGACTTCGCCGTGTTTCTGGGAAAAACAACCGCACCCGATATTCAAGCGGATTTCGCGGCGTGTTTTTCGGGTCGCCCCACGTTGTCCATCGTCGGCGACGAACGCACTGCTCGAGCGGCATTCAAAGAAGCGTGGCAGACTTCAGTGGAGCCAGCGCGTCGCGTCGCTCATGAGTGTGCACGAGGGGATGGGTTGGCGGACGATTCCCATATTTGCGTCGGATGTGGCCGCGCGAGCATCGGCGGCGGAAATCGTCGCGAGTGTCCAGTATTATCCGATGCGGCTATTTCTTCCACTGATCCCCCGCTTTGATTGCAATGGACTTACTGCGCACAAATGCCCCTTTGCATGAATGGCGCAGGAAATTCACACGAATTCGTAATACTCGGTGAAACTCGCAATCCATGTCATGTGCCATTACTGCGCCTGCCGGAATAGAATCCATTTCGTTTCATCGAATGCTCCATATTCATGAAGCTCGAGCGTGACTGAATTGCATTGCGTCTCGAGTACGGGCTGCGAAAACGTCAAATCCGCAAGGGTTATCGGTCCCGGCGTCAGGCGCACCACCTCCTGGACCACATGCGAACCCATCATCGTTGCGCAGCCGCCCCCCCACTCATCCTCCGACAAAGCCTTGATATCGACCTTCGTTGTTGCCCCGTCAGGAAGCGTAAAAACGACGGTCTCACTCTCGCGGCTCACGTTCGCCAGCAGGTGCGGCGCAGTAACCGAATTCGTCGTCCCGTCGTTGGCCGACATCAAATCGGCCTGGAACATGCCGCTCGTAAGGAGCGCTTCTGAATTACAACCACCAAGAACAGATGTCATCGAAGCAGCAAGAAAAGCACAACGCGCGAGGTTTTTCATGACGTTCTCCCAATGCCATCGAGCCGACATGGTCCGACCATTTGCTCGTCACAATTTCGATCAGCATGTTCCATGCCGAGAATCGCTGTCGCCTCTTCCTCTCGGATCACTCCTACGATCCAGCGGCGAAGCTTATGACCGCTCGCTCTCGCCGCAGGAGCCAACGCATCGATTCAGCGCATCGATTCAACGCATCGATTGCACCCACCACGCCAACCCTGCGTCATCTCGCCCGAATCAATGTACCTTTTTTGCGGCCATTCGCACTGGGCACGCTTGTCAAGGTAGACCGCCGCTTCAGTGGAACATGGTAACAGAACGTTACCATGCGTGACATATCGGAACTGCGCTGGAGTCGGCGACGATTGTTCGGCGGATGTTCTGCTGTTACTTGTCGCGCCAACGTCGAGGTTTGCGACAAGGACGCTTTTCCTGGTGCACGCGATCATGATATGCGTACGCCACCATGATTCGATGCACCGCAATTCTATTTTCGGCGACGGCCTGGTTTGTCGCTTCCGGATGTTCGAGCGAACCGTCTTCAGCGACCGGAGGCGCCGGCGGCACATCCACCACGAGCAGCAGTTCGTCGAGCGGAGGTGATACCGGGGGAAGTTCGTCCAGCTCAACCGGAAGCGCCGGAATGGGCGGCGGAGGTGGGGGAACGGGAGGTTCCGGAGGCGGCGCGACTTGCACGCCGGGAAGCGGAACGGAGGACGTAGGAATGGCTTCGTTCCTCGACAAAGCCACGTGTTTGACCTGGCAAAAGGCCTCGACCTTCATGGGTCCGATCACCAATCGCCAAGCGCTCGGGCATTGCAATAATCTGGTCCAGGACGGTTTTGACGATTGGCGTTTGCCCACGGCGCAAGAATTAAGGAGTTATCCCGGCCTTCCGGATAACAGCAATGCCTACGTCGCCGCTCCGACGTACATTCCGACAAACTCGGTTTCGGATGCCGATGGATGTACGGGCAACAGCCATTCTTGCAACCTGGCGCAATACAGCGTCGGCAATTTTTCCTGCGCTTGGCAAGGTCCGGGCGCGAATGCGTACGTCGCGTTATGCGTGCGCGGAACAGCCGGCATTGCTTTGGACGCCAAATTCGCCGTGGCTGCATGCTGCCCCGAAAGCAGCATGTTCAAACAAGTCGATTGCTCGCCGTATCCTTGAAACGAAGGGCCGCGTCGTGTAGAAAAGGCAGGCGCCTCATTGCGTTTTCGGCGGCGCCGGAGCTGCGGTCAACGTCACCGCGGAATCGGGAGCCGGGCCATTGAGGAGCGGACTCGATTGGCCTTTCAAGTATTGATCAAAAAACGCGAGCGTATATTGGTTGATCAACCGATGCGCTTTGGACACGGGCATGCCGTTCGCCCCGGCGGCCGGAATCATCAACGCGAGGTCCGAAAAACCCAGGTGTGACACACCGGCGAATTTCACGCGATACCGCGCTCCTTGTCCCGCCGCCGTCGAAGCCGCCCAATTCGCCTGCACTTTTTCAATGAATGCTTCGACCTCTTTTCGAGTCGCCCCGGACTGCTCGATCTGCTTATCAGAACCTGCGAAATCCCCATTCATCAGCATATAAGGTTGCGTGGGTCGAGCTTGCACGGCAATACCGAAATACGCGCCATCCATATTGACGGCCGCTTTGAATCGCGCGTCCGCAGCAAGCGCCGCATACGCCGTCGCGCCCCCGAATGAAAGCCCGAGATAACCGATACGATCGAGATCGAGTCGCCCGAGGAGCAGGGCTACGACACGATCCGCTTCAACC
>CAYSYX010000590.1:0-5937 GCA_964435055.1 uncultured Polyangium sp. | reverse complement strand
CGCCAATACGTCGGACCGCTCCAGCGTCAGCGCGACAAACCCCGAGACGAGCAGCCCCTCGTGCACGCTCGCCGCGTCCACATCCATCGGCTCCGCGTCCGCCTCTCCAAATGCAGAGAGTACGCGAAAAACAGGTTCGTCCGGTTGATACGAATGCGATGGCGGTGTCGTGTCCGAAATGACGGGCAGGGCGAAAGCGAGACGTTTGTCCGCGAACGCTTCGCACCACGTGGCGAATTTGTCGTTGGTGACAAGAAAGTCCGGCGCCAAGCGTTCGAGGCGATTGCGGACGAAGGAAGGTCCGTCGGGTGAAACCAACGCGATCACCGCGCCGACGCGTAAACAGGCGGCGATGGCGACGAGCGCGTCGATGTGGAGCGGCAACACGATCGCGACGACTTTGCCCGGTTCGAGGCCCAGGTGAGCCCAGGCCATCGCGAGCTTCGCCGCTCGTTGGTGCAGATTGTCGAACGTGATTTCCGCGTCGCCGCGTTCGGAGGCCACCACGAAGGCGCGACGACTGCGCCCGGTGTGGATCGCGATCGTGTCGTGATAGATGTCGTACGCCTTGTCCGGGACGCTCTTCAAGGTGCCGAGGTTTCGCCCGACGAACGCGTAGAGCGCTCGGCGAAACCGCGTCGGTGCGGCGTAGGTGGCGGGAAGAAACGTTCCGAGCCATTCCGTCGTGGCTTTGCCCGAGCGTAACGTCCGCACGACGGCGTCCAAGTCGAGGCGTTCGGGGTCGGGGTTCGGAATGGATTCGGTCGCCAATCGCGTATTCCCCTTCAGCGCCGACGCATTTGCACGCGATCGACCGCCTGTTCCCCAAGCGTGATGAACACCTCGGCCGGGAGCGGCTTTTGTAAAGGAACGCGAAAACGATCCTTGGGATCCGGATGCGTAAAAAAGAAATACAAAACGACGTCGTTTTTCTCGACGTCCGGCAGCGCCAGGGAGAAACGTTCGCCCGGAAAAACAGGTTGCGTGAGGACGACGGAATCGTCTTGCGGCTTGATGAACATCAACGAGGCCGCTTCCTCGTAGGTTTCCTGTTGAATCGCATCGGGGATCGCGCGCACCATCATGTGCATCGGAGCCCCGCCGTTCACGTTTTGCGGCACCTCGACGTACACGTTCGTCTTCGTCTGCGCACAGCCCGTGGTCCACAAGGCCATAACAAGGAGACACGAGCTCACGAGGGGGGTCGCTGCAAATGGCCTCATCGGTTCACCAGCTGGAGCACATAAGGACGCAACGTGAAGGTCTCCCATGGATCCTTTTTCAGGACGAACTGTACTCGGACCGATTGTTTTTGCTGCACCGTGATATCCCACGAATACAGCTGCGCCGTGGCCGGCTCTTTCACCGCGGCAGGCGGCTGCTCCGCCGCCATGAGCAATCGGAGCAGGCTGAAGTTCGAACCGCTGCGATTGATGGGCTGCGGGAACAGATTATCTTTCGTCTCCGTGTTCGTCAATTGCACGCCGACCTGGGAGCTCGCCGACTTGTCCCATTCGAGGCTCAACACTTTGCCCGATTGTTGCTGATTGAAATTGAAGAGCGATCCACTGCCGACGTTCAAATACACGAGCGTGAGCGCGGTCTCGTCATTGGGGGCTTTGCCGAAGGGGACCGTGACAAACGAATACTCCAGCGGACGAGGTTCGCCTTTTTCATCCCAGAGGCGAGCGGACAAAAGCGCGGACGCATTGAGAAAATCGTAAATGCTCTTGGAAATGCGCACCCCGCCGACCGACGGTTTGCGCCGAAACCCATCCGGACCTCCGAAATCCGACAATGGTTCCAAATAACGCCGGAAATAATCGTACACGAGCCCCGTGTCGGGATGAAACAGCTTCGTCAATTCTTGCGGCGACGCATCTTCGCGCGCCTTCTTGTCGAACGGAAAACGATTGACCAGCTGCTGAAGCTCCAGCATCAATTCGCGATTGAGCGCGCGTTCGACCGTGTTCTCGATGTCCTGCCGCCCCGTGGTTTCGACATGGGAGATCGGTAAGACGAACGGCCATTGTTGCTCGCGAGGTAGGTTCGTCCCGGCAATCCAATTGCGAATCAGCCCGCTGTACGCACCTTTGGCGTCCAAAATCGAGCTCAGGTAGACGCGTCCCGACGGCGTCAATTCCGATTCCAACGTCGGCGATGTCCGCTTCGAATCGCCTTCGCCGCTCTTCATCGCCGCTGGTTTCACGGCGCCGGCCGCATCGCCTCCGCCGTCCGCAGCGCCGCCCAAGTCCACGAGCAGCTGCTGGAGGATTTTCTTGTATTCGATGATCTTCGGCGCGCCTTGATCTTGGCTCGCCACCCCGTGCCAAGCATTGAAATCGGCCATGGCCGCCACGGTCGATTGCAACATCGGTTCCACGAGCCCTGTTTTCGGGCTCTTTTCATTGAGACGCGTATTGCGATCGACGAGCCCGAGGAATTCATCGAAGCTCGTGCCGCCCGTGTCCGCGCTCATTTGAGTCAATGCCACCCGCAGTTCTTCCGGATTCGACACCGACAAGTGGAACCCCTTGATGAACGCGATCATATTCGCCTGAAGGCCGCGCGCGTACCGATCGACGGATTGATCGACAAACCGTTTGAGCGATTCTCGATCGTCCGGGTTGACGTTGGCTCCATCGAACAACAACGCCAAATCCAATACCGGGCGGCGCACGTGCTGGTCATACGCTTCTCGCGTATTGCGCCCGGCAATCGCCACGCGCCCCTCGAATACCGCCGACGAACGCCCCGCCGCGTTCCACAAAACCGCCGGCGGTTCATTGCGATCGTCAAAAAAAATGTCCCGCTCCGGAGCGTTGGTGATGAATGATCGAATCAGGTTGTGCACGCGACTCTCCCGCATGCTCGCCAACCAATGATGTTTGTTGAAAATACGCACGTCGCGACCAATGGCCAAGACGAGCCATGGATTGTCCGTCGTGCGCCGCGATTGATCGAAACCTTTGAGTCGTCCCACGAGGTTGATGAGCAAGCCTCGGGAATCGTTGGCATTGGATGCCGTCGCGAGGATCGTCGTCAGCAGCGCGCGGAGCTCGTCCGTGTCGACGGAACGAAACGCCGAATAACTCTCGAGGAATTCCTTGTAGGGCCCATCATAAGCCCGGACCAACCCATCCGAGAGCTTCTTTTCCGTGGAGGTTTCCTCGTCGGAACTTCGTTCCGCATCGACCGCTCGTTGACCGCCACGCCCCGCGTGCTCCAATGCGGGCAAAATGTCCAGCGTCACGCCGGCGTGTTCGAGGCGCCGCACGTGAGGTTCGAGTTTTACCGCGCGCTCTTGAAATTCCGTCAGCTTCAAATCGTCAATGGCGCGAACGATGAAGTCCTCTTTGTTCGCGTACATCGCGTCATCGATGTCATTGATGAGATCCAGCCAAACCTTTTCCCGATCATATTCGTCGACCGGCGCTCCCTGAAGTCGCACGTCGACCGGCGTTCGATAAGCAATATCGGTATTCGCGAGGTAATCCGTAATGAGACCCGGTTCGATCCCGGTCATGGAGCTCCACAAATCCAGACGCGGATTTCGATCTTTTCCGGCTACGTTCAGGATCACCAGCGGGTCGGATTTGTCACTGTGAATCAAACCGAGAACATACAAACTTCGCGCGTGGGGCAAAGGCGTGTGGTCTTGGGTTGCTTTGCCCGTCTCGACCACTCGTTCGAGCAGCGGGAGCAACAAAGATTCGCGGATCTTGGCCGAAAACGCTTGCCGCATGTTCAAACGCGGCGTGGTGAAATAATCGGGAAACGTGTCGAACACCGATGTTCGTTCTTGGGTGAACGCCATGATGTGCTCGCGATCGTCCTGCTCGCGTTCGCGAATGGGATTGTCGGGACGATACCGATCGAGCGCCTTATTGGCATCGATCCATTCGCTTTGTTGATGCAGAAACGTCCCGCCAAGAAATGCGAGGCTCGCCCCGACCGCACCGGCGGCGATCAGTTGATGCATCAGACGAGGATCCGGGCCGGGGGTGCGATCGCCTTGGGCAAACGGATTGGCAAGACCAACCCGCGTCGACGCCAAGAATAACTCACCGCGCAGCGGATTCGGGAACATCGTGTCCGGATTGAACAACGCTGCGCAGAAGTGCCGTACAGGCGTCAACAATCGCTCGGATGCCCGCAAAAACCTGAGCACGCGCCCGTACGCATCGGTGCTCAGGGTCGCGAGCATGCGCGGCAGTTGCCCGCGAATCGTTTCGACCCACGTCGACCACGCGACGTCGGCGGTCGTTCCTCCGGCCAAACGCATCCGCAACGCCATGCCGTTCGCCAGGCAATACTCGGCGACGTCGTCGTAACCGTTGGACGAATATCCCTTGGCCGCATCGTCCTTGGCGAGGAACGTATCGAGCCGGCTGAGCAAGACGCGAACTTCGATGGATTGGCCGCGGATCGAGGAGAGCAAATTGATCTTCGCCCGGATGTTCTCCGCCATCTCCTGCACTTCATCGAGACGCCCGTCGACGAGCTTTTGCGCGTTGATGTGGACGACGACCATGGGCGTCTTGCGCTGGTAAAGCGGCTTCCACAGCTTGGTCAACGCATCCTTGCAAGCCTCGTCCTTCATGTCCAACACCTTGACGGGCAGGAGCATCAAGACGGTGCGCGAACCGATGAACAGCGGCAAGTCCTGGTTGTCCGGTTTGCTACGGACAAACTGTTTTTCCAGACGATTCCAGTCCGTGTAGACGTCCGCGACGCGCGGTTTGTCATGAACGGCGTCGCCCAAGACGACGAAGTGTTCGAAGTTCAGGATCGAACGGCGATAGTTGGACGGTAGGTCCTTGACGAACGCATTCCAAGCCTCGCGCATCGCCGGCGCCGGACGTTTCGCTTCGGGATCCAGGGCCGCCGCGGTGGTCGGGGGTGGAGCTGCCGCCGCCTTCTTCGCATCGGCTTGACGCTTGCGCAGCCACACGATCAACACCGCGACGATCGGCACGACGACGACGAGCGCCGCGAGCCATCGCGGATCAATCGAGCCGCCGGCGAGTTTCAGCAGGGAAGTGGCGTCGGGTGGCTTCATGCGCGCCTATTTGCACAAGTCGGGAACGAGCCCCGACACAAGGCATATACCCGCATGATTTTCGATGGCCAAAATTTCAGCGAAAACATTTGGGAGCACCGATACCCGCGTTGACGAACGATCCGAGGGGCACGATCTTCCGAACCGCGACATCAACTGGGACGGTAATACAGGAACAACTGCGACCCCCCAAGGTCGGCCGAATCGAACATGACGACCTTGCGGTCCCGAATCGCATAGTCCCATTCCTCTCCGGCTTCGAGTTGATACCAGTCGACGTTCGACGACAAGTCATGATGAAACGGCGGATTTTTCATGCGTTTGCACGGGATGCCCAAGAGCGCTCGTTCGTGCAGCGTCTGAATCCGCGTGGGGCTCGCCAGCTTCGTGGCGCTGATGTCCACCACGGTCGATACGTGCGGTCGATACACCAGCAAGTACACATCGCGCGATCGGCGAGCATCGGGGGCCAAGGGACACTCCCAACGCGTGCCCGTCTTCGTAAACGCCACGTAGGGCGGGGGATTACGAGGCTCTTGGATGTACTCTTCGAGTTTGACCAGGAACTTATTCAGCGCCTCGCCGAACTCTTCATGCACGTACCACACGTCGACCAGCAGCGGATCCCGCCCCGCGTACATCGACACATCCATGAAGAGCGAACGAACCTGTTTGAAAATTTCGTACGGATGAAAAGCAATTCCATGATCGAGATCGCCAAGCATTTGTTCAAACGTGAACAGTCCTCGTAACGCTTGACGCGTCGCCGCTTGGCTTTCTCCGGCCAAGTAATACCGACCGATGTCGCCGAGCCAAATCTCGCGCAACGCTTGCGCAATGGCCCGCATACGCATGCGTTGCCCATGGAACAGAGG
>CAYSYX010000589.1:0-5968 GCA_964435055.1 uncultured Polyangium sp. | reverse complement strand
ATTTGTATCAGCGCGTTCGCACGGGAACATGCAAGCCCGTGGATGCGCCGCGAGGTTCGGGGACCGCCGTTTCATCCTACGCGTTGGGGTTTGCCCATCCGGAACTCTCCGGGCGATTGTATGCGGCGCTGTCGCGAAACGGTTTTATCGTCGTGGCCGGTTTTGGAGGAATTCGCGAATATGCGCCGGGGTTTGCCGGTCGTGGTGACGGCAATGCCGGGCCGATGCTTTGGGGCGCTTCGGTGGGTGGCACGGGGTTTGGCCTGGGCGCTGCGCGCATGAATGGAGATCGTGATGGTTTTACCCTCTTGTACCGCTCGACGCACCTGGCGGGTTTGCCCTTCTCGAAGGGTGACGAAGCTCGTTTCGGGGCCGGCGGAATGCTCGGCGATGCGTTGCTTTTCGCGATGCTCACGGCGAGGCGGACATGAAACGACTGCCCAAACCATTGCCGGGTTTTCTCCTGGCGGTGATCATTGCGATCATTCTTCATGAAGGCGCCGGGTATGTTCTTTTTGATGTCGATACGCTGAATGTCATTGGTCACCGATCCCAAGGCCCCCTGATGCTCATCACATTTTACGTCGTGGCCCGAGCATTTCTTTATTTCGTCGCGCCTCCACTCGGCCTGTATTGGGCGGTTCGCCTGTTTGTCGAAGCAAAAATGCGCCAAAGTGCGCAGCGGGAAACGCGACATGCCGAGGATCGTCGTGATAACCTGGCCTCATGAACGCTCGAGCTTTCTTCTTGACCTTCGTATTCGGGGTGAGCGCGGTCTCGTTCGGCGCTTGCAGCAGTTCGATTGAAATCGTTCGTCCCAGCAGTGGAGGAAGCGGCGGCGCGGGGGGCGAAGGGGGCGGAGGAGGCGGATGCGCCGGCGCTCCGCAGATTGGCGAATGCATCTATGGTTGCGGTTCGGACGCCTTCGAGCCCGCGATTTGCGTAGGCGACACCTGGGTTTGTCCTGTCGGCACCGTTCCGGTCAAAGATTGTCCTCCGAGTTCATGCCTTGGAGCTCCTTTGGCTTGTGAAATCTGTCTCGACGACTGGGTGTGTAAACCGGAGGCGGCTTGCATCGGCGCTTGCGAAGCGATTGTTTGCGGGACGTGCAATGGTGCGCCTGCGGGAATGCAGCAAATCGGCGCTTGCTCGTGTGCTTGCGACGATACGGGCAATCAATACGGTTGCACCAAGGTCCCCGGTTGCTGCATCCAGGATATCGATTGCGGCGACGAGGTGTTTGTCCCCTGCGTAAACAATGTCTGCAAAACCCCGGTGCCGGGCAAGTGTTGGTCGGATGTCGAGTGCGGGCCGAACATGAAATGCGAAGGTGAAGGTGTTTGTCCGTGCAACTATGACTGCTTCCTGCCGGACGAACCGGGTATGTGCGTGCCGATTTGATGCTTGTTTGCGACGAATGTCGGGTGAAAATTTGGCCCTCGTCCGCGGCTCCAGGCATTGGTCGTCGTGGTGATTTCACTCCGCTCTTTTCTCCGCTCCGCGCTCCTGTCCGTTTCGCTCGTGTTTGCATCGACAAACGATGCCGAAGCGGCGGGACTCCACCAAGTTCGCGTGACCGACAACGCGGTGTACGGAAGCGTCGGTGCTCCGGGCAAACCCGTCAAACTCACGCTTGATCCGCATTTGCAACGAGCTGCCGAACGGTTGCTCGCCAATTCGGGCGCTCCCGAAGGCGCGATCGTCGCCTCCGATGTGCGCACGGGACGCATTCTCGCGTGGGCCAGTCGCGGCGGGCGCGATTTCGTGTCCGAACCTTATGCGCCGAGCGCAAGTTTGTTCAAGGTCGTGACGGCGGCGACACTGCTCGAAGGCGGATATGCCAATGAAAGCACGAACGTTTGTTACAGCGGCGGCGAACACGACATTCGTCCCGCGGACCTCGAGCATGGTGGCGGAACGTGCATCGAGTTTGGCGAGGCACTTGGCAAGAGCGTCAACATGGTGTTTGCCCGCATGGCCAAGAAGCACCTCGATCCCGGTGATTTGCGGCGAATGGCGGAAAATATCGGGTTTGCCGGAGAAATTCCCATCGATGTTCCGGTGACGGGTGGACGCGTGGAGATTCCCAACGACCCGTTTGGCATGGCCCGCGCTGCGGCAGGGTTCTGGAATGGCAAACTCTCGCCGCTCGGCGCGCTCTTCGCCATGCAGACGATTGCCAACCAAGGTGAACGGATCAGCTTCGTTTTGCAGGATCCCGGAGGTCCGGTGCAGCGGCATCCCGGTCGTCAGGCCATCCGTCCGACGATCGCCCGCACGCTCAACCGCATGTTGCAAGTGACCACGAAACGCGGCACGTGCGTGAAAGCATTTCGTCATGCCGACGGAACTCGAGCGCTCCCGGGCATGGCCGTCGCCGCGAAAACAGGCACGTTGATCGGTGGGCATCCAACGCGGATGTTCTCGTGGTTTGCCTCGTTTGCCCCCGCGGACAAACCCCAGATCGCCGTCGCCGTGATGCTCGCGAACGACATCAGTTGGCGTACCAAGGCAAACGTTGTCGGGCGCGATATGCTCGAAGCGTACTTCCATCCGAAGAGCACGACGACGTCGAATCGTGTCGCTCGAACAGGCTCGAAAAAGCGTAAACGATAGTTGTTCGACGCTTTCGGGCAGGCGTGGGCAGCCTTCGATGCGCGAAAAATTTGTGGTTTGCCAGGATAGAAAAGTTCGGTAGCTTGAGCGTCTCGGCTCGAGACCCATGAAGCGTGGCAGTCACGAAGCGCTTCCTTGCGCACCAGGTTGAACATTTGGTGCTCGAGTCGCCGGCGGCGATCGACGCGCCAAACCCGAGGACGACGTTAGGACTTGCCCACGTGATTCGCCCGATTCCGCGGCAGTTTCCCCTTTCGCAAGAAGCCACCGCGATCGCCATCGCGCCGGATGGGAAACGAATGGCCGCGGCCGCCGCGTCGATGGGACGGGTTGTCGTGTACGACATGCGCGTCGGGCTCGTGTTGTTCCGGTTCGGAGTGACCGCTACGGCGCTCGCGTTTTTGCCCGGTGGAGTTCGTCTCGTCACCGCGTGGTCCGAACCTCGACGCGCACCTCCAAGTCGTTCGGGACCGGACATTCCTTCGTCCGGACCAACCTCGTCACCGTCTTCACCCGGCAGTGAAGCGCCGTCGACGGATCCGAATCGCGACGTTGCTTCGAGCCGTGATGTTGGTTCGAGCCGCGAACCCCTGCGCGATTCGGCTCGGGATTCTTCGCGTGATTCGAGCCGCGACTCGGTTCGGGATTCGACGCGCGATTCATCGCGGACGGGAGAAGACGAAGCGCGTCGTTCCATCCGCGTGTGGGACGTCGTGACCGGCCGGTGTTTGTCCCCGGAGCCATGGTTTGGCGAGGCACCGATCGCGGTTTCTCCTGACGGACGGTGGATCGCCGCGGCGGCGGATCGCGTCACCACGGCGGTGCTCCTTCTGCGGGCCGACGACGGGCAACTCGAACGCGTGCTCGACTTGCCCCACGGCCGTTCGTTGCGGAGTTTGTCTTTCAGTCCCGACGGTAAATGGCTTGCAGCGTCGACAGGCGTAACGCCCGTCGTCATTTGGTCGCTGGAGACATTCACGGCGCGGCATTTGGAAGGCGTTCACGACACCGACATGGCGGTGGCATTTTCGCCCAATGGTCTTGTCGCGGCGGCGAACGAGAACTGCAACGTGCGTGTGTTCTCGCCCGAGTCGGGCGACGTCTCCATTCACCTCAGCGTTCGTTACGGACGCCGCCTTTTGCGCGGGATCGAAGCTCTGTGGTTTTCCCCGGACGATGCTCTCGTCGTGGCTCGCGGGCGAAATGGCACGACGCAAATTTTCAGTCGCGCCTTGGGCCGTCCCTTGTGGACCGCCAGTCCGGGGCCGCTCGCGTTCATGCCCGATGGCAAGTGGATCGCCGCGTGGTGGTACGGAGCGATTTGGATGCGCGAAGCAGAAACGGGAGACATGGTCGTACCTGCACCGGACGAACCTCCCGCGAGTGATCACTCGCCGCAGGATGCTCCGAAAAGTCGGCGAATTACGATGCGCAGCGGTGAGCCCGATGTGCCCGGGTTGAACGCTGTTCGAGTGGCCACGCCGATTGCCCCGGTCATCTCGGACGAACCTGATCCGGCACTCGTCGAAGCGGCGACGGTTCTCATTCTGCGCTTGTCGACCAGTTGGTCGGGAACAACCTATCGCCACGCTCCGATGCAATTGGCTCGGGATCCCGATGGTTTGGGTGTCCGATTGCCCCTGCGCGGCGGGTTTGCCTACGTGCGCCTTCGGCCGCGCAAAGACCTCACGCAGCTCCTGGTGCAGATCAACGCGGACGAACCCGAGCACGAGCACGATGCACCGCCGTCGTCGAGTTTGGCGCGTTTGTCCCGGTGGATTCGCGACCGCTTCGGCCTCGAAGCGTGGCGTCAAGCCGCGGCGGATCGTGAATGGGCGGCGGAGCTTGCACCACACGCGCCCGAAGGCGATGTCCGTATCGAACGAGGCCCGGGGACGATGACCATCATCGTCGAGCGAGCCGTGCTTCCTTCCATCGACGATATCGAGGCGCTCGTCCAAAAGGCCGAGCAGAAATTGTCTTCATGAAATTGCGACCTTTTCAGCGGATGAACTACGCGGACGTTCCCGCCAAACCTCGAATTCCCCACGCGTATGATCGCGCGCAGGCGCGTGATGTGCGGGTCACGTCGCGCGTGATGGGCAATGTGCGTGTGCACGTGCGCGTGCTCGGATCCGGGCCTCCGCTTTTGCTGGTCCACGGCTTGATGACGTCGAGTTATTCGTTTCGGTACATCCTCGAGCCTTTGGCGCAGCACTTTCAGGTATTTGCGCTCGATCTTCCGGGCGCGGGTCAATCCGACAAACCTGCGGCGCCGTTGTTTTCCGCCGCGAACCTGGGGGTTTTTCTGAGCGAGTTTCAGCGTGAAATGGGCCTTCGCGGGTGCGCCGTTTTGGGCAATTCGCTCGGCGGGTTCATTTCGATGCACCTCGCGCTCTCCGATCCCGAAGCGATTTCGCGTCTCGTAGTCAATCACGCGCCGGGCATTCCCGATCCGCGCTTCAAGGCGCTGAAGGTGTTGTTATCACAGAGTCTGGTGCGCAAAGGACTACGATTCGTCGTGCAACGTGACGTGCGGAGATGGATTTTTCGGAATGTGCATTATTACGACGAAACGTTGAAATCGATTGAAGAGCTGGATGCATTCGGTCAACCGTTGGCCACGGCCGAAGGGATGCATTGCTTTTTGAAGTATTTGCGGGAAACGATGCACCCCGCAGGATTCGCTGAATTCGTCGCGCGACTCGAGACGAGCGGATTGCAGACGCCGACGCTCTTCGTTTATGCCCGGCAGGATCCCCTCGTGCCGCCGCGCGTGGGTGATACGTTGCATCGTTTGGCTCCGACGTCGCAGCTTGTTTGGATTGACGGCACGAGTCACTTTACGCACGTGGATTCGCCGGATCGCATGGTCGCGACCATTTTGCCATTTTTGCTCGACGCATCGGCGTAAAAGTTGCTCTTGCGGGCAAAGTACGATAATTCGGTTCCACGATGACTCAGCCCGCCCTGCATTCGATTGAGCACGCAGCGGAACTCTATCGCCTTCGACGTCTCGAGGAAGCGGCCGAAGTCTGCGATCGATTGCTTCAGGTGCCGGGACGAACCGCAGCGCATGCCACGCATCTCGCCGGGCTGATTGCATTCGAACGCGGCGAGGCTGCGCGGGCCATCGAGCTGCTGGAGAAAGCGGTCGCGGCGGGAATTCGCAATCCGACGGCATTCGCGAACCTGGCGATTTGTCAGGCGGCCGTGGGGCGTATCGGCGACGCTCAAAAAAATGCCCAAATGGCGCTCACGATGGATCCCATGTCGTCATCGGCCCACGCGGCTTTGGGCGATGTGTTCATGGCCCAGGGGGCGGTCGGAGAATCGATTGCCCATTTACGCC
>CAYSYX010000588.1:0-5972 GCA_964435055.1 uncultured Polyangium sp. | reverse complement strand
CATCATGGCTGCGCCGGAGCTTTTGGCTTCGGGGCCGGTTTGTCCGCGCGGGCATATCCTTCGAGCAAGCCGTTCACTTCGGCACCGATGAGAATGACGAGACCACCGACATAAAGCCACAACATCAAGACAATGGCTGCACCGAGGCTTCCGTAGGTGGCTTCGTACGAACCGAAATGCGCGACATAGGTCCGGAAAAGCAGCGACGAAACAACAAAAAGCACCGCCGCGACGACACCTCCGGGGGTGATGACCCGATATCGCAGGCGAACGTTCGGCCCGAAATAATAAAGCAATGACATGGCCATGAGTATGAGGCCGAAGATGGTCAACCAGCGCAGCGGCGGGAAAACCCATAACAAAAATGCGCCGTCGCCGGCAGCGATCAACAATCGGTCATGGAGCCAATCGCCGGCAATGACGAGGGCAAACGCGCCGATGACCAAAATGCCCTCGGCGAAAACGAGACCCACGGCGATGGCTCGACGCTTCCAATAAGGACGCTTATCCGGTCCGTCGTAGGTGGCATGGAGCAATTCCATGATGACCTGCAATCCCGTAGACGCCGCCCATAACGTTCCCAAAATGCCGAACGACAAAAGTCCGCCTCGACGCTCGGAGACGACGTTCGTCACGGTCGATGTAAAGAGCTCGGCCGCTTGGGTCGGCATGGCTTGGCGCAAAAAAGCGAGAATGGTTTCGCGCAGATTGGGAATGGGCAAATACGGCAGCAAGCTCAAGAGCAAAATGGCGAGAGGGAAAATGGAGAGCATCGAATAATACGCGAGCACCGCGGCGCCGTTGAGCACGTCGTCTTTGGTCATTTCGCGGATCAAATCCCGAAGAAATCGACGTATGCCCACCGGCGGACGAATGAGCATCCGCAACGCGATCGCATCATTCCGTCCGTCACGTTTGCGTCTCATCTCGTGGTCACCTGAGCTCGTTGGTATGGTGTTGGAGGTTTGGCAACGATGCGTCGAGGAGCAAACGGGGTGCCGAAAACTCGCCCGGAGAAACCTCTTGTGTTCGCCGCGTAGCGGGTGTACGAGCCATCCCAGTTCGGACCGTTGGTCCGACGGGAGTCTGTCGCAGATGAACACGTATGTCAAAGCTTTGGGGTTGGTGGGGGCTTTCGCGCTCGTGACCGCGTTGCCGGCATGCAAAGAAGAGCCTCCGAGTCCGGCCAAAGCGCACCTCATGGCCGGGGACAAACACCGCGTGGCGAACGAATGGAAGGAGGCGGCAGAAGAATACGGCAAGTCGCTGGAAGCCGATCCCAAGCAAGAAAAAGTTTGGGAGACGAAAGCGTACAGTCATCAGCAAGCGGGAGATACCGAAGGGGCGGTCGATACGCTGATGAAATGGGCGGCGACGAAGACCGAACCGGCGGAAAAAGCCAAATTGATTCGGTTTGGCGCGGACCTTTGGCGGCAAAAGCCTAATTTCGAGAAAGCCGAGGCCGTGTATTTGGAAGCGCTCAAAGTTCTGCCCACCGATGATGAGTCGATGGCGTGGATCGGTGAAATGCATGCACAACGCGGAGGCGCTCGAGACATGAAAGCGCCCGCCGTCCCCGCGGAACTCGATAAAGCTTACGAATATTATGAAAAAATCGTCGCGGTTAAACCGGACAAACCCGATGCGTACTTCAACATGCGCGTCGTGTTGACGAAATTCTTGGCGCATTACAAGAAGCAAAAAGAAGAAGCCGAAGTCGCGCTCAAGGTCCTCGAAAAAGACAAAGAAAAAGACAAAGACAAACTGGCCGAAGCGCAAGCCAAGATTGACAAAGCCCAGGCGTCCATCGACGAAACGACCAAGAAAATCGAAGGCGTAGGCGCCAAGCTGACCGAACTGCAAAAGAAAAACCCGCCGGCCGCAAAGTAATCGTCGCGGTCAAACCTCACCTCGCGGCCGTTCGCCGAATCCACGCTTCCAACAAACAACGCGCCAATTACGCTTGCAATCGCCCGTGTCCTTTGGGTATCGTGGGCGCACGATATGCGAGCCATTCGATTTCATTCCCTCGGCGGCCCTGAAGTTCTCCGCGTCGAAGACGCCCCGGACCCGGAAATCAAGCCCGGCCATGTCATCGTGGATGTCCGCGCCATCGGCCTCAATTATGCCGATACGATGTTCACGAAGGGGCATTACTTCGTGCAACCCAGGTTTCCCGCAATTCCGGGCATGGAAGCAGCGGGCGTCGTGACGGCGGTCGCGGATGACGTGACGCATGTACGCGTGGGCGATCGCGTGATGGCGCTCGGCGCAGCGGCGTGTGCGGAGCGCATGAGCGTCCCGGCGAAAGGTATTTTTCCGATTCCGAATGGTTTGTCCTTCGAGACGGCCGCGGCATTGCCCATTCAAGGGCTCACGGCGTATCACGTGCTGACGCTGATGGGTCGATTGCAAAAAGGCGAAAAGGTCTTGGTGCATGCAGCCGCGGGCGGCGTGGGAACGCTGGCGGTTCAACTTGCCAAACGACTTGGCGCATCGTTTGTGATTGGAACGGTGGGTTCCGAGCAGAAGATGGAATTCGTGCGCTCGCTCGGTGCGGACTTGGTGGTGAATTATCGGCAGGATGATTTTGCGACGCGGGTGCGCACGGAAGTCAAGAGCGGCGTCGATATCGTCCTCGAAATGCTGGGCGGGTCGGATTCGTACAAGCGGAGTTTGTCTTGTTTGGCGCCTTTTGGCCGAATGGTGGTATTCGGCGCAGCCAGTGGTGAACGGCGCGGGACCGTGGAGCCGATTGGACTGATGAACAAGAATCTGTCGGTGATGGGGTATTACATGACGCCATTGCTCGAACGGCGCGAGTTATGCGCTCCGCCATTGGCGGATTTGGCGGACGCGGTGCAAAAAGGCGATGTGCGGGTCATTGTAGGAAAAACGTATCCGCTGGAGCAAACGGCCGCAGCGCACGAAGATTTGGCCGGACGAACGAGCATCGGGAAATTGGTGGTCGTGGTTTGACGATCACACTCGCAACGAACTGCTCGTTTCCGTGAGATACCGTTCCGTTCGCCGAACCATGCGAGCGCTCGCGCGATTCGCACATCACTTCAAATATGGACCGCGGCGCAGGTTTTTCCTGACCGCTTGGCGACCTGGCAAGACGAACCGTTGCGGCCGGCCGTTATGCCGCCGCGTTTACTTGGCGGGTTCGGCCGGTTTGGCGGATGCCGTCGGGGCAAACCTTTGGGCATCGAGCGCCGCGGCTTTTGCCGAGGAAGACGCGACTGCGGCTTCGTATTTCGGACGGACGTTCAGCCGCATGATCGTGATTGAACCCGCAAGAAAGACGGCGATAGCCAAAAAGACCACCACAAAAATTTTCCCCGACATGGATCGATTGTCGGTATAGGGCACTTGTTCAGGGGATTGCGCAGGGTCCATGGCTTCGCGTCGCGAGCATAACGGCAAACCGACCGACGCGCCAGGTTTGTCGTTGCTGTTCTCTGTCGGTTCGTCGAACATAGCCCTCATCGCGCGTCAACATGTTTTTTTTCGTGGGGTCAAACGGATGCTTCCGCGCACGGCGACGCAAATTTTGCACGTCGGGAACGATCGAAGGCCCGGAAATCCAGGCGATCATGCGTAACGTAGCTGCACGCATGCAGATTATCGCGTCCTTCGGCTCGAGAGGCTTGATTCCAAGCATTCCGTCGTTGTAGTTTCGGCGGGCAGCAAGCAAAGCACCGGGAGCATTCGTTGTGACTGAGATGGGATTGGCGGCGGGAACGTTGATCGGGGACGATTTCGAGATCGTTCGACCGTTGGCTTCCGGGGGAATGGGCTCGGTCTTCGTCGCAAAGCAGCGCAGTTTGAACATGCTCCGCGCGGTCAAGCTGATGCACTTGGGTTTGACCGCGAACCCGGCGCTACGCGAAAGATTCGAACGTGAAGCGCGAATCAGCGCCAGTGTCGAGAGCGACCACGTCGTTCAGATCATCCACACCGGCGTCGACAGTCGGCTTGGACTTCCGTACATTGCGATGGAACTGCTGGACGGTTTGGCGCTGAACGAGTTCGTCGAAAAGAACGCGCCGCTCGCCAAAGACACGATTGCGCTGATTTGGTCGCAGTTTTCCGCGGCGCTCATCGCGGCGCATGGATCGGGCGTCGTGCATCGTGACATCAAGCCGGAAAACGTTTTTCTTGCCAAATCTCGCCTGGTGGGCGTGCCGTTCATCGTCAAAGTGCTGGATTTCGGGATTGCGAAGATCGTTTCGGACAATCAGCACAATACGATTCAAGCCGGTTCGCCGTTGTATATGGCGCCCGAGCAAATGATGCGCAATGCCGTCATCAGCAGCCGCACCGATGTTTGGGCGATGGGGCTTTTGGCATTTTTCCTGTTCGTCGGCAAGCATTATTGGAAATCAGCTTATGACGACAATGCGGGAACGGGACAGATTTTCGTGGAAGTCTCGGGCGGCCCCATTCCCGCAGCGTCCGTACGTGCCGCCGATTATGGCCGCGCCGATGCTCTTCCGGCCGGATTCGACGATTGGTTTTACCGGTGCGTCGTCCGCCAGCCCGAAGCGCGTTTTGCGGACGCCAAAGAGGCGTCGCAGGCGTTGACGGAAATCATGGAGGGCAAAGCTCGACCAAGTGCACTCAATCTCGGCGTCGGCGCGACGTTCACCGCCTTGCCCGAGAATGCGGCGACGTTTATTGGAAATAGCGCGACCATGCCGTTTGCGGGATTGAATCCGGCCGAATCCACACCTGCAGCGGCACAAACGGGATCGAATACCGTTCGTGCCGACGTACCGGTTTCCTCCACGATTCGCTCGGAATCCACGGCAACTACGCCATCCGGGGAAAAGACCAAACCGGCGGCGTCGAGCAAACTCGGATTGGGCATTGCCGCCGCCGTGGGTATCGCTGCACTGATCGGTATCGGGGTCGTGGTGACGAGCAAACATGAAGATCCGAGCAAGGGTAACGGTACGTCCGCCGAAGCGGCCTCGACACCGAAAGCAACAGCGTCTTCGCCGTTGATTCCCGCGGAAATCAAGGTTCGTCCCGGCATGGTGGAGGTGCCCGGCGGGACGTTCACGATGGGCGATGCACCGGGAAAAACCGAAACGATTGCGACATTTTTCATCGATACGACGGAAGTCACGGTCGAAGCGTATCGTCAATGCGAAACCTCGGGCGGATGCACGAAAGCTGCGTCGAACATCGAATGGGCGGGAGCGTCGGCGGCGACCCAGCAGGAATGGAGCAAATTGTGTAATGGCGGGCAAAGCAATCGCAACAACCATCCGGTCAATTGCGTGACGTGGGCGCAAGCCGAAGCGTATTGTCGATCCGTGGACAAACGCTTGCCGACGGAGGCCGAATGGGAATACGCCGCTCGAGGCACCGAAGGACGGGTTTTCCCATGGGGAGCGACACAGATGACCGCGCAACACGCGAACGTATGCGATAAAAAATGCGCCGACTTTGCGCAAAAACTCGGCATTCGCTGGACTCCGTTCGACGGCGACGATGGTTATGAAGGAACGGCTCCGGTGGGGTCTTTCGCGTCAGGCAATACGAGTTTGGGGATTCAGGATCTGCACGGCAACGTCGCGGAATGGACGTCTTCGGAATCGTGCGCCGCGGGGGAACATTGCGGCGAATACATCGTGCGCGGTAGCGGTTGTCATACCGAACGAACGGACAACGTGACGATGACGACGCGGACGACGAAAAAACAAGATTTCAAATCAATGAACATCGGTTTCCGTTGCGCGGTATCGAGTCGGTAATGAATGAGGAAATGACAGTGGACAACGGTAAAAAATCGTCAATTTCGGCGGCTCTTTCATGGATGGCCTTATCGACGCTCGCGGCGTGCGGCGGCGGCAATCCTCCTCCGCCGCAAGTCCCCAAAGGTCCCACGTCGACGCAGGTATTCGAAGAATGTCGAGCGCAAGAGAAGTATGGCGACGCCGGGTCGTGCTGGAAATTGT
>CAYSYX010000587.1:0-5975 GCA_964435055.1 uncultured Polyangium sp. | reverse complement strand
CGCGATCGTGCGCTTGCCGATTCGTTTCGTCGGCGCTTTCGGCGTGGCGATGGTCCTCTTGCACAATGTATTCGACGGGGTTTCTTTGGACAATCCTCTTTGGTCCGTCCTGCACGTCTCCAAAATGCTCAAGCTTGACGCGGATCATGCCGTGTTCGTCGTCTATCCGCTCATTCCGTGGGTGGGCGTGATGGCCGCCGGGTTTGCCCTCGGCGCGTTTGTCGACGTCGATGCGGAAACTCGAAGGCGGCGTTTTTTACGCCTGGGTGCCGCCTGCACGCTCGCCTTTGTCGTCCTTCGAGCGCTGAATGTTTATGGCGATCCGTTGCCTCGCGAGCATTACGATTCGGCGCTCCACACGATTCTGTCGTTTCTCAACTGCACCAAATATCCGCCGTCGCTTGCTTATTTGCTCATGACGCTGGGACCGGCGCTCGTGGCTTTGGGTTTGATGGAGCGAAACGATTACCCGGGCAAACGCATTCTTCTCGTTTTCGGTCGGGCGCCGCTTTTTTACTACGTGCTCCACTTGTACCTGATTCACGCCGGTTCCATCGCGCTTTTCGTGTCCGTATACGGCGTGCAAAAATCTCTCTCGAGCCTGCAACAGTTTGGTATGCCCGAGGAAATGCTCTTCGGACTGCCGGTCGTGTATGCCGGCACAGCGCTCGTCGTGGTGCTTCTGTACCCGCTTTGTCGATGGTTTGCCGAACTGAAACGGCGTCGTCGCGACCTTTGGTGGCTCGGGTATCTTTGACCGCGCGAAGTGCCCGCGACGAAGCAACGGTTCTCATCGGAATCAGGCCGGGCGGAAAAGGCGGCGGCGATTCGGGCCGATGTGGGATTGGGGTAAAACCGCATTGTTTGCTTGAAATCGCCGATGAAAATGAACGACGGTGCAGAAGTTCTTGGCAAACGCACCCGTTTTGGTACACAGTGCGCCCCGACCATGAAGCCTCTCCTCGTTACCAGCGCTTTGCCCTACGCCAACGGCCATCTGCACCTCGGTCATCTGCTCGAGTACACGATGACGGACATCTTCGTTCGTTATCAAAAGATGACGGGCCGAAAGGCCATCTACATCTGCGCCGACGATACGCATGGCACGTCGATCATGATCCGCGCACGTAATGAAGGTCGCGCCGAAGTGGACGTGATCAAAGACATGAGCATCGCGCATCAGCGTGACTTTGCCGAGTTCAGCGTCGTGTTCGACCACTACGGCAGCACGAACTCGGAGGCGACGCGTCAGGTTTGTCATGAAATCTGGGCTGCGCTTCGATCGGGCGGTCGAGTGGCCGAGCGGGATGTCACGCAGCTCTTCGATCCGGTCGCGGGGACGTTTTTGGCGGATAGGTTCGTCAAGGGAAACTGTCCCAAGTGCGGCGCCGCGGATCAATACGGGGATAGTTGTGACAAGTGCGGATCGACGTATGCCGCGACCGATTTGGTGGATCCGAAAAGCACTTTGTCGGGCGCTCGGCCGGAAATTCGCAGCGCCGCGCATTTGTTCGTTTCAATCGAGCCCGATCGACCCTTCTTGACGGAATGGGTTCAAGGGCACGTCCCCAAAGAAGTGGCCAATTATCTCGCGGGGCATTTCTTGTCCGAACCTCTGCGTGATTGGGACGTATCGCGACCCGCGCCTTATTTCGGATTCGAGATCCCTGATGCGCCCGGGCATTATTGGTACGTTTGGTTCGACGCACCCATCGGATACATCGGCACGACGCGGCAATGGTGTGCCGAACACGGCGAAAATTTCGACAAGTGGTGGAGGAGCGACGAAACGGACATCGTGCACGTCATCGGCAAAGACATCGTCTACTTCCACACGCTCTTCTGGCCCGCCATGCTCAAGAGCGCCGGGTTTTCTTTGCCAAACCGTGTTCAAGTGCATGGTTTCTTGACCGTGAACGGCGAAAAAATGTCCAAGAGCAAAGGGACGTTCATTCTCGCCCGCACGTACCTCGATCACCTCGATCCGTCGTACCTGCGTTATTATTACGCGAGCAAGCTTGGTTCACGCGTCGAAGATTTCGACCTCAGCTTGGAAGAATTCGTGCAGAAGGTCAATTCCGAGCTCGTGAACAAGATCGTCAATTTGGCCAGCCGTTCGTCGCGGATGGTGGCGAAAACGGGTTTGGCGGCGGAGTACCCCGACGATGGCGGCTTGTTTGCCGCCGCGGCGAAAGCGGGTGCGGAGATCGCCGACGCGTACGCATCATTCGACTTTGCTCGGGCGATTCGCGTCATTATCGCGCTGGCGGATCGCGCAAATGAATTCGTCGATCGGGCGGCGCCGTGGGCGCTGGCGAAGCAACCGGGCAAAGAAGCGGAAGTTCAAGCGGCTTGTTCGGTGGCTCTGAATTTGTATCGGCAAATCGTGCTGTACTTGCAGCCTGTCCTGCCAAACCTGGCGGCGGCTTCCGGTACGCTGCTCAATTGCCCCATGGACCGGTGGGAACTGGCGCAAACGCCGCTCGTGGGAACGCCGGTAGCGAAGTACGAACACTTGATGAAGCGAATGGAAATGGACGCGGTAAATAAAATGATCGAAGCAGGAAAATCCGGCGCGGCGGCCGAATCGGACAATGCGGCGACGGCCGGTGCGGGCAAAACCGAAGAAGATTCCGGCGATGCTTTGGCGAAGGAGCCTTTGGCTCCGGAATGCACGATTGAAGATTTTACCAAGGTCGACATGCGTGTGGCGCGGATCATTGCTGCGGAAGAAGTGCCCGGAGCAAAGAAACTGCTGGGCCTCACGGTATCCCTCGGAGGCGGCGTCACGCGCAAGGTGTTTGCCGGGATCAAAGCGCATTACGATCCGAAATCGCTGATTGGGCGGCTCGTCATCGTGTGTGCCAATTTGAAGCCGCGGCAAATGAAGTTCGGCACCAGCGAAGGCATGATCTTGGCCGCCGGCGACGGCGATTCATCGTTCGTGCTTTCGCCGGACAGCGGGGCGAAACCGGGCATGCGCGTGCATTGACCACGTTTGGCGACGAGGTCGAGATTTGATTGGCCAACGCTTGCATCTGCGGTAGTATCGGTGCATGCGTTGCGCAGTTGTTTGTCTCGGCCTCACGCTCGCTTCTTGCAGCCAATCGCCGACGCCGTCGGTTCAGCCGGAAGCGCCGCCGGAATCCACGCGCGCCGAGGCTTCGGTCGGTACACCCGCAACGGCGCAGCCGACCGCGAAGCCCGTACTCATTGCGCCCGGCCCCGCGGTGGAACCGACGCCTCCGCCTCCTTCGCCCTTTCTCGTTCCCACCACGCCGACGCAACCGACGGCCGCTTCATTGACGGCGACGTCGCCGCCCGTGGTTGTGCCTCCCGCAACCCTCCCGACGCCTCCGCCACCACCGCCGACGTGGTCGACCACGACAAACAATACGGGCAAACCTTGTCCCGTGGGCCGTTGCCTTCTCGATGGCAAATGCGTCAAACCTGGAGGTCCGGTTGCGCACGAAGGTGATCCGCCCGATGTCGTCTCCGGCGCTTGTGGAGGCGACGGGGGCCCGTGTTCGCGTTGCCGTTGTGTCGCGACGGGGACTTTCATCTCGACGCCGCGCGGGGAAGTGCCCATTGAAGATTTGAGGACCAACGATTACGTTTGGAGCGTCGACCATGGTCGTGTCGCCGCCGTGCGTATTGTCGCGACGCAGCGTTTACGAGTGACAAACCATTCCGTGGCGCGAATTCGATTGAATGACGGATTCGTCATGGACGTGTCCGGCGAGCATCCCATCGGGGACGGTCGGCTTTTGTGGGATTTGCATCCTGGAGAATCGCTGCAAAATACCCAAATTGAATCGTTGACGCTGGTGCCTTACGACGGGGCGTTCACGCATGACATCCTGCCGGATTCGGATACGGGCACGTATTTCGTGCACGGTGTTTGGCTGGGAAGTACGATGTTTGGACAAACCATCGTCGGGGATGTCGTGGTTCGCTAAAACGTCGGGCTGGGTTTCCAGACTCGCGGCGGGGGACCGTCTTTTTGCGCGGCAGCTTTTGCAAAAGGCACCGTGGGTGCGTGCACGATGGGTTTGTCACGCCGATGCAATTTGCGCAAACCTTCGATGAGCCGCTCGACGTAGATCTCCTCCGGAAAATAATTGTAATCGGCGAACGCCAACGTCGCGTCGTACGTCTTGATGGCCGATTGCTCGTCCGGTTCGCTCGTCCATTCCACCGTCGCGACGTCGATCATCCATTGCGTCCAATGATTCAGCTTCAATTCGTTTGTCTTTAGATAACGAAGCAGCGTATCGAGCGCCGCGAGTTCTTTGTCCACTTCTTGATGAATGTCCGGTGTGCCGATTGAATACTCGGCGATCATCGATTCGTTGATGACCACGTATTCGCGATATGCAATTCGCTCATTCGGTCCCGCGGTGGACGCCCGATAACCCGTAGCGGGTTTGTCTTGTACGAAATACGCCGCTGCAAGTCGCTCCGGATGGGCGAGCGCTTCGCGGGTCGGCACGGGTTTATTTTCCATGTCCACGACGGAAATATCCGGCGAGCTCATTTTGACGATGACGAACCAGGCTTCCGATTTCAGATCGATTCGGATCAGTTCGTCGCCGTAGGATTCCTTGTCGATGCCGTTGTGTGTGGCAAACGGAGCCGTCCAGGCATAACGTTGTTTGGCAAAAGCCGCCGAACGTAACAATCGCGCCATGGGATCGTTTTTCTTGGCCCGAGTGTCGAGGACCTGTTCGAAAAAAGACGTGCCGTATTCGGGCGAGTCGCTGCGCGTCAAGAGCGTCGGGTCTTTGTCGAGCGCTTCGATTTGATCGGTTTTCGTCCAGGTATACAAAGTGCGTCTGGCGATGTTCGGTAGGGTGACCGCGTACGGGACAAACGCTTTCACGACCTCCGAGGCCTCTGCTTTGATTACGGGCGGTTTTTTCGGCGGCTCCGACGCGGACGCAAATGCATTCGCAATGGCGGCGCCGGACGTGGATGATGGTGCGGGAGGTGTCGATCGGTTACACGACATTCCGCCGAGCGCCAATATCGCGCTTGCGCCGATCGCCTTCGTTTTGTTTTGAGCGCCAAGAATTCGACGCGGCAGGGCCATGCACCGAGTGTATCAGCTGTCGGTCGAATGTGCTGCGAAAAATGAGGAGCAGACGGATTCGTTTGCCCTTCGAAGAAAGAATTCTCTTTACGTGGTCGTCCGGTCCGGCCGATACTTCGCGCATGCGCGAAGGGGTCGTGATTGCCGAACGCTTTGAGCTCGAGAGACTCGCAGGAAGCGGCGGAATGGGGCAAGTGTGGAAGGCGATCGATCTTCGCGCCAAACGACCCGTAGCGGTGAAAATTCTCGCCGAAGGCGCAGATGCTCGTTTTGCTCGGGAAGCGCGGATCCTTGCGGAACTGGAGCACCCGCACATCGTTCGTTACGTCGCGCATGGTTCGACGCCGGAAGGTCACGCGTATCTCGTCATGGATTGGCTCGAAGGTCTCGACCTGGCCGATCGATTGGCGCAGGGACCTCTTTCGCTTGGCGAGACAGTGTCTTTGGCCATTCTCGTGGCCGGGGCGCTGGGGTTTGCCCACGCGCGCGGCGTCGTGCATCGCGACCTCAAGCCGAGCAATGTGTACCTCGTCAATGGTCGCATCGATCAGGCGATGGTGATTGACTTTGGTCTGGCGCGACAATCGGCGACCACGCGGGTCACGCAATCGGGCGTCATGATGGGCACGCCCGGGTACATGGCGCCCGAGCAAGCGCGCGGAGCGGAAGCGGTGGACGCTCGAGCCGACGTGTTTTCCCTTGGCGTGATGATCTTTGAATGCCTGACGGGCCAGGTTCCATTTGCCGCCAATCATTTGCCGGCGATTCTGGCGAAAATTCTATTTGAAGACCCGCCGCATCTTCGGGATCGACGTGCGGACGTTCCCGACGCACTCGACACGCTCGTGACGCTGATGCTCTCCAAAGAGCCGGAGGATCGCCC
>CAYSYX010000586.1:3251-5996 GCA_964435055.1 uncultured Polyangium sp. | reverse complement strand
CGATTTGTGCGTGTTCTTTCATTGCCTACGCGCGTTATGCCTGAGGCGTGTCGGCTGTACGCATACCGAACGGAAAAGATGGCACAGGGACGTTCGCAACTTGTCTGGCCAAACTAGGATCAGCCGGTCGCGGCAACGCAAATTCGCCGGGCATTGGTGGTACATCGCCAATTCCGACACGCAAAATCAAGGCTTACATTTTACGGCAGCCACCGGATCGATCCACTTTTCGATTATTTCAACGCCTCGGATGGCCCCATTTCCAAGCATTCGATTGACCAGCTTGTCGCGAATTCCGTCGTCGGTGTGTACTGTTTGTCGGGTACGACGCAGACATGTGTATTCACCCACGTATTGCATAGTCATTCTGGTTTGCTTGCGGCCCACGATCGTATACAAATCCCTAGGATTTCTCGCATTCGTCAAAATTGACCCCGGAAAATCAAGGGGCGCCACGCGTGTAGTCCACCTCAACGATCCACTTTTCGATCATTTTGTCACGCGCGGTTGTCGACCATAACCCGTCGAGACATTCATTCCGTCTATAGGACACGGTCAAGTAAAACTTGGACGTAAAATAAACGCGCACGTATCCCGTCGATTTTTCTTGCTTTCTGGTTTATCCAATCCGGTACAATCGCCGTCGGGGAATACGACCATGCAGCGCAAGCGTGTGTACTCGACACTTGTTCCGGATACCTTGGCCATGATTGCCGCTTGCATCAATTCGCAACCCATGATGGAGCTGGCGGTTGCATTGCGCGCGGTCGTTTCAGGTGCGCTGCTTCTGCCGCCGGATCGAGGGGAAACGATCCTGCGAATCACACACGATCTCATGAATCCAGAGTGGAATCTCCGGGCACACATCACGCTGCGAGATCCCATTCTCCGATATTGGGCCAAGATGTTTTGGCGCACTTGCATTCAAGCCGTGCCCCTCACCGCGGAAAACCCCAGTCGGGATTTGGTTTGGCAAGGCCGAGTCCAAGCAGAGCTCGAGCGAAATGCTTCATTGCAGAACCATGCCAAGCTGCTGCTCCGGCAGATTATGTTGCGGGTTACACCGGCGCAGCCCGTGGTTGCCCCGGTCATTGCGGCAAAGGTAGATCCAGCGCCACAATACGATAAAGCCGCGTTGGAAACGAAAGCTCGACTATTTGCCGCGGAATTCGTTCGATTGCGGGAAGCGCAAAAGGCGCGTATCGCTGCGGCAAATGCTACCGCGCCTGTGAATCCTCCAGCGGAACCGACCAAGGCTGAGCTACCCCCGGAACCACCGCCCCCTGCCGAGCCCGTCTTCACCGGAAGTAAGCGTCGGTTGCTTCGGAATGTCGCAATACATCCGCGATATTCGTCAATGCCGTCACTTCTTGGTTTGGGAACGACTTCAACGACGCCGACACGACTCAATCCGAGATGCGCGTCGTCGATTCTCTCGTGAGCGGGTGCGACGAGGATCTCGGTGCATTTGGCGTTCTGAGCGATGGTTTGTCACAATGCCAATCGCTCGTCATCGCATGTGCCTCATGCGCGCTAGACACATAAATCGGCATCTGTCGAGTCCCCCCGTTCATTTCCCGCAAGACCCCACAAAAAGTAGCACATTCGCTGATCCTGGTCATCACCCTGACATAACCTGTCCGACCCCACTTGCAACATTGTTGACGTGCACGACGGTACGCACCATCCTCGCGCTGGTTCGTCTCACCATCACATTACAAGTGGGGTCCAATGATCGTCATTGAGGGGACCGGTATGCCATTGCTCTGGCATCCGACTTTCCGGCTCTGAAGTCATTTCGTAATTGTTCCGTTACGAAATCGATGTCGTTCGGGTATTTCCGATTGATGGCAGCACGTTGAATTATACGGCTCAATCGAAAGCAGAAACCATAACGAGGAAAAAAGAGGCTTACGATGCATCATTCTTTGCGCAAAGTGACGGTGTTGTGCTTGTGTGTAGCCACGGGCTTCGCGTTGCACGGCTGCTCGAGTCGTCTTGGCCCAGTACGAGAGACCCAGAATGCCGGCGGGATGGGCCGCCCCAATCTTCCGAATGCCTCTGTCGAACAGTCCAAAGATTGCGTGGCGGAATATGGTCACCAAATGGCTGCCGGGCGAGTCGTGCTCCATTCGACGATCGAGGTCGACGAAGACGGGTACAAAGTGGGCGTAGCCATTGACGGGATTCCTGATACCGCTCCTGATTTTGGCGCGTGTATGCGGAATGTCTTACGCAATATGCCCATCGCCGAAGAGCCCTTCCACGAGAGCGTTGAAACGTTGCAATTTCGCCGCAAGCATGCGAGTGACAGTGCAGATGCGTTCAACCGTTTCATCGAAGCGATTCCTGGTGTACCTATTGTCGAGAGTGAATTGATGCTCGAAGTGGATGCTTATGCGATCGTTGTTCCAGTAACCATCAAGGTACGGCCCAATCCAGAGAAATTCATCGACGGCGACAAACGCATCGTGACGAAGCTTGGCCAAATGGCCATCGAGACGCTTGGTTACGACGAACTCATGAGGCGTGCCGAGCAGATCGGCTGGGTCGAAAGGGTGCCCTTTGCCCGAGCACTATCGGCTCCCGAGAAAAGGTACATGGCCGACGTGCCGCCACCCGCTGTCGCCGCAGCGGAAGCTGCCTTCCAGAGGATTATCACCCGGGCAGGAGCCGCGGCGCTTGTGACGTCGCAAGCGGATTCACCTGCTCCTGGTCCGGCTGATCTTGTGGCGGTCGGGATTT
>CAYSYX010000586.1:0-3241 GCA_964435055.1 uncultured Polyangium sp. | reverse complement strand
CTCGCCGCAGGGGCCATCGCCGCCTACGAGCTTGCGACCGCCGAGGCCGTGCAAGTTGGTGCAGCACCAGTGCCTGTGCCTGCAACGGCCGCTCAACCCAAACAACCGCCGGCGCCGCCACCACCACCGCCTCCGCCACCTCCCAAGGAGACATGCGAGCAGCAGGAGCCGAAACTGATCCGCTGCGACAATCCAAAGATCGGCCACTACAAGGACGAGAGCGAGAACGCCGCGTTCAGCAAGATTGTGTCGAGCAGGGGTCAGGGACTAAGCAAGGAAAAGAAGAAAGCGGAGGCTACCGGCGGGCCCTGCGAAGATCGGGGCGGGTTCCACACGAACGTGAAGCGCGGAAAAGACTACATTGCGAGCATCATGGGCTGCAACTGCTGCGACGACTCGACCGGCAGGGTCATCAAAAGCCAAAACCCCTGGTCCGATACCATTAACCGTTTACACAGGCGCGACGAGCGCTTTTTCTGCAGAAATCTGACCAAGCATGGACACACGACGACAGGATCTCTTGAATCGACTGGAAGTGGCGGCCAAGAAGAACGTGCGCACGCATGAGGAGTTGGTAGTGCTGAAGGATACGTTCATTCCGCATATCTTCCAAATCATCTACGGGCTGCCCGAGGAGCTGCAGTTCCGGGCGGCTTTCCATATGTGCGAGCGGTATTTGCCCATCTTCGAGAAAAAGCAACCAGGATCGACCTGGGCCCGGCAACTCATCGGGGACCTGGATGCCTGGTTCCGTGCGGAACGAGATTCTACGCCAGAGATCCCGGACGAAGCCGATTCGGCGGACACGAGCTACCAATATGGTTTTACCAATCTCCTCGTGGGGTACCACTACCGGGACGATCCAGCATGCCTAACCGCAGGCGTTTGCGGGACGATCCTCCACGTCGTCTCGGCGCGAGCCCGGAACGTCTTCCTCGCCGACGATCCGATGGTCATCCAGTTCGAAGAGGAAGACCGCGCTTGGTGGGCGACCTGGGGGGATGTCGATCAAGCGCACTGGCCGCCCCAGCCAGACGCCATGCGGCAGTTGGCGCAGCCTGAGCACAGTGCGTCCGACAACGTCGCCTATTTGGCTGTGTACAGCCGCGAGTGTCTGCACGTGGTCGAATGGCTGCGCGCCGAGAAAGTATGGACGTATCCGGAGCCGAACGATCTGGATGTAATGATGCGCGGGCTCGAACGCTGGAAGGAAGGCGAATGCACGCCATTGCTACCGGAGCGCAAAGAGCTCACGAAACCTGAGTGATCGGCGCGCCGACGGCAGCCATTCAAACACGCGACGTCGATAGCGTGCGGCCTCATTTGCGTCGCGTCCCGGTCTCATCTCGAGAATTGGCCGCCGCCCTTCGCAGTATCTCGTCAACGTCGGATTGCACGTTCTGGAGGCTCGCATCGGCCGCGTCGAGCGTACGACACTTTTCGATTGTATCCCGATGAGCATTCTGACGTTTTCGAGCCTTTTGTCGGTCCATCCGTCGCAGAATCAGCAAACCAGGCAATAACCAAGCTTTGGACCCATCGAGCGGCGGAATGGGCATCAATTTGAGAGCAATGATGAAAAGGTTTGGTTCAATCAATGCGACACGAAGTTGCATCATCGTGTACGATTTACGACGTGACGATCCTCCACCCCCGCGAGAAGCTCCGCCAGTTGCATTCCGAGCCCTTGCGCGATGTTTCGTAGAGTAATGATATTCACCAATACTTGTCCACGCTCAATGTTCGACAAGTGCCCCTTCGATACGCCGCTCGCGATCTCCATATCGGCGAGCGATTTTCCTTGCTCCAGTCGTACATCTCGCACGCGTTCACCAATTTGCTGCGCAAATGGATGCACAATGGTTCGTACCGGCATGTCCGCGATCCTCCTCGAAATTAAGGGCCACAATGCCCTGATGCACCGAATGGGCGAATCCTTCGCAAACGATGAACATCACGGCATCGCGGTAATCAACGGCAGGCGACGAAACTGGTAACGAAATAATGATCGGACAATCGTGGTCTTTGCAGAGCCATTGCCATCGATCGACCAAGCGACGCGAGCCATGTAATCGCGCGCTCGTAAAATGTCGGCTCCAGCGGCAAAGGCCCGTTCCCCGAGCCGGCCGCGGGCCTTTACATGCTTGCCCAAGCGAATTGCCGCGGCCGGCCCAGGGAATGGGTGGGGTCATGCCGCGTCGTTGCCGTCCCCGAAGGATTCGCATGCGCACGCCACCCTATTCCGAGACGCACGAGCGCGCATGCAAACCCTCCGCGAACGGTAAACCTCGCGGCCTTCACGGTAATCAACGTGAGGCGGCGGCTCGGGTAACGCGCTGTTTTTATTTTTGTGCGAACAAGCCCTGGCTATCCCGGCATCGTTTGCGAGGGCTTGGGCGGGGGTGGTTTCATGCAGCAGAACGTGACCGCATGTGCAGCATCGCCAGCCGCCGCGCCTTTAGGCTCGCCGCCGATCGGTCCACACGTGCCCGGAAGGTACGCCAAGTCAGTCACGCGCTTGGCGCCGAGTGCGCGCCCGGCGGGAATGATGTTGGTACACGCCTCCCCCATGGATCCAACGTTGATGTTTGCAATTTCTTTTGAGCACGATGCGTCTTCGTAGAGGCGCATATTGCCAATGCATGCACTGCCCACTGGCACGCCACACGAACACTCCGTGCATCCCCGGTCGTCGATCGGTTCGTCCGGGTACAAGCGGTGCACGCTCGCGTTGTACTTGTCGGGGCAGTCGCTCAGCTCGTGGATTCCCTTCTGATACACGCACGTAAGCCATTCCGGGCCCGGTTCGGCCACGCAGTATTGTGTCTCCGAGAGACACGCATTGGATGGCGTCTTGGCTTGGCAGGCGATGGCTCGGGTCTTCCAGGCAAATTCTTTGGTGAACAAAGGAATCGATGTCGACGTCGCGCACGCGTCACCGGCCGGTGGAGGCAGCGGCGACGCCCAAACGGACTGCGCACACGGCTCGTTTCCGCACATCGCCCCCGCGGACAAACCTCCTTCGCTCGAACAGGTGCCGCTCCAATTCGGAGGCCCGTCGAATGGGGAGAACGGTACGCCACTCTCCGCACAAGTCCCCGCACGAATCTCGATCTTTTCAGGCGGTTGCGAGCATTCGCCTTTGGATGTTTCGCACGTGCACGCTTCGCACGCGGCCGGTGGTGCAACGAGTTCATCGAAGAGGCGACCGACCTCGGTGAGATTGTCCGGGCACACGAGC
>CAYSYX010000585.1:3255-6023 GCA_964435055.1 uncultured Polyangium sp. | reverse complement strand
GAGGCGTTGGCTCAATTGGCGTCATTGCCATGCACGCCGATCAGTCGGTGCGCGCGAATATCAGTCAATTGCATCGTTCGTTGCTCGATGCATTGGCTCATGAGCGCTTGCCGCTCGAAGACATGCTTGGAGCACTCCCCCACGTGCGTCGCGGTGAGGCTGGTGAGACTCCATTGCTGCGCGTGAGTTTCGTTTTGGAGCACGGTGCGTGGTTTCCCGTGAGTTTTGCCGGCGCGCAAGTGATTCAGGTGGGAGATGCCGTGAGCGGCGACGTCGAAGGGACGAATAAATTCGACCTCGGACTGGCGATGGTTCGTGAGGAACGAGGGTATCGCGGATCGATTGAATACGCCGCCGATTTATTCGAACCGACCACGATTCAGCGTTTGGCCGGGCACCTGAACCAAGTGCTGGCGTCCATGGTCGCATCTGCGGAAAATCGTTTGTCGGAAGTCGAGATGCTCACGCCGGCCGAACGCCGGCAGTTGCTCGTCGAATGGAATGACACCACCACGGATTATCCCTCCCACAAGTGCATTCATGAGTTATTCGAAGAACAGGTCGAGCGGGCGCCGGAAGCGATAGCGGTCATCGCCGGCGACACGCAAATCACCTATGCGGAACTCGATGCACGGGCAAATCGCTTGGCAGATGATTTGCGCTCGTCGGGCGTTGGTCCGGATGTACTCGTTGGGATATGTGTGGATCGTTCTTTGGAAATGATCGTGGCCCTGCTGGGTATTCTCAAAGCGGGTGGTGCGTATGTACCGCTCGACCCGAAATATCCCAAAGAACGTTTGGCGTATATGTTGAACGATACGGGAACGCCGATCGTGCTGACGGAAAATCAATATTCCGCCATGTTGTCCGCGCAGCATCCACGCGTGTGTGTCATCGATTCCGAGTCGAGTCCTTTTGCGAAGTCCGACCTCACGTCGTTGACAAGCGCAACGCGGCCACGGCCTGACAATCTCGCATACGTGATGTATACCTCGGGTTCCACGGGAGCCCCCAAAGGCGTTTGCGTAACGCATCGCAATGTCGTGCGGCTCGTGCGCGGAACGAATTATGTCGATGTGCGACCCGCAGATCGTATTGCGCAAGCATCCAACAGCTCATTCGATGCGGCGACATTCGAGGTTTGGGGGGCCTTGCTCAATGGCGCCGCCGTCGTCATCGTCACCAAAGAAATCGCGTTGTCTCCCGAATCATTCGCGGCGGCACTCGAATCCAATGCCGTGAGCATTCTCTTCACGACGACCGCGCTCTTCAATATGGTCGTTCGACAATCCCCAACGATGTTTCGTTCGTTGCGTTATGTGCTTTTCGGCGGCGAAGCGGTCGATCCGGCCCCGGTGCGCGCTGCGATTGCCCGAGGTCCTTCGCATTTGCTGCATGTTTACGGGCCGACCGAGACAACGACATTTGCCACTTTCTATCCCGTTCATTCCGTGCCCGATCACGCAACAACCGTCCCCATTGGCAAACCGATTGCCAATACGACGGCTTATGTGCTCGATACGCGGCGACAAATCGTTCCCGTAGGCGTGCCGGGTGAACTCTACATCGGCGGCGATGGTGTCGCACGTGGATACCACAATCGTCCCGAACTAACGGCGGAACGGTTTGTCGACGATGTTTTTTCTGCCGAACCCAATGCGCGCCTCTATAAAACCGGTGACTTGTGTCGTTTGCGTCCGGACGGCAATATCGAATTTTTGGGCCGACTCGACAACCAAGTGAAGATTCGTGGATTTCGCATCGAGCTCGGTGAAATCGAGACGGCGTTGTTGTCCCATCCCGCCGTGCGTTCGTGCGTCGTGATCGCGCGTGAAGATCGCCCGGGGGACAAGCGCCTCGTGGCGTATGTCGTGCCAAACGAAACGGAAGGATCCGTCGGCATCTTGCGAGCGCACCTCGGTGCGAAGCTGCCCGATTACATGATTCCTGCGGCTTTCGTGTTTCTCGATGCAATACCGTTGACACCCAATGGAAAGATCGACCGTAAGGGTTTGCCCGCGCCTGAATTCGATCGGGCGGTGCTTTCAATGCGTTTCGTGGCTGCTCGAACGCGCATCGAAACGACGTTGACCAGCATTTGGAGCGACGTGCTCGGGCTCGCGACCATTGGTATTCACGATAATTTCTTCGAGCTCGGGGGAAATTCGCTTTTGGGTATTCGGTTGATAAGCCGCGCCGCAAAAGCAGGCTTGGTGTTGACCGTTCGTCAGTTATTCGAATCCCCGACCATCGACGGTTTGGCGAAAGCTCTCGCCACCAACAAAACGACGACGGTGAGATGCTTGGTCCCTTTGCGCCCGAGCGGATCTGAAATACCCCTCGTACTCACCCCAGGTCTTGCCGGGACGAGCATGGTATTTCTGCCTTTACGTGATGCCATTCGGGACACCATTCCTTTGTGGAGCTTCGACGATCCGCACCTCGCCCGTCATCCGGCCCAAATCGCCACGATCGAAGAATTGGCGCAGTTATGGGTCGCCGAATTACTCGACGCAATGCCGGACAAACCTACGTTCCGACTTGGTGGATATTCGTTCGGCGGAATGGTCGCCGTTGAAATGGCTCGGCAGTTGATCGCCATGGGCAAAAAGGTCGAATGTGTTCTTATTTTCGACGGGGGATTGCCCAACACCATCGATGTCGCATTCGATGCATTGACTTTCCTGGAATCCCTGGCACGACAGCTGGGGGCACCCGACGCGACTCGAACCGGCGCTTATGAAGCAGACATCCAAGAGGTTTTGCGC
>CAYSYX010000585.1:0-3245 GCA_964435055.1 uncultured Polyangium sp. | reverse complement strand
CGGTCGCGTGGGCCCAAGCTGCGCTCGTTGCAGCCGAAAACAATCATGGTCGAATGGCGCAGTGGCAAGTTCGTCCCATGGATGCTCCGCTCGTCGTGCTCCGCGCGTCCGACAAGGTCGGTCGAACGGCGGATCTCGGTTGGAGCAGCGCCTTGGGAGGTCCGGTGGACGTGCTGTACTTGCCAGGCGATCATCAGACCATGATGGGTGCACCCTTCGTCCAAACATTGGCGTTTTGCATTCAAGAATTGGTGGCGCAACACCAACGTCGCGACATACAACAATGAACGCCACTTTTTTTCGAACGCAGTGCAGGAACTTTTGACGCCGCCGCAAAGCAATCGGAGTCTTGGCCGCTTCAAGTCACCCCGAATCAGTAATCGTCCACTCCTACGGCGAACGCGACGACGATCTTGTCATCCGATCGCGTCGCTTGTTTCGAAGATCATAGATATTGTGTCGTCCGGTCATTGCTCCTCAACACGTGAACGAAGCGCGCGCGGTGCACCTCTGGTACAGAAGGCAAAACGATCCGATGGTAATGGACCGGTCGGTTGCCCCGTTACGAGGCGCCTCCGGAGGCTCGCATGATTGAGCGGATATACGGCGACTTCGAAATGATTCCGGAAGATCTGACGCCCGAGGCTCATTTCGAGATCAGCGTCACGCCCATCGATCTGATGACCCACTGGCAGCGATGCAGTCTTCTGTCGGATCTGGTCGCCGGGTATATCGCGTACGCCTACCATCAGAGCCGCGAGATGCACACATTCCACGTGTACAGCAGCATCTCCACCATCTTCCAAGAACTCATCGAGAACGCTGCCAAGTACTCCCGTCAACGCGAAGGCGTCATCCGTGTGCGCGTCAAGCACTTCAACTCCGTCGTGCGCATCGAGTTGCAAAACGATGCCACGCCCGGCAACGCCGAAAAGTACGAAAGCTACGTCAAGACCCTCCTGAGCGCCGACCTCGAAGAACTCCACTTCCAAATCGTCGAAGACCAAGCTCGCGCAAGCACCCACTCGGGCCTCGGCCTCGTCCTCTTGGCCAAAGATTACCCGTGCACCTTCGGCTTCAGCTTCCGACGCGTCAGCGATGAACGCGAAATCATCACCGTCCGCGCCCACTACTATCTCGAAGTATTTCTGTAGACGAACGCGACGCGTTTGTCTCGTGCACGCGTTTGTCAGGCGCAACATCGTTGCTGCTCCAACGATCGTCGACGAGATCGTCTCGTCCGATGTTGCTACCCGACAGACCTCAGCGCGCCACAGTGGATTCGAACCACTGGCCTTCGGCTCCGGAGGCCGACGCTCTATCCAGCTGAGCTAGTGGCGCACACCGTCTTTGCAAACGGGACTCGCACCCTAGCCACAAGTTTGCCGCTGCGCAAGTAGTTCACTCGCTCCTCACCCCAACCCCAAAAACTTGGCCCTCTCTCCTCACCTTCGGCATGAGCGTCCTCATGCTCCCTGTCCCTCCGCCTTCGCCCAGCACCCCGCTCCGCCAAGGGAACCTCGGTCTGAACATTCGGGGCTCCGAGTCGCCCACGGCGCTCGATGTCCCCGAATTCGTTGCACCTCCAACGAAATTCGCCCCCCGAGCGCTCTGCCTGGTACTCGCCGTGCTCGCCCTCTCGGCATGCAAAGGCGGCGCGAAAAAAGAAGGACAACCCGAAGGCATCGTGAGTTTGTCCGCGGCGACCGAAAAAGAAGCCGACCCGGCAACGCTCGCCAAAGAAGGCGGCCCACGCATGGGCGCCATTCTCATGGCCGCGCCCATTTATTCCAAACCCGACCGGCGCTCCCCAAAACTCGGCTACCTACGCGCAGGCGGAACCGTCGTTCGAGGGGAAAAACCCGCCGCGTACGACGATTGCCAAGGCGGCTATTACCGCGTCCTGCCCGCAGGCTTCATCTGCAACGGCGAAGAAGCATCGATCGACATGAAACATCCGATCATCCGCGCCCTGACCAAACGGCCGGATCTGTCGAAACCGATGCCTTATCCCTACGCGTTTGTCCGGGCTATCGCTCCGAACTACTACCGCCCGGCAACCAAAGCTGAACAATTCCAATACGAAATGCGCCTCAAAGAACACCTGCGGAGCTACAAACGCCTGCAGAAAAAATGGGACGCCATCGAAGTCGGCGCTAATGACGTGCCGCTCGATCCCCAAGGTAATGCCATCGGCGAACCACCCACGGAAGCCCCGGATCTCTCCGACCAAGTCCTCTACAACGGCGACGGCAATGACGCGATTCCGTGGTTTTTCCAAGGCGGCCGGAAAATCCCCAATATCTCCACTTTCAAGGTCCCCGATTACGCCATCATCACCAACCGCGTCGCGCGTCACGCCGGCTTGGCCCTCATCGGCACGTTCGTCGGCGATAACGATCGCCGGTTTGCCATGACAACCGATGCGCGCTTGGTTCCGACGTCGAAACTCAAACCCGCTCGAGGGTCCACATTTCACGGCGTCGATATGAAAAAAGGCTGGGAATTGCCGCTCGCCTTCGTCAAAGTCCCCGACGCCTTCAAGTACGATACGAGCCGCCGGGCGCTCGATAAAAAAGGAAAAGTCGCGTTTCATACGGCCATTCAATTGACTGGAAAATCCACGAAAATTGGAGAAACACGCCTCGTCGAAGCCAAAGACGGTACGTGGCTCAAAGATTCCGATGTGGCGATTGCGGTAAAACCTTCCGAACTTCCCGCTTTCGCGAAAACCACGAAAAAGTGGATCGATATCTCCATTCTCAGCCAAATCCTCATTCTATACGAAGGCACGACGCCCGTGTATGCAACAGCGGTCGCTACGGGGCGTGATGGATTGGGCGATCCGAAAAAGACATATTCGACCGTTCGTGGAACCTTCAAAATTCGTGAAAAACACGTAACGACAACCATGGACTCCCACGAAGTCGGCAATCAATTCGAATTGCGCGACGTGCCTTGGGTCCAATATTTCGAGGCCGGCTACGCATTACACGCCGCCCCATGGCACGACGAATACGGCAAACCGCGCAGCCACGGCTGCATCAATCTATCCCCCATCGACGCTCGCCGCGTCTTTATGTGGACCGATCCGCCCCTGCCCACCGATTGGCACGGCGTCCAAGCCGGCGAACCCACCGGCGAAGGCACCGTCGTCCACATTCATCCCTGACAAACGCACTGGGTTTCACCCAGACCCACCCGGGGCTCCGCGCCCCGGGGCCCGCGCAAGGGCCCAGGCCCTT
>CAYSYX010000584.1:2797-6026 GCA_964435055.1 uncultured Polyangium sp. | reverse complement strand
CCTACTCGTCGGAAAACCGCACGAAGCAATACCTTACCTCGAACGCGCGACGCGAATGTGCATCGAAACCACGTTAGCCCTTTGGTTTGTCCAAAACCTCGCTCGGCTGGGTCTTGCTTACGAGGCCATCGGCGACGAATCCCGTGCGTGCCAAGTTTATGGCAAAGTCCTCAATCGGTGGGGTCGGTCCAAGCAATCGGTCACGGCGAAAAACGTCGCCGAACACGCAAAGAAACTCCGGTGCAAAACCGATACGCAATGATCCGACGCGACGTCTCATTCGTCTGGGCCGGCCTGTGGCGTTCGGAGGAGCGTTCGGGGGAATCATTGCGCCGGCAGGTAGGCAAACCCGACGCGGGTGTGAAGCTCGACGAAGTTTTTGGGCCTGTTTCCATTGGACTCGAGGACCGGAACGAAATCTTCCGTTCCGTCGTCACGGGTTGCTCCGAACTGGAACGCGTAACAGCCTTACGTTTTTTGCTTCAAACCCGACGCCGTATGGTGTAGTACGGCGTTGTGGAATTTCGTGCAGGGGAAAACGTCGACAAGTACACGCTCGTCGAAGGGCTCGGAAAAGGCGGCCAAGGCACCGTTTGGAAGGTCATCGACCAACTCGATCGGTCCCTCAAGGCGGTCAAGTTCATCGACTTGGCCCAATTACCGACGACAGCCGTGGAACGCGCCCGCCGCGAAGCCAAAGCCGTCACGGAATTGCGCGATCATCCCGCGATCGTCCCTTGTCATGTCCTCTTCGATTTGCCCGGCAAGGACTTGCTCGGCCTCGTGTTCGACCTCGTTCCGGGAACGGCGCTTGCCCACCTGATGAACGATCCGCGAATGACGCCGCAACATCGAGTCGCGGTGCTCCGGCAAATCGCGTCGGCGCTCGCGCACGTGCATTCGCGAGGGCTCGTGCATCGCGATATCAAACCCGCCAATGTCATTGTGACGGAAGCATTCTGGAGTGCGCCGGATGAACCGGGAACGATCAAATTGGTCGATTTTGGAATCGTTGCTCCCGTCAACGACGCAAAACGAATCACCGTCGAACACCATCCGGTCGGAACAGCACCTTACCTTGCCCCCGAGTTATTGTTGCCTTCGCGCTGGCCATCGCCGCCGGAGAGTTTTACCCAGGATATTTTTGCATTCGGTGTATTGGGATTCGACCTTTTGTCGGGTATGCATCCGACGGGGCTGCCGATTTTGGCCAAACGCCCGACATTTGCAAACGCATATCAAGCCGCGGATGAAGGTCGACTTCGCTGGCCGACGTATCCCTTGAACCATGCATTGGCGCCGATCCTCCAACGTTGCTTGGTCCTCGATCCAAACCTGCGCATCGCATCGGGCACGGAACTCGCAGTCGCTTTGGGACTCGAAACGCCGCCCCGCTCCGCTCCTCGAGCCCCCGCGCCTTCCGCACCGCAACTCGCGCCAACGGCGGATCCGCGATGGGCCCCGACGGCTTCACACGTGGATCTCAGGTCGTCTTCGGCGGCATCCACCGCAATGGGTTATGGCCCGGCGCAACAAAGACAAGCGCGTCGCGCGTATCGCGAACATGAGCCCGTTCCTGCTCCTCCCCTCGAGAAACGTACGCATTGGATCGTTGCGGCCTTGGCGGTGCTGGTACTCGTCGCCGTCGTCTTTTGGCAATTGGGACGATCCGGCGCCACGCCCGATGGTAATACCGTGACAAACACGTTTCCGTCGCCACGAGCCGATTCCGCACCGAACTCGACGTCATCGCTCGAAGAAAAACCTTGCTGCCCGCCGAGCGGCGGATGTAAAACCGAATGGCCGTGCGGCCCTGGAAAATGTGATGCACGAATGCCCAATCGCTGGTATTATTTGCGTCTGACCGGCGTAGCGGGACACGCCGCGAGCGACCTTGGGAAATTCGACAGTTTTTCGGATGATTACGCTGCAAGTCACCCGCGCGCACGTGTTTGCGTACGTCGAGCCAATACGGCGGAGCAAGCAACCTGCTCGCTGCTCACGGACATTGCCGCAACAAACTCGGGCGATCGAAAAAAACGCGCCCACGTCAGCACCGCCGATATCAACAATGGTGGATTGGAAATCTGGGTGGAAGAAAATGGGGTATCCCTCGTCCGAGGTCAAACGGGGCAACCGGACAAGGGCCCATTTCTCATTACGGGACTTTGCGACGGAATCAAGTTGTATTTGGGTTCCAAAGCCACATCGCCCATACGCATCGGCGCGTACCTCGACCCCGGCTGAGTGATTTGTCATGGCAAACCATCAACTACCGCCCACCGAAGAAGAAACTTGGCCGCGAACGAATTCACCGGGACCAACGGGCGAACCTGTTTTCTTATCGGCATTTCCAAGTCAAGTCGCGCTGCGAATTCCCAAATCGGGGGAAGTCGTCGGACGCGAGTGGTTTCTCCAGGCAGGTTTGTCCGACGGCAAAGTGTCGCGTGAACATTTGCGTTTTACTCGGCCGGGAGGAAACTTCTGCGTGACGGATGTGGGTTCCAAGCTTGGCACCTATGTCGATGGCTACAAGCTCGAACCCAATAAGCCCGTATCGCTCGAAGATGGAGCCATTCTGCGTTTGGGGCAAACCATTTTGGTGTATCGCGAGGAATTCGACGGGCCACTCACGCCCCAGCCGCCGCTCGGGGATTTGACAGCTCCGTGGACGCTGAACGCAATTCGCAAGAAGCTCGGCGGCTTGCGGGTGGATCCGCGCATCAAAATGAATATTTTGATCGAGGGCCCGACGGGCGCCGGAAAAGAACTTCTTGCTCGGGAGATTGCTCGCGTTCTCGGACGCAAAGATCATTACGTACGCCTCAACATCAGCTCGATTCCGCATAATCTCTTCGAAGGTCATTTGTTTGGATGGCAAAAAGGTGTTTTTACGGGAGCCGTGGAATCCAACGCCGGTGTCTTGGGCTCGACTCATAAAGGGGCCGTATTTTTCGACGAAATCGAAGCCTTGCCGCTCGAGCTGCAACCAAAGCTGCTGCGTTATTTGGAAAACCGGGAAGTTTTTCCGATGGGTGCGCGAGAACCGATTCGTGTCGACACGGTCGTGATTGCCGCAACGAATGAATCATTGGATGGGAAAATCGAAGCCCGAGCATTTCGGCGCGACATGCTGGAACGATTTCTCATTCGATTCGAGCTGCCCGGATTGGAGGAACGACCGGAAGACATCTTCGCTATTTTCACCGCAATCTGGGGCCATTACCAT
>CAYSYX010000584.1:0-2787 GCA_964435055.1 uncultured Polyangium sp. | reverse complement strand
AGCCGTCGGTAGTGTACGCAAAGTGAAGACCATCTTCGCCATTTTTGACAAAATCTGGCGCCATTACCATGGTTCCTTGGAAGTTTCGCAAATAAATCCCGAGGTCGTCGAGCTCATGATGCGCCACAATTGGCCGGGAAATGTACGCGAAATCGAACGCCTCGTCATTGCCGCAGATCGAACGGCGGGCTTGAATTTGTCGTTGGTGCAGCGAGAACTACGAATACCACTCGATGCCATGCCGAAAAAAGCCGTGCCGCTCACGCGCGAATCCGTCGAACATGCGCTCAAGACGTGCCCGAGCGAAGTCAAAGCCGCTCATTTTTTGGGTGTCGATCGCGCGAAACTGCGACGTTGGAGAGAAAGAAACGGCGTGTGATGGCAGAGGCGACGTGATCAAGCCTGGTCCTTCGCCGGCTGAACGTGATGAGTCGATTGGTTGCTGGAATGGAACGGGCACCGCGCGGTCGCGGAGCATTCGCGTTGGCTGTCGAGCCGGCGCCATGTTTCTATCCAACGATCCGGGTTTGGCGCCGCATGCGAGGCATTTTCCGGATGCTCACCATGTTTGACCGGGGTTCCCCGGACCAACCGCCGGATTGCAGGGAAAATCCAGGGGTCGCATCGCGCAAAATCGCGCAAACGACGTGATTCACATTGCGCGATTCGCGTAAATCGGTCCCGGTTTTTCATGGCCCGAGGTGCGTTTTTCGAAGATGGCGACGATCGTCTTGCCCGATCGTCGGGATGGCGTGTATTCTTCGGGAGAACTCGCATGGATCTCGTCACCCTCTGTCCGTTCGTCGCTTCGAAAGTCGTTTGGCAAGCCAATTCGGGTGCGTTTGCCCTGACGGTCATCGTCAAAGCGACCTTCGTTCTGCAACCTGGAACGGCGCAACTTGCCCCGGAACAAGATCCAATCCTCGAGCATGATCGCTATTACGACGACGATCCGCGGCGTGGTGTTCGAGCTCCAAGCGACGTGGTTCCGTACAAACCTCGCGCGGACGTGCTGCTCGTCGGACACGCGTATGCTCCTGGAAAGCAGCCGGTGCGGTCGCTGGTGACTCGGTTTGTCGTAGGCGACATGGACAAGTCGATCGAGGTATGGTGCGACCGCGCATTTCGGGTGATCGACGGGCAGTTGCTCGAAGGAAAGCGTTTTACCGAAATGCCGCTCGTGTGGGAGCGAGCGGCGGGAGGTCCGGAATCGGCGAATCCCATTGGAAAACGATTCGATGGCGCGATGGATGCGTACGGCACGATCGCAATCGCGAACCAGCAGCCTCCGGGACACTTTGTATCCAAACGATCGGATACGTTTGTCCCCACGTGTTACGCGCCCGTGGCACCGACGTGGCCCGGACGAACACAACGACTTGGTCGTTTGTCAAGGTCGATTTTGAATGGTGCGTGGAACGCGCAAACACTTCCTCCGGATCTTGACCCATCGTTTTTCCAGGCGGCACCGGATGACCAAAAAGTTGCGGAAATTCGAGCGAACGAGCGGATTGTCTTGGAGAACCTGCATCCGGACCATGTGCGCCTCGTGACGAGTTTGCCTGGGCGGGCGCCACGCGCGATCGCGGATCGGGCAACGGGTGAGCGGGAAGAAATTACGCTTATCGCAGACACCCTTTGGATTGACACGGATCGCGGCGTATGCTGCGTGGTTTGGCGGGGAAGGATTGGATTGCGTCATCCGCAGGAGGCGGGGCGCATTGCGATTTGGGTGGACGGTATGCCGATGGTCGAAGCTGCGAGCGGGGCGGAAAGCGCCGGCGATGCAGTTGATGCCGAGCCTGATGCAGCAAGCACAATGATCTGTTTCACACCGACGGGGACAGGTCCAGCGCTGCCGTTTCTCCCTGGATATGCGAGTTTGGCGCCGTCGGAGCCATTGGGGAGATACGCACCGACGGCGCAGGAAGAAAACGATAGCACCGGCACGATGTTCGTGTCGCTGGACAAGATCGGAGTGAAACCAATTCCGTTCGAGCGCGAGGAAAATGCGCATTCGCGATTCGATCAAACGATGGCTCCCCAGGCGATTTCGACGGTCGCGACTCCGTTTGTCGTGCCAACCTCGCCGGAGCCACCGTCTTTTGTGGCACGTCCATACGCAAATGAGCGCATGGGTTGGGCTGAAGCGACGGATTCTCCTGAATTGCCGCCGCCGATTGAATTCACGTCGACAAAGAACGAGGACGTGGCACCGCCGGCGATGATAGGGCCCTTGGCGAAGGTGGAGATGCCATCGGAAATCGCGCCGAAGTCGGATGAGGTGAAAACGCGGAAGTGCGCAATCGAAGTTGATGTTGTCGCCGAGAACGAAGACGATGGCGACATTGTCGAGTTATCGGTCGAGCTGACGGCAGCGATCGCAGCGGAGCTTGCCGAAGGGCACATCGAGCGAGCAAAGGTGCTCGAAGCGCACGAGCTGACGGAGCGGGCGTGGACGAAGAACGAAGAGCGGTGGGAATCGGCGATCGAGGAAGAAGATGCGTACGGGAAAAACGATTTGGCTGCACGATACGATGCGGCGTACGTGAAACGGGTGGAAGGGATTCGTGGGGTAATCACGGCGGACGACTATGCGAAACTGGTTGTCGGAATGGAACGAGGGCGGGAGGCGGCAGTGTTGAAAGAGCTGCGCATTCAGGAAGAATCGCTCATGCCGGTTATGCGGATTTGGGCGACGAAAATGGCGGGGGATGTGGGCGTGGCGAGGGACGTGGCGGGATTGGTGCGGAGTGGGAGGGGGGCGTGATTTGGGTTTGGCAGAGC
>CAYSYX010000583.1:0-6027 GCA_964435055.1 uncultured Polyangium sp. | reverse complement strand
GATGCATCCGGATCGTTTGAGCTCGAATCAATTCCGGCATCCGTCGGGTCGGCATCGGCGCCGGCATCGGCGACTTCGGCATCAGCGCCGGCGTCGGCGAGGCCTCCTTCGGCAGCGTCATCGGAGGCATCGGGAGGCTCGGCATCGACGCCCGCATCGGCGACGACGGGAGGGTTTTTCTTGGTCGTTGCGGCGGGGGTTGGATTTTCCGGAACGGCGTCGTCTTCGACGCCTCCGGTGGTTTCCGGCGTGGGCGTGGGAGGAGCCGGATTCGTTGGTTCTGAAACGAGATCGAAGTCGATGGGAATAACGACTTCGCCATCCATGTCGTTCAGCTCGATGGGCCCTGAATTCCAGAGGAGCGAGAGCCACGTGAAGAGGCGTGTCGGGACGAACGGCAAGTGGAGCAAAAACGCGACGATCAGCGCGAGGCGAAAGGCGCGTCGAGCGGGCGAACGCACGAGATCAAAAGGCATGCCCGAAGGCGTGTCTCGCGAGCCACGGTGCTGACCTCGTTCTTCCACGGTTCCGTACGGTAGCAGCGGTCGCCGCGCCGTCATGGGGCATGGCACGACTGGCACGGTCCTTTCAAAGAGGCGGTTGAGAGCTGAGGACGCCCGCAGTGATTCGACGCCTCGGATGCTGCAAGTGCGGGCGGGAACGAATTGCAGAGAATTGGATTGATGATGAAGGACCAGGTAGGAAGACCGAAGAGCGCGTCTGAGATTGAACGAGACGAGGCTCCTTCTTCAGCAATGGGAAGCTTTTCCGCAGATCGACCTCGACAAGACCCGCACCGGCCGCGACCGCCGATGAACTCGCGCCCGCCTGCGAATCGCCCGCACGCACCAGCGCCGGCGCCTGCTTCTTCGAACGCAGCGTCGACGATTGTCGCCAGTGTGATGGGTTTTACGCTCGTCGCCGGGATCGCCGGCGTGATCTTCTGGGCGAGCGGCTGCCGTGGCGATGCGCCGCCCGGTGCATCCACTGACAAACCTTCGCGGACAAACCATCTGCCGCAACCGCAAGCGACGACCACGACGACGCCGTCGGCATCGGCGCGCGTTGCGGTTGCTCAGGCGCCGGCTGCCGATGCCGGTACCGATGCGGATTCGGATGCCGCGGTCGCCGAAGTCGAACCTCCGTACACGGGTCCGCTTCTCGGTGCGCTCGCGATGCAGACGCCCGTGTATCCGACGATGGAGATGGGCAACAAGCGCCTTGGGTACATCCGTTTGGGGGGCAAAGCGCCGGTCGATCCGAACCCCGTCAAGAACGCCGCGTGTCCCAAGGGTTGGTATCACCTGCTCGATGGCGGCTACGTTTGCGCCAAGTACGCGACGACGGACATGGCCAACCCGAGCGTGCGCATGGGTGTGACCCCGCCAAACCTCGACGACGTTCTTCCGTACAAATACGCCTACAACACGGCGCATGGAACGCCGCTGTATCGGTCTGTCCCGTCGAAAGACGAGATGATCAAGTACGAGCCGTACTTGGAGATCGCGAAGAAGGCGAAGAAGAAAAAGAAGGCGGACGAGGAAGAAGAAGATAGTTCATCGCCGAAAGAAAAAGATACGGCTGCGAAGGATTCGCTTCCGCCGTCCGTGGGTGGCGCTGTTCCTTCGACGGAAGATCCGAACGAAGCGGATCGAATCGGTCCGGCCCCCTCGCCTCCTCCGACGATGGCTTCGGCAGATGTCGCCGCGTTGCTCGATGCCGGTCCGGGTGTGGAAGATCCGCCCAAGCCTTGGTGGCAACAAACGGAGAAAGGCAAAGCTCCGAACGTCACGTTGGCCGAGCTGGAAAAAGACGCGGACGGCACGGTGGCCAAACGCATGGTCAAGGGCTTCTTCGTCGCGGTGGACAAGAGCTTCGGATGGAACAACCGCTCTTGGTACAAGACGACCGCGGGCCTCGTTGCCCCGACCGATCGCATGTACATCGTCAAGCCGCCCACGTCGCACGGCATCGATGTGCCCGAAGGTGTGAAGCAAGTGGGCTTCATCATCTCGTCGAAGTCGTCGAAGTTCGAGGTCGATCAGGAGCAGAAGACGGTGAAGGTCAAGGGGCCTGCACCGCGTTTTACCGCGGCGGGTTTGACCGGGGTCGAAGCGACGGTGAAGTCCGTCGTGTATCGACAAACCACCGAAGGTTGGTGGATGAAAGCCGTCGACATGACGTTCACCGAGCCCGGGCCTCCGCCGGCGGACTTGGCGAAAGGCGAGAAGTGGATCGACGTGAACCTCACGCGCAAGACGCTCTTGGCGATCGAGGGGGACAAACCCGTGTATGCGGCGCTCGTTTCACCGGGTCGCAAGTCGACGAACAAGGCGAAGGATCACTCGACGGTCAAGGGCACGTTCCGTATTCGCGAGAAGCACATCGCGGTGACGATGGACGGTGATGGAACGGCGGCGGGAGACTTGCCGTACAGCATCGAAGACGTGCCGTACGTGGCGTATTTCGAGGGGTCGTACGCGCTTCACGGAGCGTTTTGGCACAACAATTTCGGGCGCGAGATGAGTCACGGTTGTGTCAACCTCTCGCCGCTCGATGCGAAGAAAATTTTCTTTTGGGTCGAGCCCAAGTTGCCGCGTGGGTTGCATGCGGTCTGGTCGTCCAAGGAAAACCGCGGAACGATCGTCGTGATTCATGAATGACGACGCAGGTCGCTTGGCCTGGCAAACCCCTGAAATCGCCTACCGAATGCCATTGCCCTCCATGTCCGGACAGTCCGCTCGTCGTGCAAATTGCCTCGTCTACTTGACTTGGCGTCCCCCTTGGCCCAGTTGTTGAGCCCGTCATGGACCAGTTTTCGGCCCATCTCGATCGCGGTTGGGATCTCATTCAGCGTGGCGACACGCGAGGAGCGGAAGCTTCTGCACGTCGTGCGCTCGAGATCGATCCCAGCTCGCCCGAAGCTCACAACCTCCTCGGTTACGTCGCCGCGCTCGAAGGAGACGGCGAAGAAGCCATCGAGAACTACCGCCAAGCCATCGCGCTCGACGAGACGTACCTCGAAGCCATGCTCAACGCGGCCGAGGTTTACATTCACCCTCTCGGTGAGTTCGACCAAGCGATCGACATGTGCGATCAAGCGCTCGATCTTGCCGAGGTCGAGGAAGAAGTGATCGACGCCTTGTTGCTCAAGTTCGATGCGTTGTTGGCCAAAGCGGACATGGAGGCGGCGACGGAGGTCGTGAAAAAAATTCCTCCGGGTCCGTACGAAAATCCGATGCACACGTTCCTTGTCGGGCGTGCGCTGTATGAGATCGGCCAAGTCGAGCGAGCGACGCCGCTCATCGAAGAAGCGGCGAGCAAAGAGGGCGCGCATCCTGAAGCGCAGTACTACTTGGGGCTCGTACGCGACGAACAAGGCGATATGCGCGGGGCGACGCAAGCATTTTTGCATGCGCGCGAGATGGACGTGGCGATGGGTTTGCCCCCGTGGGCGCCGACGCGTGAAGGGTTCATTTCGATCGCGCAAAAGGCCATCGAAGCGCTCAATCCGGTGCTTCGACGGTACATCGACGGTGCGGATGTGTTCATCTCGGATGCTCCGGGCGTCGAGCTGGTTGCGGAGGGCGTCGATCCGCGGGCGCTCGTGCTTCTCGATGGGTTGATGATCGAAGACGACTTTGGTCTCGACCTTGGATTCGGGCATATCCATGAAGATCCGCCGTGCACGCGCGTGTTCATTTACGCGATCAACGTCGTGCGGTTGGCGGGGAACGCGGAAGCGATCGAGCATGAGATCACGGGGGCTCTCGAGCGAGAAATCAGCGCGACGTTTCTCGAAGTGGAACAGGCCGAACGGCCGGAAAGCGAACTCAACTGACAAACCTGGCGTTTTTCTCTTTGGAGACTGGTTTGTCCCAGATGTTCAATCGGGGTGGGAGCGCGTAGAAGATGTCTGCATCGACGCCGAAGCCCGCATCGGGTCGAAAACGAAGCCGAGCTCTTGCAGTGATCGTCTATTACGGCGTGATCGGCGTCATTTGTATCTCGGCTACCGTGCAAATCACGCAGCAGGTGTTTTACCAACCGCGCATTCCGTCGCCTTACGCCACGTGTCATGAAGGATTGGCGGCGCTGGTGGCGGCGGTTGAACGGGCGCGTAAGGCAGCGCCCGGTACGGATGGCGAAGACCCGGCCATCGAACGATTCCGAAAAGCTTTGAATCCAGAATGGACGTACTTCGATAGCATTGCCGATGCGTGTCGAGGTTCCGTCAACAATGAAGGCGCACTCGACGCCATCGAGCGGCTCCGCTATGCGGAGGAACATGCAGTGCGTCGCGAAGCTGGCGATCTGGCTCCGCTTAGGCGCAAGGTCCAAGCGATTGTCGACTCAGACTTAACCGAGCGCGCTGCGCCCTCTCGAGTGCCCTGACGACGCACACCGCGGCAGGAACGAATGACTGACCATAGCTCCACTTCCCCTCAGACCGACGCTCGGACAAACGACGTCTCGCAAACCCAAGAGTCTTCTGCATCCCCCGCCCCCACGTTCGACGTGTTGCCGCTTTCGGCCGAGCTTCGTGAGACGTTGGCGGAGATTGGCTATCACCGCCCCACGCCCGTGCAGGTTGCCGTGTGGGAGCCCGCGACGCGTGGTCGAGACGCCGTGGTGCAAGCGCGAACCGGGACGGGAAAAACCGCCTCGTTTGGATTGCCGATCGTCGATCACATCGTCAAACGTTCGGCGAACCATGCGCAGGTGCTCGTGCTCTGTCCGACGCGCGAGCTGGCGTTGCAAGTGACGAACGAGATCGAGCGTCTTGGAAAACGAAAGAGCATTCGCGTGGTTGCCGTGTACGGCGGTGCGCCGATGCCCAAGCAAATCGACGCCATTGCCGCCGGCGCGCAGGTGATCGTGGGCACGCCCGGGCGCGTGCTCGATCATCTGCGGCGTCACACGCTCGACCCGAAATCCATTCGGTTGCTCGTGCTCGACGAAGCGGACGAAATGTTGTCGATGGGCTTCGAACGGGAGCTCAATGCGATTGTCGAACGGCTCCCTTCGGAACGACAAACGCTCGTGTTTTCCGCGACGCTTCCGCCGGACATCGAGCGCATGTCGCGGACCAAGCTGCGAAATCCGGACTTCGTGACGTTGTCGGGCGATCACATCGGAGCGCTCGAAATCAACCACTTCGTCTACATGGTTGCGGGGGACAAACTCGGCGCTCTCGCTCGCGTCCTCGAAGTGGAGAACCCGGAAAACGCGATCATCTTCTGCAACACGAAAGAAGAGACGGAGGTCGTCACCGCGGCGCTCACGCGCCAGGGGTATGACGCCGATTGGATCAACAGCGACCTCGAGCAAAACGAGCGTGAACGCGTGATGGCGGCGACGCGCGAGGGCAGACTGCGGTTCCTTGTGGCGACGGACGTTGCGGCTCGAGGCATCGACGTGTCGCACGTCACGCACGTGATCAACTACGGCTTTCCGCAAGACGCGGAGTCGTACGTGCATCGTACCGGACGAACGGGTCGGGCAGGACGAACCGGCACGGCGATCTCGCTCGTCACGCCCCAAGACATCGGCAATTTGTACCTCTTGCGCTTGACCTACAAAATCAAGCCGATCGAGAAGCAGATCCCGACCGAGGGAGAGCTCGCGACCCGGACGGAGACGGATCTCGTCAACATGCTCGCCGAAGCGTTCGCTCCCAAAGGCACGCATCCGGAAGACTTGTCGTTGGTGCGTAGACTGCTGACGCACGATGCGTCGGAACGCATTCTTGCCGGGCTTTTGCGCAGTCACCTTGGAGCGCGTCCGACGGCGAAAGAAGAAGCCGCCGCTGCTCGACGAGCCACGCCGCCGCCTCCGAAACGAGCTCGTGCGGAAGCGCCGCCGAAGCCACAAGCTGCAACGCCTGCGCTGGTTGTCGTTGCTCCGGTTGCTCATGTTGCGCCCGTGACGCCTGCGCCCGCAGCGCCCGTCGTTGTTCCGGACGAACCTGTGCGGCAAGTCGAAGCGCCGGCAGCGACCGCTCCTGTCGAGCGTGAAGCGAAGGAA
>CAYSYX010000582.1:4183-6045 GCA_964435055.1 uncultured Polyangium sp. | reverse complement strand
CGTTCCTTGAGCGAACGGACGACGCTGCGTTTGTCCTTCAAGGACCGCGCGCCGGGGATGTCCAGGCTGAATCGCAATACTCCGACAAACATACGTGCGGCGGACGAACCAGGACGATCGATGTACTTCGATCGTCCGGTCGTAGGTTGGATGCGCGGAGAGGTCCGCGGTTGTGGGTGAAAAATCAGGAGAGCTTCGTCTTGATCTCTTCGATCTCGAACGATTCGACGACGTCGTTTTCTTTGATGTCTTGGAAGTTCTCGAGCGAGATACCGCACTCGAACCCTTCGGCGACTTCCTTGGCGTCGTCTTTGAAGCGGCGCAGACCGGAGAGTTTGCCAGTCCAAACGACCACGCTGTCGCGAATGAGGCGCGCTTCCGAGGTGCGTTTGACCATGCCGGTCGTGACCATACAGCCGGCGATCGTGCCGCTCTTGGCGATGCGGAAGACCTGACGAACCTCGGCGCGACCGAGGAGCTTCTCGATCTTCGTCGCAGGCAACAGACCTTCCATCGCGGAGCGAATGTCGTCGATGGCGTTGTAGATGATGTTGTAGAGGCGAATTTCGATGTTCTCGGACTCCGCGAGACCCGCCGCTTTTCCGGCCGGTCGAACGTTGAACCCGACGATGATCGCCTTCGATGCAACCGCCAAGTTGACGTCGCCTTCCGTGATGCCACCGACGCCCGCATGCACGATCGTGACTTTGACCTTCTGGGTCGAGAGTTTCGACAGTGCGTGACAGATCGCTTCGACGGACCCCTGAACGTCGCCCTTGACGATCAGTTTGAGCTCCAACTGTTCGCTCTCGGCCAAACGAGTCGTGAGCGTCTCGAGGGACACGCGCGAGTCTTGCGGAATGAGCGATTTCGAGGCTTTCTTGCGTCGGCCCTCGGCGATTTCTTCCGCGGTCTTCGCGTCTTTGACGGCGTGAACCGGATCGCCCGCGCTGGGCACTTCGGCCAAACCGAGGACTTCGACGGGCGTTGCCGGACCCGCTTGTCCAACCGAACGCCCGAGTTCGTCGGTCATCGCGCGGACTTTGCCCCACGCGCCACCGGCGATGATGATGTCGCCCGTGCGCAAGTGACCGTCCTGGATCATGACGCGAGCGACGGGGCCGCGACCGCGATCGAGCAAAGCTTCGATGACGGTGCCGCTGGCACGACGCTTCGGGTACGCCTTGAGCTCGAGGATTTCAGCCTGGAGAATGATGGCTTCGAGCAGTTGATCGATGTTTGTCCCGGCCTTTGCGGACACGTGGACGAACATCGTATCGCCGCCCCATTCTTCGGGCTGAAGGCCCAAGTTCGCGAGGTCGCGCTTGATCTTGTCCGGATCGGCACCGGGTTTGTCGATCTTGTTGACCGCGACGATGATCGGCACTTTGGCCGCTTGCGCGTGCGCAATCGCTTCACGCGTCTGCGGCATGACGCCGTCATCGGCAGCCACGACGAGCACGACGATGTCGGTGAGTGACGCTCCACGCGCACGCATGGCCGTGAAGGCTTCGTGGCCGGGTGTGTCGAGGAACGCGATGGTGCCGCGCGGCGTTTCGACGCGATACGCGCCGATGTGCTGCGTGATGCCGCCGGCTTCGCCTTCGGCGACGCTCGCTTTACGGATGCGGTCGAGCAACGACGTCTTGCCGTGATCGACGTGACCCATGACGGTGACGATCGGCGGACGAATGATGAAGTCCATGTCCGTCGTCGACTCGACGCGGGTTGCGTCTTCCAGCGTTTGCGTCTCGCTGACCGCAACGTCTTCGACGCTCCAACCGAATTCGCTCGCGATGATCTTCGCGGTGTCGGCATCGAGCGTCGAGTTGATGTTGACGCCCGTCATGCCCATGCTGAGG
>CAYSYX010000582.1:0-4173 GCA_964435055.1 uncultured Polyangium sp. | reverse complement strand
CATCTTGCCGGCGAGCTGCTGCAAGCCGACTTGCTCCTCGATCTTGATGACCTTCTTGTGCGAGGCCATCTCCTGCGTCGACACCTGAGCGGGCCCGCGTCGTTGCAGCATCGGCGCGGCTCCGGGGCGTTGACGGAAGTTGCCCGTGCCTTGTGCAGCGGTGTTGCCACGTTGCTGACCGCCGGGTCCGCGTTGCGCACCACCACCTTGAGCAGGGCGTGCGGTTTGTCCGAAACCCGTAGCTCCAGGTCGCGCTTGCGGCGCTTGAGCTCGCGGATCGTACGTGGTTCGTCGCGGCGCACCCGTGCGCTGTTGCGGCGCGGGCATGGGCACACCCGGTCGTCCTTGCCAAACATCGATACCGGTCTTCGGCGGCGTGGACGAACGCGGCGGAATCGTCGACGGCGTGTCGGAAGGTTTTCGAGGCGGCACGGAAGACGACGGCGCCGCCGATGTTTGTTGCTGCTGCGCGGGACGAGCGCCGGCGTTTGGCCCGCCAGACTGCTGCTGACGACCTTGCTGTCCGCCTTGTTGACCGGGACCCTTGTTCTGTTGGCCGCCTTGTTGCTGCGGCCGAGCACCTTGCTGCTGACCGGTACGAGCACCGCCGCCACCGGCACCACCGGCTTTCGCACCGTCATGCGACGACGCGGGACGCGTATGCACGTCCGTCCGCTTCTGCTCGCCACCCTGCTTGCCTTGTTGGCGTTGTTCTCCAGGTTTGCCCGGAGGCGGCGGGGGCTGGGCCAACCGCGGTGCATGCGTCGACGCACCCGCGGGCTTCGCCTCGGAAGGCGCAGGCTTCGCAGCTTGCTCGACGACCGGCTTCTTTTCTTCGACCGGCGCGGCAACCACAGGCGCTGCAGGCGCAGGCGCCGCGGCGACCGCTGAAGTCGTTGGAGCAGCAACGGATGTGGTCGGCGAAGGCTTCGGCGCTTCTTCCACGACCGCAGGCGCAGCCACCGGTGCGGGCGTAGGCGCAGTCGCCACGGCCGCCGCGGGCTCTTCGTGCTGTTTCGGAGCGACAAACGCTTCGGGTTCGCGAACGGGAGCCGCCGGAGCTTCTACCGGAGCGGGAGGTGCCGAACGTTCGACAACGACAGCCGCGACAGACTCGACAGCCGCGGGTGGCGACGGCGGAGCAACCTCGCGCGGTTCTTCGCGAACAGGCTCGGGCGTCGTCGGGACTTGCGGAGCGTGCGTCTGGACAACCGCTGCTTTCGGCGGCTCGACAGGCGCCGCTGCGACAGGCTGCGGTGCGGCGGCAGGTTTGGCCGCACCGGACGTTCCGGGAGACGACGAACGCGCAGGCGGAACAGGTGCGGCCGTCGGCGACGACGAACGCGCAGGCGGAATCGGTGCGGCCGCAGGCGACGACGAACGGGCCGCGGGAACGGGTGCCGCTGTCGGCGACGACGAACGCGCCGCAGGAACCGGTGCCGCTGTCGGCGACGACGAACGCGCCGCAGGAACCGGTGCCGCTGTCGGTGACGACGAACGCGCCGCAGGAACAGTTGCACTCGTCCGAACCGGCTCGGGCGCTTCCGCACGCCCACCACCCGGCTGATCGCCATCCGCTCCGCGCGCGCGACGCTTGACGACCGTTGGGCGAATACGCTCCTCGACCACCTCGGGGGTCTTCTGGCGTTCGAGGTGCCGCTTGACGCGCTCGACGGCATCGGGCTCGACGGTGCTCATGTAGTTCTTCACATCGCCGATACCCATGGACTGGAAGAGCGATACGAGCGCCTTCTGATCCATGTTGAGCTGCTTCGCGACTTCATACACCCGGACTTTGCTCATGCACCTCGCTCCAGTATCGACAATTCCGACCCACTCGCCGCTTCGACGACACCGTCGCCCATGTCAGCGCCGCCAGTTTTCCGGTGACGAAGGCGCCCCCCGGAATTCCGCTTCGTACCACCCGAAGACAATGATGAAAGCGCCGCAGCCGCATGGACCGCCGCGCGTAATGCCGCCGCAATGCGATCATCCAAGATCGCCACCACGCCAAGCCCCTCGATTCGTTTCGATGAAGCTGCCGACGAACACGACGCAGCCAACACCTGCTTGGTCCCCCAAGCAACCGCACGACCGTCCGTAACGGCCCGACGAACCGCAGGCAACTCCGCCGATGCCGCAGCATCCGTCGCCACGACAACCAGATCGGCTTCGCCGCGACCAACCGCCCCCGTCACCGCATCCGCACCAAGCGCGACCTTGTGCGCACGCGCCGCCGCCAGCAAAAGCCCAAGCGCTCGACGCTCGATCGCTCGAACCATCGCCGCCGCCAAGGTCGCAGGCTCGAGCGGCACCAAACCTTTGTTTGACTCCGACAAACCATCGGCGCTCTTCGACTCAATCCCCGAGTCGGTCCCGACGAGCGGTTCATCATTCCAAACAAGCGTCACTTTCGCTTTTGCTGATCGAGCCAACCCGCGAAGCGCCGCACGTTCGACGCAATCGGGACGCGGATGCACGTGAACACCACGCCCGAATCCGCCCGACCCCGCATCGACCGCGACTTCTCCACCGGGACCGAGGACGAGACGAACCAGCGTCATCGCCGCAGCATCCGCGCGCTGCAACGTGACCCGTTCACCACAGCCGACACACGTGCGCACACGAGACGACGTCGATGACTCGACATCTCGCTCCGCTGGTTTGTCGTGCTGTACTTCTCGAACGCTCATGTCCTGATGAAACTTCCTCCGCTTTGCATTCTCCCGAGCACGAGTTCCGTGCCCGGGATGAACACAGCTCCCTCTTACGCCTGCCGTGCCGAAATCGCTACCGCTGCACGTCGAGCATCTGCACGACCTGCTTCGAGCACCTTTTGTTCGCTGTCGACGAAGTCTCGAGCCCCTTGTCGAATCGCGCGCGCCTTCTTGATGCCAAGGCCGCTGCGAATCGCAAGACGATCCTCGTCCTCACGCAGAATGTCTTCAACCGTCTTGTAGCCGGCTTCTTCAAGAAGTCCGACCGTCCGCTCACCCACGCCGCGAATGAACATCAATCGCTCGCGATCACTGAGCGGCTCGGTTCGGGTACTCGCCGCCCGAATACGCTCCTGACGCAAGCGCTCCATCGTCGTGTCGGCTTGCGACTTGATGCGATCGGCCATGTCGGCCCCACCAAGTCCCGGAATCGCCGCCAACTCTTCGACCGATGCTTCGCTGACTTCTTCGAGAGCCCGGAAACCCAAACGGTACATCGACTTCGCAATGGTCTCGGAAACACCATCGATCTGCTGCAACGCATGAATGGCTTCCTCCTCCATCTGCTTGAACTTCGACTCGCTGATGATGTCGAGCTTCCAGCTGGTGAGCTGTGCGGCAAGACGAACGTTCTGGCCTTTACGACCAATCGCGAGCGACAACTTTTCATCCGGCACGACGAGCTCCATGCGCCCATCGGCTTCGTCGACGATGACCTTGTGCACTTCCGCCGGCTGAATCGCCGCGATGACATAACGCGCCGGATCGCGATCGAACGGCACGATGTCGATCTTCTCGCCACGCAGCTCTTGCACGACGGCTTGCACGCGCGAGCCCTTCATGCCGACGCATGCACCCACCGGATCGACATCCGCATCACGCGACGTGACGGCGATCTTCGATCGCGCTCCGGGTTCACGCGCAACCGACACGATGCGCACGATGCCTTCGTAAATTTCAGGTACTTCAGCTTCGAACAATTTTTCGACGAGACGCGGATCGGCACGCGACAAAATGACCTGTGGTCCTCGCGCTTCTCGATCGATGTCCTTGACGTACGCGACGATGCGATCGCCCGGCCTGTACGTCTCACGCGGCGTTTGCTCGCGGAACGACAAGATCCCCTCGGTCTTGCCGATGTCGACGATGATGTTGTTGCCCTTCTCGAAGCGACGAACGATGCCGCGGATGAGTTCGCCTTTGCGATCTTTGTACTCGTTGAAGATCAGATCGCGCTCGGCATCGCGCACACGTTGCAACAAGACTTGCTTGGCCGTCTGCGCAGCGATGCGACCGAACGTCGTGCGACCTTGCTTGAGCTTGAGAATTTCACCGAACTCGCGATCTTGCGCGCGCGCCTGCTCGGCATCTTCCGGACGCCAAAAGACCTGAAAACCAAGCTCTTCACCGAGTGTCGCGTCGAGCTTGTGTTTCTCGACGTCGGCCAGAGAAATCT
>CAYSYX010000581.1:0-6061 GCA_964435055.1 uncultured Polyangium sp. | reverse complement strand
GTCGCGATCATCACGTTTCACTCGTTGGAAGACCGCATCGTGAAGCACGGGCTGCGTTTGGACGGCGTTTGGGAGCCGCTCACGAAGAAGCCCGTGCTGCCGACGGACGAAGAAATAGCGACAAACCCACGATCGCGTAGCGCCAAACTCCGAGCCGCGCAGCGCGTCGAGGGAGGACCCAGCGCATGACGAAGACCGAGCGATTGAAGCAGCGGCCGTTTTTGGCCCTCTGGACGTTGGCTGTGCTCGCCACAGTGGCCGCGTTTGTCGTGCACCTTGGACTACGCGGAAAGATCGTCGATTTGGGCTACAAACTCGGGCGCGTACGTGCCGAGCAAGCGCGCTTGCGCGAAGTCAAACGCGCCTTGTCGCTCGAAGCAGCCAGTTACGAGACGCCGCAACGAGTCGAAATGGTCGCGCGAACGTTGCTCGGCATGACACCGCCACCGCCGGAACGCGTGATTCCGATGCGTGCGCCGGCGCGTATCCAAGACGAACCCACGGAAGAAGAAGCGGCAAACGTCGGGGTTACGCCGGAAGCCGCATCGAGCGCCGCGGCTGCTCCCGCTCCTGCCGCAGCTCCGACGGGAGGTACGCCATGAAAAACCTCGACCCGCAACGCGCGCGATGGATTCGCATCCGCATGGGCATTCTGTGCGGGATGATGGGCCTCGGCCTGGGCGTCATCGTCTCCGGTGCGCATCGCATCCAAGTCGAAGACGGCCCGGATTGGTACGAATTGGCCGAGCGTCAACGGCAACGCCGTCTGCACGTCACGCCCAAGCGCGGCACGATTTACGACCGAAACGCGGCTCCGCTGGCCGAAAGCGTCGAAGTGCCGAGTGTATCGCTCGACGCGGTCGAGTTGTTACGCGGCATCGACGATCAATACTTGGCCAAACGCATTCGAGACTACGGCGAGCGCATCGCGGTCGCGCTGAATCTCCCGCCCGAAGAAGTCATCGAAAAGGTCGGTCGACGAAAGCGTTTCGTGTGGCTCAAGCGCCGCGTGTCGGAAGCAGAAGTCGCAGCGGTTCGCGCACTCGGCGACAAGAACCAACGGTATCCGCTGCGTGGTTTGGCGATCGAAGGCGAAGGCCATCGGTTTTACCCGAACCGAGAACTCGCCGGACCGCTCGTAGGGTTCGTCTCGCCAGACGGTGAAGGTCGCGAAGGTTTGGAGTTGTCGCTCGACGAAGAGTTGAAGGGCAAAGTCTCCGAAGTCCGCGGTTTGCGTGATCGTTCGGGCCGCTTGATCTTCCACGAAGGCATCGAAGACGAAGCGGCGCTCGCCGGTCACAACATTGTCCTGACGATCGACAAGGGCATCCAGTTCACCGCGGAACGCGAGCTCGAAGCGGCCATGAGCACCTACGAAGCGGTGGGTGGTTCGGTGGTCGTGGCGGATCCGACGACGGGCGAGATCCTCGCGATGGCCAGCGGTCCCGGGTACAACCCGAACGACTACAGCACGGCGTCACCGGATGCGCGGCGTAATCGCTGCGTGGTCGATCGTTTCGAGCCGGGTTCGACGATCAAGGTGTTCACGTTTTCCTCGGCGCTTGCGGCGCACAGCGTCCAGCCCACGGCAAACATCTATTGCGAAGAAGGGCACATGCCCATCGACAACGTGACGATCCACGACACGCACCCCGCGAAGTGGCTCTCCGTGACGCAAGTGTTGAGTTTGTCCTCGAACATCGGCGCGGCGAAGATCGCGCTTGGCCTCGGCGAACAACGTTTGTACGAAGGTTTCCGGCGCTTTGGGTTTGGCGACACGACGGGCCTGCCTTTCCCGGGCGAATCCATGGGCGTGTTGCGTCCTCGTGGGCGGCCTTGGGTGCAGGTCGAAACGGCGGCGGCGTCGTTCGGCCAAGGTATCAGCGTGACAAACTTGCAGCTCACGATGGCGATGGTGGCCATCGCGAACGGGGGCAAACTGCTCGAGCCGATCCTGATCAAGCGCATCACGGATGGTTCGGGGACGGTGCTCACGGAAAACGCGCCGCGGATTCGGCGGGAAGCGGTCAGTCCTTCCGTCGCCAAACTCATGTCGGAGATGCTCGTCGCGGTCACGGAAGGTGAAGGCACGGGCGTTGAAGCGGCGATTCCGGGCTTCCGCGTGGCGGGAAAAACCGGCACGGCGCAGAAAATCGATCCGGCGACGGGTCGATACACCGATACGCACTACGTCGCTTCGTTCGTGGGTTTCGTACCGGCGGACAAACCGCGGCTGGTGATCTCCGTTGTTCTCGACGAACCGCTCGGTGGTACGTACGCCGGTGGTTCCGTTGCGGCTCCGGTGTTTCGACGCATCGGCGAAATGGCGTTGCGGTACTTGGGCGTGACGCCGAAAGGCACCGTGCCGATGAAGCTGAAGGACGTTGCCGATCGGGCGAAAGAAACGGACTTGGCGACAAACACGTACCAAGTGCTCACGGAAGCCAAGGCCGCGGCGTCGCCCATTACGAACAGCGTGGTGACGCCGTCTGCGCCGATGAAGACCGGTGAAACGCGGGTGCCGGATTTGACCGGACAACCCATGCGGGAAGCGATTCGAGCAGCCTCGGCGGCGCATCTCTTGCCCACGGTCACCGGCTCGGGACGCTTGGCCCGGACCGAACCGCCGACAAACACCGTGTTGCCCAAGGGTTCCGCGGTCAAACTCATCTTCGAGCCTTCGTCATGACCAACGCCGAGCCCCATTCCCCGCCCGGGCTCGACCCGCTTCCTTCGTGCAAAGCGTCACGGATGGGGCGGCATATCGGCGATTTGTTGCAGGAAATTCCCGGAGCGCAGCTCATCGCAGGGGATCCGACCACGTTTGTCACGGGCGTACACCATGACTCGCGGCGCATCGAACCGGGAGACGTCTTCATCGCTCGACCGGGCCTTCGTACGCACGGCGAACGGTTTGTCACGGACGCGATTGGTCGCGGAGCCACGGTAGTCGTCGCACCGAAAGGTACGGGCACGCCCGTGCCGGGAGTCACGTGGATCGAAACGGACGATGCGGCCCGAGCGCTCGCGTTTCTTTCCGCCGCGGTTTACGGGCATCCGACGTTTGCCCTGGAAGCCGTTGGGATCACGGGGACAAACGGGAAAACGACGACGTCGCATTTGGTTCACGCGTGCATCGAAGCTTGCGGGGGCAAACCCGGCCTCGTCGGAACGCTGGGGTATCGCTTCGCGGACTTGGATTTGCCCGCGACGCACACGAGCCCCGAAGCGGACGAACTGGCGCGTATCGCCGCCGCCATGCTCGCGCGAGGTGCGTCGCATCTCGTGATGGAAGTGTCGAGCATCGCGCTGGCCGCGGCGCGTGTCGAAGCCGTTCGTTTCCGAACGGTGGCCATGACGAACCTCACGCAAGACCACCTCGATTACCACGGCTCGATGGAAGCCTACGCTGAAGCGAAGGCGCGGTTGTTCCTGGACCTCGGTCCCGGTTCTGCGGCGGTAAACGTCGACGATCCGTTCGGCCAAGAGCTGGTTCGTCGTGTTGCCCCGCGAGGATTGTCCGGGCCGCATTCGACGACGCTCGTGCGGTATTCGGCAAACCCCGCAGCGACCTCGCAAGACGCCGAGGTTGCGCCCGTTTCGGTGCGCCACACGCCTGCGGGGATTTCGCTTCAGGTGCGTTTGCCCGGGGGCACGTACGCGATCGAGTCGCCGCTCGTGGGCGGTCACAACGTGCAGAACTTGCTGTGCGCCATGTCGATCGCTCACTTGCTGGACCTCGACCTGCGCAAAGCCGCGGACGCTCTTTCCAAACCCATCGCCGTGGCCGGACGTCTCGAACGTTGCGACGACCCGGCGAAAGACGACGTGATTGTCCTGGTCGACTACGCGCACACGCCCGACGCGCTCGCGCGGGTGCTCGAAAGCGTACGCGCGTACGGAGAACGTCGGATTGTGTGCGTGTTTGGTTGCGGAGGTGATCGCGACCCGAAGAAACGGCCGCTCATGGGCGAAGCCGTTGGTCGCGGCGCCGACGTCGCGTTTGTCACGAACGACAACCCACGCAGCGAGGATCCGCTGGCCATCATCGACGCGATTCTACCGGGTTTGTCGGGAACCAAGGCGCAGGTGTTTGTCGAACCGGACAGGGCCAAGGCCATCGAACGCGCGGTGCTCGAGGCAAACGCGGGCGACATCGTTCTCGTCGCGGGCAAGGGCCACGAGCCGTATCAGATCATCGGAAACGTCACGACGGCGTTCGACGACCGGGACGAATCTCGCAAGGCGCTGGACAAACGCCGCGCGCTTCGCAAAGGGGCCGGCTGATGGGCACGCCTATCCCGCTCAACGGCGCGACGTTTGTCGTGAAAGACATCGTGACCATCACGGGCGGCGTGTTGGTCGCGGCAAACGACGCGGTCGCGAGCGAAACCATCGCGTCCGTCTCGACAGACACGCGGACGCTCACGCCGGGATCGTTGTTCGTTGCGCTCCCGGGCGAACGTTTCGACGGGCACGATTACTTGGCCACAGCCGCGCAAAACGGAGCCCGCGTGGCCCTGGTGGAACGCGATGTCACGGCGCCCGAGGGCCTCACGCTGATCCGCGTGCCGTCGACGCTCGCCGCGCTGGGCGCGTTGGCGAAGGCGCACGTGACGCGCTGGCGAGCGCTCGCGGGAACACGCCGCATCGTGGCGATCACGGGTTCGGCGGGGAAAACGACGACCCGCGTCGCCGTCGCCGCCATGTTGCAAACGATTTACCCGGGCATGGTGCACGCGACGAAGGGCAACCTGAACAACCTCGTCGGCGTGCCGATGATGGCGTTCGAGCTGGACAAACAGCACCACTTCGCCGTGCTGGAAATGGGCATGAATCAGCCCGGCGAAATCGCGCAGCTTGCGGAGATCGCCACTCCGGACGTCGCCGTCGTGACGTTGGTCTCGGCCGCCCACGTCGAAGGCGTCGGCTCCATTGAAGGTGTCGCGCACGAAAAGGGTGCGCTGTATCGAGCGCTCGCATCGGACGGCGTGGCGATTGCCAACGGCGACGACGAACGTGTCATGAACGTACGCCAAGGTTCGTCCGCGAAGCAACAGGTTTCGTATGGCACACGCGAAGGCGTCGATTTGCGCATCGTTTCGCGCCGGCCCGAAGGCTTCACATCGTCCCGCGTCAAACTCGAGCGCCGCGATGGTTCCACGATCGAGTTCGTCACACCGTTGATCGGCGAAGCCGGCGCGTACGCGTGTGCCGCTGCTGTTTCGGTGGCCGAAGCGCTCTGCGGCGAACGCATGACGAGTCCCATTGTCGAAGCCGCGTTTGCCGAAGCCGAAGTTGGTGGCGGCGCCGGGCGCTTGTTGCCGCGCACGTTGGGCCACGACATCGTCGTCATCGACGACAGCTACAACGCGAATCCCGCCTCAGCGTCGGCATCGATTCGCACCGCTGCGGAACTCGCTCGCGCCACGAATCGTCGCCTCGTGTTGGTCCTCGGCGCGATGTACGAACTCGGCGTCGAATCCGCCAACGGCCACGACCACGTGGGGCGAGTGGCCGGGACAAGCGGCGCGGCGTTCGTCTTTGCGATTGCCGGCGACGCGCAACGAATCGCCAACGGTGCGGCAAACGTTGGTGTGCCAAGCAAGTTTTTCCCGACGAGCGCGGACGCTGCACCGGCCGTTATCGAAGCCGTTCGTCCGGGCGATCTCATTTTGGTCAAGGGCTCACGCGGCGTGGGCACGGAACGCATTGTTCGCGAGTTGTCGCTCGTTCACGGCGAACGAGTAACGACGGCGGAGGCTGCCTCTTGATTTACGAGTTGTTTTACCCGCTGAAGTTTCATTACCGCTCGCTGAGTTTTCTCAACGTTCTTCGGTACATCCCGTTTCGCACCATCATGGCGACGATCACCGCCATGTTGCTCGCGTTCGTCCTGGCCCCGTGGTTCATCCGGGAACTGAAGCGCAAGCAAATTGGTCAAGTCGTTCGTTCGGAGGGACCCGAGACACACAAAATCAAGGCCGGTACGCCCACGATGGGCGGCGCGTTGATCCTGCTCTCGCTCTTGCTTCCCACGGCGCTCTGGGCCGACCTGCGT
>CAYSYX010000580.1:0-6103 GCA_964435055.1 uncultured Polyangium sp. | reverse complement strand
GGATACGGAGTCTCCGCTGGTGATGGACGCCGAAGTTGGAGCGACATCGATTGCGGTGAAAGACGTCTCCGGGTATTCGCCCGGCGATGATGTCACCATCGGCTTCGTGATCACGCCGGAATTCATCGCCGAACACAACATGACCGGAACGTGGATGGCATTCAACGATTCATGGCAGACGTTTTTTCGGCGCACAATCGTGTCGATCGACAAGTCGGCATCGCCTCCGAAAATCGAGTTGGACATTGCTCTCCGTTATCCGATCAAGCTTCGCGACCAAGCCTCGGTTCGTCGGGAAAAAGGAGCGTTGACCGGTGTCGGTGTGGAATCGATCGGATTGGCGAATGCTATTGCGTGGGATGACGCGTGGATGGTCGATCGCGCTCATGTGCTCGCGTTTACGCACGTAATGGACGCGTTTGTGCGCGATGTGCAATCGTTCGAGTCGCCGAATGCGCCGACATCAGGGGCGGGGGCCGGCGCGCATCTCTTGTCCGGAGGCATCCTGATCGCCGAATCGAAACGCGTCACCGTCGAACATACGGAAATGGCTCTGGCGCAAAATCGCGGCGGTGGTGGCAACGGGTATCTTTTCGAGATCTTGCAAAGTAATGAAGTGTTGATTGCGGATTCCAAAGGAACGGCGGGTCGGCATAACTTCATTCAGAACTGGGGGTTTGGCACGACCGGTTGCGTGTGGTTGCGCGTCGAAAGCCGTGAAGGCCGGGCATTCGTGTCCAAAGATTCGAGTCTTGCCACGACGGGCCACAGTGAATTGCATCATTCGTTGGCGACTGCGAATCTCATCGACACGTCATTGTTCGACGATGGATTTTCGACCATCAATCGTCAAGGTGAAAGCACGGGTGCGGGAATCACCGGCACGATGAATGTGGTTTGGAATGTGCGGGGCACCGGCACGGTGCGATCGATGCAATATGGCTGGGGGTACGTCATCGGCACGTCGGGGCCGTTCGTCGTTACGGAATCGCCTTTGCCGCTCGGGCAGGGGACCGAGCCGGTGGATTTCGTGGAGGGTCTCGAGCTTGGATCGCAATTGGATCCGCCGTCATTGTATGAAGACCAGCGACGTCGGCGGGGCAATGCGCTTCGGGGCGTCGCCGGAGGTGGCTTATGAGCCTCGCCCTCATCACAGCCGGCATTCTTGCTTCCGTCGTCATTGCGTCGATTTTTTTCACGTACGCGATGATTCTCTTCGGCATTCCGCAGCATCTACGATTGCAAAACGCAACCTATACCATCTCGTCGTTTCATCGGGATTTGCCGTTGATTCTATTCAATTTGCTGATCCTCGCGGGTGGAGCCGGATTCGCGTTTTACCTTCTCGCCGATCGATTCACGATGTCATGGACGTCGAGCTGGGTGATCGCGCTGGATGTGGCGGTCATCCTCTTGATGGAGGATCTGTGGGGATATTTCGTTCACCGGTATTTGCACGAGAATCGTACGTTGTACAAACGGATACATTTGTTGCATCATAAGATTTACGCACCATTGCCGGCTTATTTTCTCTATATTCACCCGGTCGAATGGATGGTGCAATCCATGGGCGCGGCGTTTGGCGTGACGATTCTGCTCTTCGTGCACGCTCCGATGAGCGCCTACGCGGTATGGATTGCAGCGTTTTTGAGGCAAGCATACGCGGCGGATCAGCATTCGGGACTTCGATCGCGGTTATGGCGTCGAACGCCGGTGTTTTCGTCGACGGATATTCACGACGATCACCACTTGCACCCGAACAACGGCAATTACGGCGGGGTGCTGGTGATTTGGGACAGGCTGTTTGGTACAGCGAACGCGGTGAAATCGTGTTGAAAAGGCTGCAAGTGCGTTTTGCGGACGAACCGCTCAGGTCGATTCGGCGTCGAGCAACCAGGTTTCGAGCGCGGCCGAATCAGCGTTGACCAGGAGTCGTTTGAGCTGCTTTATGTGCGTATCGCTGATGCGACTTGCGAGAACCGCGCGTTCCTTGGACGTCAGCGAGCGCTCAAGGCTTTCGGCGATGAGCTCTTCATACGCACGCAAGCGGCCTTGACTGATGCCTTGACTGATGCCTTGGCTGATGCCTTGACTGATGCCTTGACTGATGCCTTGGCTGATGCCTTGACTGATGCCGAGATCGATGCCTTGGCTCATGCCTTTGGCGAAACCGCGATCTTCGCCATACTTGACGAGGTCTTCGATGAAAACGGGTTCAAGATGCGCCTGTTCCATAGCGGTCATCATAGCAGGATACCTGTTCTGAGCGAGAGCTGCAACCACGGCGACATGCCTTTCGGGCCACGTTGCGTCGTGTTCGCGCAGCAGCCGAGCTGTTCGTTGGCAAAGTTCTTCATCGGTCATCTTTCCTCGGTTTGCCCCCGGCGCGAGACAAACCGTTTTCGGATTCGCAAGCAGTTTGGTTGCCGGAACGTTTGGCAGGACGATGGTCTTGACCCGCACGCTGATGTCGTCGCAACGCATGTTGTTGCGCGGTTGCCCCTTCGGCGGAATCATGAGCCAAAAGGCGAAGCTGCGCACACGTCGTTTGCCCCGGAACCGCAGCGCTGTTCCGACGTGGTACCACACGCACCGCTCGGAAAAACTCGTGTCCCGATAACCTTGAAACTCGACGTGGCGGATCTCGTCCTCGCCAACCCGCGCAATGCAATCCGCATCCAAGGCTTGCGGCAACGCATCGACTTGGGTCGGCGCCATGTCGTCGAGCGTGAGCGTCGCTCCCGGAGGCAACGACCCCGGCGCCAAAACGCGGAGCATCTCGGCAACGACATCCGGTTGAGTTCTCGAAAGACCTCGAAAAGCGCGATCGGTGGTGGCCATGCGCCGACGTTGACGCACAAAGAATGGTTGCGCCAGGGTCGAATGGTGTTTTTCCGAGCCGATGTGCGTTTTTCCGGAAGGTGGTTTGTCGAAGTGGTGCAATGCCGTGAACAAGATGCCCGCGCCGTGGCTCCGAAAAATCAGCCGATGCGTGTTTGATGCATTTGCCAAGCACCTCGCCCCCGCACATACGCGAGCTCTTCCAGCACCGCCGCCGCATTCGCTTTTGCTTGCTCAATCGATCCGGCAAAGTCCCGCAGCGACTCAATGCCCTGAAAATGCTGCCGCAGCTCTGCCATTACATCATCGTCCACAGTCCCGCCAATCGCCACACAAGGAACGTTTTTCCGGGCCGCGCGGCGCGCCACGCCCAGCGGCGCTTTTCCCTGCAACGTTTGTCCGTCGATACGCCCTTCACCCGTAATGACAAGCGCTGCATCGTCGAGCAAATCATCGAATCGCAGCGTATCGAGCACCACGTCGATGCCGGAAACGAGTTTGGCGTTGCAAAACGCCACAAGTCCCGCGCCGAGTCCTCCCGCCGCTCCGGCGCCCACAGCGTCGCGAACGTGCGCCCCGAGATCCCGCTCCAGCACATCCGCATAATGCCCGAGCGCATCATCCAAAAGTCGCACGTCTTCCGCCGTTGCGCCCTTTTGCGGTCCATAAACAAAACTTGCCCCGTTCGGCCCACACAATGGATTCGTCACATCACACGCCACGGTCCATTCGACGGCCCCGAGGCGTTTGTCCAGACCCGACACGTCCACGCGCTCCAAATGCGCGAGCGCCGCCCCGCCGTATGGTAATTCGCGGCCGTGTTTGTCCAGGAACCGCGCACCCAGCGCTCGAGCCATTCCCGCGCCGCCGTCGTTCGTCGCGCTGCCCCCAATGCCTACCAGTATTCGTTTTACACGAATATGGGGCAATTCGAGCGCCGCTCGAATTTGATCGCCCACGCCCAACGTCGTCGTTCGTTTTGGATCTCGCCTCGATTCTTCGACCAACGACAATCCGCTGCCGGCCGCCATCTCCAAAATGACCGCGGCCGCATCCAACGGTGGTGCCACGCCAAACCGCGCCACGACCGGATCCAAAAGGGGTCCGCGTACGGCCGTTTCAACGAAATACGCGCCGGGAATTTGCGGCACGAGCGCCTCGACGAGGCCCTCGCCACCATCGGCGAGGGCCACGACGCGACTCGGAATCCCGGCTTGCTCGAGCCCTCGGGCGATGGATTGTCCTGCCGAACGCGACGAAAGCGTTCCTTTGAAGGACGCGCACGCAACCAGCACCCATTGATGATTCAATGCCGGCTCCGTTTGGCTTAGCGTAACATGGGGAAAACGTCAGTTTTTCTTGGGACCGGTCACGGGGACGAACGTGCCGTGCTTGATTCGGTCCATGCCGGCTTTCGGCAATGCACCCGGTAAAACCGTCACTTTGGCTTCACCGACAATTTGCCCTCGAGATTCGACCCATTCAGTTCGTTCGGCGACCCAAGCCATCACCGCGGCTCGCACTTCTTCCGAAATCTCGCGCGGGTCGTCGCGATCCACGATGGACAACCCCGAGTCATATCGATAACGGATTTCCATCGGCCGATTCGGATCCAAGTTCTTCTGCGCTTCGCGATGCGCCGCTTGCGCCGCTGCATCTTCCTTCGCTCGCGCTTCTCGCTGCGCTTCGGCTTCGGCATGGCGTTTGTCCACGAGCGCTTTTTCCGCCGCCTTTTCTTCGTCGTCGTACGGACGCATCGCTGCCTTCAGCCGCGCATTTTGCTCTTTGGTCAGCCCTTCGAAGACCACTCCGAGCACATCCGTAAAACGCGGACGCTCCTGCAACCACGCGATCGTCGCTTCTTCATCGGGGAACTCTTGCATCGAAGGTTCACCCGTTTGCATCTGTTCGAGCTTCAACATGATCTTCATGGCCCCGCATCATCGCCGACTTGCCGCCTCTTGACAATCACTTCGATGCGCGCGACGAACGCATGACGATGTCGGCACTTGAGCGCAACAAGACTTGGCGAAGGGGCTTGTTCTTTGTTCTCGCAGGATCTCTCGCTTCGTGTACCATCCCGTCCCAACCTGTGAAACAAGCCTCGCCGCCGACGTCCCCCATGACCGTGCACGTGCTGCGCCTTCGGCCGGGCGAAGATCTGAAAGCCGCCCTGGAGACGTACGTTGCGACAAACCACCTCGAAGCGGTCGTGATTCTTTCGTGTGTCGGCAGCCTCGATGTCGCCGCCATTCGTTTTGCCAATCGCCCCGAAGCAACCCTCGTTCCGGGGAAATTGGAAATTACGTCGCTCGTGGGAACATTGGCTCAATCGAGCGGCTCGCATATTCACATCACGGTGGCGGACGGGGAGGGGCTCGCGCGTGGAGGTCATTTGATGCCTGGATCGCTCGTGTACACGACGGCCGAAATTGCCCTGGGTGAATTGCCCGGGGTCATATTTTCTCGCGAAAAAGATGAAACCTACGGTTATCACGAATTGGTCGTTCATCCTCGCCCATGAATGTTCTAGGTTTTTCCCGGTCGATACGTGAATGGTGGGCGGCGCGTTCCGCCGTTTCCATCGGGACCCTGTTGATTTTGCTCCTTTCGGGGTCGATTGGTTTTTTACCGCTCTTCGATGGACCGGGTTATGAAAGTGCACTCGCAGCGGGACTTTACGTTCCAGCCGTCACGATCCTCGCGACCGCATTCGAATGCTCGAAAAATCGTTTGTCCCCGATCGACGCTTTGAGTCTCGGGGCGGCAAACGGAGCGCGATTCGTTGGTTTGGCCTGGTTGATTACCATGCTGCACGGGTTGCGCCACGGCTATTGTGATGCCTGGGGCGGATCGGTACATTATTTTTTCGGACCCGGCGTCGGCGCCATTCTTGCCGGAATGTGGGGCGCGGTGGCCGGGGAATTCGCGGGTCGCGCCAAACGTCGCCGATTATTGGCTTTTTTTATCGGACTCGCCGCACCTCTCTTGTCCGTTCTCATTTCGGTCGCTCGATTCTACACGAGCCCGATGGTGTACGCGTATGATCCATTCGTAGGATTTTTCAGCGGCAGCTTTTACGACACCATCATCGATTTTTCCGGCCTTTATTCGTACCGCGTCGGTTCCGCCGCCACCATGCTCGCCGCGGTGATCTTCGCCCTGCACCTCGAGCGCCAATCCGACGGGAAACTCGTTGTTCGTTCGCTTGGACGAACCGGCCTCGTGCTGCTAGGGGGATCGGCGCTTTTGACGAGTGTTT
>CAYSYX010000579.1:0-6110 GCA_964435055.1 uncultured Polyangium sp. | reverse complement strand
ATTGGTCCAGCGCTCGCTGGTCCGGGTCCAGGGGCGGATAGCCCCTGGTCGGGTCCGGGCGGAAGCCCGGCAAGGTCAGCGCGCCGTGATCGTCATGGGCAAACCATTGGCGATCCCGAGCGTGCCTTTGACTTCCCATTGCGCGACGAATCCGGGTCGTAGCTGCGGCGTAAAACGCTGCGCCAACATCACCAAAAGAATGTGGCTTTCGAGCAAGGAGAAATTGTTTCCGATGCAAATGCGCTGCCCCGTCGCGAACGGGTGATAAGCGTGAGGATGACGGGCGGCTTCTTTTTCGCGCGTCCACCGATCCGGGTCGAATTCGTTCGGTTTGTCCCAGAACTGGGGATGGCGGTGCGTGAAATACGATGGAAGCAAGACGGCGGCGCCGGCGGGGATGTCGTACCCCATCACGTTGTCGTTCACAATCGCGTCGCGCGCATACATCGGGGCGGGCGGATACAAGCGCAACACCTCTTTGATGACTTGGAGCGCATACGGTAGCCGCCGCAGGTGCTCGGACGTCAGCGATTCCTTGCCCACGACGTCGTCGATTTCATCTTGCAGGCGTTGGAGCACGCGAGGGTTTGTCGCAAGAGCATACCAGACAAACGTCATCGTCCGGGCAGTCGTTTCATGACCGGCAAAAAACATCGTAATCGATTCATCGCGCAACAAGCTGTTCGACATGGGCTGTCCGGTCTCTTCATCACGGGCATTCATGAGGCGCGCGAGCAGATCATCGGGCCATTGTTCCAGAGGAATTCGGCTGCGCTCGGCAATGAGCTTGTGAATGATGCCATTGGTCAAATCTCGAGCGGCAATGTATTTACGGTTCGTTTTCGTGGGCACCCACAGCGGCAATCCAAAACCGGTCATGCGCGCACTCACGACGGCAAGCATGGATTCGACCGAGTCTTTCATTTGATGGATTTCGCTCATCGTTTCGGTGCTGAAAACGGCTTTGAGAATGATCGATGCCGTGACGTACGTCATTTCTTCGGAGATTTCGACTTCGGCGCCTTGTTTGGCAAAACCGTCCCAACGTTCCACGAGGCGCGCGGTGTCGCGCAGCATGATGTCCGTATACGCTTGAATGCCTTTGGGGGTAAAAAATGGCGCCATCAATTTGCGCTGCCGACGCCAGAATTCTCCATTGCTTGCGACAAGGCCGTCACCCAAAAGATATTTTCGCACGGGCTCGTAACTGTCGCGTTTTTCATAATTTTGTTTATGCGTGACATTGACGTGTTCCACAGCGTCCGGGTGAATGGCAAAAATGAGCCGTCGCGGTCCGAGACGAACTTGAAACATGTCTCCGTGCTCGCGCCATAAATCGTTGACGAAATCGAGAAACCCTCGCGAGCGCATTCCATAGAGAAATCGCAAAGCATTGGGGCCGGGAATGTCCATGATGACGCAGTGTCTCCTTGGCGATGACGAACGATTCTATCGATGTCGACAAATCGAAGCAAGCGAAATTGTTCGGTAACTCGACCGCTCAATTCGGCGCCGAGAATTTCGTTGACACCGCAGCAGCGTCATGACCCACTGGCCGAATGATCGATCCGTTGAATCGCCGCCGTTTTCTTTTTGCGACCGGGGCCGCGTTTGTCCAGGCAGCTTGCGGCTCGGCGCCGAATCCCGCGCAACCACAGCAGCCGGATCCGGATGTGTCGCGAAAAGTCGTGATCATCGGGGCTGGTTTGTCGGGGCTCGTCATTGCGCTGGACTTGCTCGAGCAGGGCTTTGATCCCATCGTCCTCGAAGCCGCGGATCGGCCGGGAGGTCGCATTCACACGTTGGCGGCGTTTCGCCCGACATTTCATATCGAAGCGGGCGCGACGTTTGTCGTGAACGATCCGGATCTGATGAAGTTGCTCAACACGCACAACATCAAACTTGCGCCAAAGAAACCTCGAAACAAAAGTTTGTCCCGCGTCGTCTTGCGTGGTTCGGAGCGCCTGGTGATTCCTCCCGGAGGCGAAATGCCGGACTTTTACGGTTTGACCGCGGAAGAACAGGATGGGGGGCCGTTTGGCCCGGTCGACAAGTTTTTCCCGGACATCAAAGGTATTGATCCGACAGACCCGCAGCCCAAATCGCTGCTTGTTTACGACAACGTGAGCGCGGCGGACTATTTGCGCAAACGAGGGGCTTCGGCGGCGTACATGGCGTCTTTGCGCGATACGTTCGTGCCCAATGTGCCGCTCGAACAGACGTCGGCATTGTCGTTGATGCGGGAATTGGCGAACATTCATCGGGAAATCGCGTTCGAGCCGTTGCCCGGCGATCGCATTTTGGGGGGAAGTGACGTTTTACCCAAGACGCTCGCGGAAAAACTCGGCAAGCGCGTGATCTACAGGGCGCGCGTGGTGCAAATTGATCAATCGGGACCGGCCGTCAAAGTAACGTTCATGCATACCGACATTCCCGCCGGCTTCATGAGCAATGACAGCGTTGGGACAATTTCGGCCGGCAGGGTCGTGTCGACATTGCCTTCGACGGTGCTGCGCGACGTGAAGTTTGTCCCGGACTTGTCCGCGGGCAAACAGCGCGCATTGCAGGAATTGCGTATGGTGAACGTGACGCGAATCTGGGTAGGTACGACAAAACGCGTCTGGGTGGGGAAAAACGAAGCTGCAGAGGTGGAAAACGACGGTGCGATGGGAAAAGTTCGACACGAAACGGAGCACCAAGACGGCGAAGTTGGTGTGCTCGGCGTGTACACCACGGGGGCCGAAGCGCGGCGTTTGGCGAAACGAAACGAATTGGAACGTGTCGCCGAGATGATTGCTTTGGCCGAACGAGCGCATCCGGGATTCAAAGAGCATTTCACGATCGGCAAGACCAAATGTTGGGACGAAGATCCATTGCAAAAAGGCGCGTATGCCGAATTTTCGCCCGGGCAGATCTCGACGTTGGTGCCCGAATTGGCGCGCGTCGAAGGGCGCGTCCATTTTGCGGGGGATCAATTGTCGCATCGGCCGGGATTCATGCACGGAGCATTGGCGTCGGCGCGTCGCGTGGTGAAGGAAATCGTGGAAGGCGACAAGAAGTAAGCGCATCGAATACGCCTTCGCCAAACAACACACAAAACTTGACCCTCGTTCACCGCCATGTCTACCCTCGGCGCATGCGTTCGATTTTCGTGCTGTTTGTCCCGCTATTTGTTCTTGGTTGCGGCAACAAAGATACCGGTCCGGCGCCGGTTCCTTCCGCGACAAACTCGTCCGTGGCGCCTGTCCCCGATGCGCCGGAAAGTCCGCTCGCCGTTGTTTTGGAATCCAAACAGGCGCTGACGTTTTCCAGTGTCGGCGATGGCGTGGTCGTTGCCGACGAAGCGCGAAAAGTCTGGGCGACCGCGGGCTTTGGCGCAGAGCTCGCGGCCAATCCCATGCCGTCGGGATTGCCCGAAGAAGGACGCATAACGCGATTTCTCGGGCGCGTTCCGCAATCGATATGGGTGATCTTCGAGCAGCCGGGCGAAAAAAAGGCCATGAAGAATCCATTGTTGCGCTTCGAGCGGGCCAAAGGTTCCTTCAAACAATACGCCGACGATTGGAAACCCCTCATCGCTCCGTGGACGAAAAAACGATTGCTCTCGATGTCCACGTCCTCGGGCAAACTCAAAATCAAGGTCATCGAACCGCATCAGGACAAACCATTGGCGGATGGACCGAGTCCGCTCCTCAATGATGAGAATTGCGCGAAATCGATCAAGCTGGAGACGTTGACGACGTTGACGACCGGTGATGTATTCGCTTCGGGCGTGTGCAAATCCGGCGATACGGGGCGCCATCAAGTCATCGTGAAATGGCCCATCGCGAGCGCCGGGGACAAACTCGATGCCGGGGTCGATGATGCCGGGACCAAAGATGAAAAGAATGACGTAAAAGCGGGCGTAAAGAGCCCCGTCGAGCTGGTCGATGCCGGCGAAATTCCCGATGCTGCAGCCGCCGATGGAGGCGATGCTCCGGCGGCACCCGTGGGCATTCCCGGGGAAGTGTTTGTCGTGGCCGATATTCCTACGGGGATGAAACATATCGCATTCGTCGCTCGAGAGCTCGGTGATGCGTGGCTCTTGGCTGCGGACGCGACATCGGCGGCGCTCATTCGATTCGACGGAGCGACGGTCGAATCGCAGCCGTTGCCGAAGTTCCAAGGCGCGGCGCGATCCATTGCCGCGACGAGCGATGGAACGTTGTGGTTCGTTTCGGCAAACTCGATCTTCAAGCGGAAGACCTCGGGTGAATGGCAAGAGATTGCTCCGCCCACGCGCCAATTCCCCGAGCCCGATCCGAAATGGGAGTTTTTCGAGGTCGGGGCGGGAGGCGCGGATGTGTGGATATCAGCGAAACACGCGTCGACCCAAGCGTCACGGTTTGTGGTTTTACGGGAACGACCGGCAAAAGACGTCGTACGCTGGCCGTGATTGGAATCAGCTTTGTCGATTGGTTTTACGTCGCAACAAACCCGCCAATGCCAGGCCAATGCCGACGAAAACGCCCGTCGGGACCGTATCGCTGCTTTCGCTCGTACCGATGACGCACGCGCCGCATCCGCTGCTCTTGGCTTCGGGCGTGGACGAAGGCCCGGCCGATCCGACCGGCTTCGGGCCGGGATCCGATACCGCCGCAGGTTTTGCCGCTTCCGGCACTTCCCCAGCAAACGCAACTCGAGCCAGCGTTACCGGAGCGCCTTGCAATTTGATTTCCGGTACGTCGTGACGCACGAATGAAGCGAGCTTGACGTCTCCACCTCGAGGCGCAAAGGCCGTATCTTTCGCGACCGCGGTTTGGCCGGGCGCAGTGCCGGACGGAGGACCGCCCCAACGACCTCGGACCGGGTTGGCGCACGAAATCGGCCCCGTCCAGGGATGCCGAATGGCATAACGTCCCTGGAAATTGTTGATGCTGCCTTGTTGCGATCCTGTCTCGAGCTTCGGTCTGGCGTCTTTTTTCAGATCCGGATCACTCGGCGGGGCGACCAAGAATTCTCGTCCGCCCGTAATGGGATTGGCTTTGCGAAACACGAGGTCTTCGCCCAAGGAATCCGCGCCATATCGGGCATGCAATCGCGTCAATACAAACCCGCTCGGGCGCCATCGACGGCTCGGACTGGGACCGGGGCCCGGCAGCGTCGGACGAGGCACGATGGGCGGGCTCGATGTCGCTCGGGCTCCGGCATTGTTGCCTTTGGGATTTTGCAAAAATGGCGAATTCACTGTTGGTGCGACAGGTGGTGTCGGCAAAGCGTCGTCATTGGTTTCTTCTGGTAAAACATCGAGGCCCAAGGTGGCCAGATCATTGGGGAACAACGTCGGGCCGGGGCAGGGGTCGCACGTGCCGGCATCCCAAGCATATTCCGTAACGACCGCGCCGGGGTTTTCTTCGACGGTCCGGTCGAAGAGCGCCGCGTAAAACGTCCCGAATTGCGCACGAGCGTTTTCGTCGACATCCAGGTTCGTCGGAATGGTGACGTTCTTGTAATTGGCCATCTCGTAACGCGTATTGCGCGCGAGAATGTGCACGATCAGGTCTTGTTTGCCATTGGCATTGATGAGGCCCAGACGCACGGGCAAACTGAAGGTGTCGCTGTCGTAATGGAAGCGCAGCGGCGACAATTGAGCCATGCCCTTTTCAAAGCGGACTTTTTCCACGTTGACTTTGGCCACGAAAAACTTGCTGCCGTTTTGCACGTACGGCCTGAGCAACGGTTCGGCGCCGTCGGGAATCTTGTATTTCTCCTGCTTCAGCCACGTATCGAGGCCCGTCGAATCTTTCGCGCTCAGAATGACGATTTGGTATTCGCCGACTTCGAATTGCGCTTCAATCGTGACGCCAAGCTCCTTCGATTCTTTGGCTGCGGCCCGAGGCGCCGCCGCGGCAACTCGTCCGGGTAGTGCCCGCGCGCTGTCGTAAGCCGGCTCGGGCTGACATGGGTCCTGCTCCCAATATTCGACGAGGCGCGGGGCGGCGAGCTGGTCGACTTTATCAAAAATGGCGGCGGGAAGCGTTTTGACGTTTTCTTGTTGCAATACGACCGGAACCGGGACGACCATCGCGAAGTTTTCGGGCGGTCCCTGATAATTGTTCTGCATCGAAAGG
>CAYSYX010000578.1:420-6118 GCA_964435055.1 uncultured Polyangium sp. | reverse complement strand
GTCCCAAGGATGGCGTTTCGTCGGCAGGAACTTTGTGTCGACCGGCGCAGGGTCTGTGCGATGTAGCGGAAACGTGCGACGGAACTGCGATAGGTTGTCCCGCAGATGAATTGGCGCCCGCGGGTGTGGTGTGTCGGGTCGCGGCGGACGCATGCGATACAGCCGAATCTTGCACCGGCGATGCGATCGATTGCGGTCCCGACGTATTGGCAGCGCAAGGAACCCCGTGCCGCCCGGCCATGGGTGCGTGCGATACGGCCGAAGTTTGCAACGGTTCCGTGATTACGTGTCCGAGCGACGCCAAGGTCGCTGCCGGGACGGTTTGTCGCGACAAGTCCGGGTTGTGCGACGTGGAAGAAACGTGCGATGGCGCGGCCGACGATTGCCCCCAGGATGCAGTTGCCACCGCGGGCACGGTTTGTCGGGTGGAGATGGGTGATTGCGACGTTTCGGAAACATGCAATGGGCTCGATGGGGTCTGTCCTGACGATGCGAAGAAGCCGAGCGGCGACGTGTGTCGCCTATCCGCAGGTGCTTGCGACATGGAAGAGACGTGCGACGGCGTGAAAGACGCGTGTCCATTGGACGCGAAAAAGCCCGCCGGCGAGGTTTGTCGCGATGCGGCGGATGTATGCGACGCGGCGGAATCGTGCGACGGAACGAGCGTAAAGTGTCCGGACGACGTCTTGGCCAATCCGGAAACAGTTTGTCGCGCTGCAACGAATGGTTGTGACCGACCTGAATTCTGCTCCGGGACCGATATGAAATGCCCGGCGGACGAGTTCACCACCGAAGGAGTTTCCTGCGACGACACTAATCCATGCACGATCGATGATCAATGCCGGGCAAACGAATGCGTCGGAACGCCAACGGATTGCACGGAACCGGCAGGCGGAGGGTGTACGTGTCGAACGGCTGGAGAAAGCTCGAACGGAGCGAATGCATTGAGCTGGCCGGCGTTGTTGGCGACGGTGATTGCAATGCGGAGGCAGCGGAGGCGCGCTGCGTGAGGAAAGAAAAAGTGCCGAGGGCTTATCGCTTCGCGCACCTATGCCTCCTTGAACCGCGCCTCGGTAACACCGTCGGGTCATTGCGATCGGTGCGGGCGCATTTCACACGTGTGCCTTGTTCGAGGACGGGCACGTGAAATGCTCGCCTCACCTCCATGTCAGTCGCCCTTCCTCACCGGAAACGCCAACCCGGATCCATGTCAGTCGCCCTTCCCTCATCGGAAACGCCAACCCGGATCCATGTCAGTCGCCCTTCCTCATCGGAAACGCCAACCCGGATCCATGTCAGTCGCCCTTTCCTCACCGGAAACGTCAACCCGGATCCATGTCAGTCGCCCTTCCCGCACCGGAAACGCCAACCCGGATCCATGTCAATCGCCCTTTCCTCACCGGAAACGCCAACCCGTATCCATGTCAGGCGCCAATCCCGACCCCGAACAGGGATTCACGTCCCTGTGGGTCGTCATCCGAGGTCGGAAAGTCGATTTCACCTGCATGCCGATCGGCATCCGTGGTGATGAATGTTGATTTCACGGCTGAATTGAAGGCATTTCGTACCAAGCGGTGGCGATTTACGGCCAGGTGGAGGCGTTGGGTAACGAACGTTGTGCGATTTGTGGATGTGGGAGGTTGGATCCGCGTCGAGCGTCCGGTGGTCGTGGACGGGATGAATCAGGGCTGCACCACCCAGCGGCGCGCGTTTTTCTCATCAGCCGGCCGGCGGCGTTCGCCCTTCAGGCCTTCCCCGCCCTCTTTTTCGCCGCTGCTTTCTTCGTTGCTTTCGGCTCGGGAGGCCATGGCCGAAATTCGACCTTTTTCAGTCCGACAAACACAATCATCCCCGCCTTCAATTCGCGCTCGCCCCCAAGCAGCAAGGGCAGCAGCGTTTGATCCGCCGCATATCGAATCACTTGCGCTTCCGCGTCCGCAAATGCATTTTCAACCTCCGGCCCCTTGGCATTGGCCGGCAAATACTTGAATTCGATCAGCCACGAATAACGGCTCTTCGGCAGGTTTCTCGCGGTGCCCAAGAACAAATCGCAATACCCTTGATTAAACTCCTTTTCACTCAGTGGGTGAAATGCTTTGCCCAAGGATACGTACGTCATGAAAAGCAGCTTCAGCGTCTTTTCGTCAAGCCGCCGCGTATCTTTGATCCCGATCTTTTTCACCACTTGCGTATGAAACACTTCCAAGAATGGGCGAATGTCCCCGCCCACCGCCATGGCTTCGAGCGCGTCGAGCAGGCTGTCGAGATCAATCTTGATTTGCGTCTGGTCGTCGAGCATCAGGGCCAAATGCTCCCATTGCAGCTCGCGAATGACTCGATTGGGCACTTCGAGCTGAAATCCCAGCGAACTTCGCGGCGCTTCGCCCAATGTCAACATGCCCATGTAATACAGCAGCGACAAATAGGTCGTTCGACTTTGCAAACTCCTCACGCCGAATTGGCGCAACAAGTCGCCTCGAATGCTCCCGTCGCTCAACACCGTTTCCAACAGCGTCCGGCGTTTGCCTTGTTCCACGGTGTCGCCCAAGGCGCCGATGCGGAGCAAATGGCCGTAATCGGTGCGCACGTTCATGTCGAGCATGTCCGTGGGATACCGTTGTTGTTTGTCCACTTCGGCCAAGAAATACAATACCATGTCCGAATTGAACACCCGCTCGGCAGCTCGTTCGGAAAAACGATATCCGTCGTAATGCTGTTCCAAGGTATCGAGCAAACGATTTCGATCCCCGAGTTCCGGTAATTGCGCAATCGTGGGACGAGCCGCCAAGAATTCGTCGAGCGCTCGATGAACGTCGGATCGAGTAAACCCCGCGAGGGTATTCAACGCGGGATCCATCGAGGCATTGCTGGAAATATTAAAACCGCTCGAAAGGTCGTCCAGCATCAGCGGCGTCACGCCCGTGATGAACATGCGCGCCACGGTGCCCAAGCCCGCGCCGGCTTTGAGCGTCGCGTAGAATGTGCGGACAAATCCGTCGTTGATCACGGATTTGTAGGTGTCGCTCGCCCCGCCCGCAAGCAAGCGATTGGCAAAATGATCGTATTCGTCTATCAAGAGGTAGATCTTGTGGGACGTGCTCGAGATGAGCCCTAACAAAGCGGTGGACAACGCTTCGGGGTCTTCGAACGTCGGCAAGCGTTCCTCCAAATGTCGAAGTTCCGGAACATGTTCGCGATATGCCGAGACAAAACGCTTCACACTGATCAAGACCGCTTCGAAAAACGTACGAAACAAGGCGTCTTCGCCGCGACTCGTCACGACTTGGGAAAAGTCGAACGAGAGAATCAAGTAGCTGTTTCGCTCGGGCGTGGGGTGCTCGTGAATCCAGAGGCCGCCGAACAATGCGTCGAATTGGTCTTTCCGATTGATATCGTAATAATGCGCCAACATGCTCACGAGCGTCGACTTGCCGAATCGCCGCGGGCGAAGGAAAACGAGGTAGGCATACCCCGATTCGGGACGCTCGAGGATCGGCAGGAACATCGTCTTGTCGGCGTAAAAATAGCCGTCATGTCGGATGGTGCTGAAGTCGGAACGACCGTACGGAATCTTCATGGAATCTGCCTCGGGCTTTGACGCGCCGCCACGTTAACACCACCGGCGCTGAAAGACAAACGATCTGTGAAAGGCGTTCTTGGCGATGATGATTGCAATGCGGAGGCGGCCGAGCCGCGCCACTGACGTCCCAAGCCCACAGTAGGCGCATCTCGCGATTCGGGAGCCGCTCGATCCGCTCTTGCCAGGCGCGAGACGTTCCAGGGGTGTGCGCACATCATTTGCGCGCAATTGTTGCCCCCTGAACGAGCTCCATGTTATCCAGCGCGCCATGTGCCTTGTTGCGCCTGACGAACAATTGTATCGACGACTGCATGTGCAAGACATGGAGCTGACTTTCCACCACTTGCCCGTGCCGACCCCAGAAAACGGCATCGTTATCGTCGAATTGCTCGCCGTAGCATCCAACCTCGGCCCGCTTTTTGCCGTTTTGGAGCAAGCCGGACGGCTGGCAGCGGACCGAAGACCCGTCTTCGTGATTGGGATCAACATCTCCGCGGCCGGTCAGCCCAACGTCGTGACCGCGCTTCCTACGCTCCGAGGCGACGTGGTCAGGGCACTCCGAGACAATCAGCTGGCCGGCGGGTGCGTGTCCTTTACGTTCAATCCCACAACCAATGCGACTGCGGTAGGCGCCTACCCTTTCCCCTATTTCGAGGCGCGTGCTCTTCTTTCTTTGCATCCTGGAGCCATCGAGCTTCGCGCGCGTTTGTCCGAGTGGGACGTGGTATTCGTCCGAACGATGGATGTGGATGGAGCCAATGACCCGTTTCTGACCAAGGGAATCAATCCTCTACTTTGGGGAAAATTATTGAGTCAACCATGCGGACTTCTGAGCGGTGGATACAAATGGAGCCCAACGGTCGTTCATGAAAGTAAGGTTGATTTGAGCCTGATTCCTCTGACGAATTGTTTGGATGTGCTCAACGCCGGAGAGTTGCGTGTTCGCTCCGAGCTTTTCAAACAGCTCAAAGCCCGCGCCATTTATTGGCCCGAGCCAAACCTGTACAGCGAGCTTTCATGTCACGATGCGGGGGCACACGCCATGGCGGCGAAGGCCGAAAAGCTGGGGAACGATCAAGGGCAAATCAAAGAGAGCACATTCATCGTCATTGCAACGCTGAATCAATCCTCGAAAATGGTGGGTTGCTTCAACCCGGAGCTGGCGGTCGAGAAACCAATCAAGGACGGTTATCTGCGAGATTTTTTCGTCGAGCTGGTCGGCGCTCACGAGCAATTGCTCGAGGGGGAAGACGAGGCTATCGTCCAGGCGAATTTGAGTGTCGCAATTCAGAAAGTGCGACAGACGCATTTCTCGCCGGGCAATGTCGAGAGCATTCTGGAATGGCAGGGAGGTGAAAGTTTCGCGCTGAAAGGGCAGATCCGTGACATCGTGGAACCAATACGAACCGATTGTGCCCACGCGCTCCTCGAAGCATTAATAACCAACATAGGACCGGCGCGGCTCGAAGAGGCCAGGATTTCCAGTTCCAAAAGCAAGCGCAAAAAGAAGTCCAAGGCGCCCGAACCCACAATAACGCTCGTGTCCGAACCCATCACGCTGGTGTCCGAAATCAAGGAGATACCGGTGTTCAAACCGGATTCAATCAAGGAGACGCCGAAGTCCCGAACGCCGACAATCAGCTCAAAGCCCACGACGAGTCCATTGAGCGGCCGTAAGAAAGGTTCCAAATCCAAACCCTTGCTTTCGGAGGACACTGCTTCGCTGGAACAACAAGACTCGGGCCAAGTGCCAATGCCTGTTTGCGTAAACGCGCCGACATGCAATGCGGGTTCTGCGCCGACAGCACCGAGAACGTTTGCCTGGGTGTTTTGGAACTGGCATCGCTGCGCGAAGTGTGGCGCTTATTATTGCCCATATTGCGGAGATAAGCTGCCCACGGTATCCATGTTGAAGCGCACGCGCCGGTGCACGATCGACGACTGCGGCGGTACGACGGAGCTTTATTGATGGCGACATGCCCGCACGTTCGGGTTCGTTAGAAAAAACTTGACCTGTGTCGCTCGCGGTGGAACAGTCGCCCCCCGAGTTGATTCGGGCATGATGGACCGGGTGGAGTGACCGATGGCAATGAACGACGACGTGTATTCGCAACGTTT
>CAYSYX010000578.1:0-408 GCA_964435055.1 uncultured Polyangium sp. | reverse complement strand
GAGGACATTGACCCGGATTTCCTGAAAAAAATCAAACCGGGAGACATGATCGTGCCGGGCTACAAATCCAACTATGGCACGGGGAAAATCGCCAAGTACGTTTACTTGACCGCGACGTTGGATGCGGCGACTTGGGGCGCCGAATTGGCGCAGGGCGAAGGTCCCGGCCGAATTTACATTGTCGAGCCGACGGGCCGCATTGAAGACGATCCGAATTTGACCGATAAAAAGTTCCCGGGAAATCCAACGAAATCTTACCGTACGCGGGAGGCGCTTCGCGTCACCGGGGAAATCAAAGATTGGCTGGGACACCCGCCCGAACAGGTCGAGGCCATGAAAGCGCACCTCGAGAAACTCCGACAACTTGGTGTCGAAGCCATCGAGGACTAAAAGCGCAAACATCTTGAC
>CAYSYX010000577.1:0-6121 GCA_964435055.1 uncultured Polyangium sp. | reverse complement strand
GAGCGACTTGGAGCGTTTTTGCAGCAGCTTTCGCCCTTGGGCGGGCCGGAAACGATGGTGTTGGGTATCGAAACCGTTCCCAGTTCCGGTTATGGGCCGCTTTATGGCGACGGGCCGCGCGTACCTCCAGAAGACAAACTGCATACCATCATTCTTCATGCCCACGATGGCCGCGTCGATTTCGCCGGTGAATTGCCCTTTTTGGCGATCCCTCGCGATAACGGCTTTTTGTATATGGGCGTGGCCGCTTATGAACGCGATGATACGGAAGTCGAACGAAAGCGCCAAGGTGCCAAGTTTGGCATGGACGACGAATACGGAGGCATCGTGTATTGGTATGCCGCGTCGTCGTTGTGGCGAACGACCGACCGAAGCAAAGTCGACAGCGTACGAGCGGATGAACGCAAATCGCTGAAAAAACAGCATCGTCGGGGCGACATGTTCGGAGAAGACGTCAATTACGTCACGCGTTACGCTTTGTGCACGAATCGTTATCGCGCCGAATGGACCGGCGGAGCACAAGCGTTCAGGGGCGGCGAAGATCAAATCTTCGAAGGTTTGTCGCAGGCGAATCTCCCGACGTTGCTCGCGAATTATACCGACGACGCGGGACTTGGAAAATTCGTCCAAGCCATATTTCAGCAACGCGAACCGGGCGAAGATCATTCGGACATTTCGCTCGATGAAACCTACGAAATGTTCGGTTACGAGATCCATTGGCGCAAAGACAGCCATGTTTGTCTCGCTCGAACGAATGGCCACGTTTCCCTCACGGGCGTGATTCGTTTGCCCAACAACGGGTCACGTACCAGCGAATGGGAAGCACCTGTGTTCGATGCTCCCGCCACCGTGGCGACGAATGCGGCTCCTCCCGTCGCGCTGAGTGATATTCGCCGGGCCATGGCCATTCCCAAAGCGGTGGATGCTGTGGTTTCGCCGAGACGAACCATGATCGTCGTGCGTTTGCCGGATCGGTTCGTCGTGTATGGAAATGCCGGGCCGGCGCCATTGCTCACGATTCCGATTTCAGGACGCATCATCATGGCCGAATGGGCCGAAGGCGATGTGGCAAAAACTTGGTCGACCGTGGGTGATCCACCGAAAAAAGCCGGCCCCGAGCTTTGCACGTGCGAGCTGGGACAAATGTGCATTGAATCCAGCTGCGTAAAACCCAAAAAGATCTTCGTCACGAGCACCCTTTATTCGGGCGATCTTGGGGGGCTCGCGGGCGCGGACGCGAAATGCCAAGCCCGAGCGATTGCGGGGGGCGTCGATGGCAAATACGCCGCTTGGCTCAGCGATTCGAAAAACTCTGCGGCGGCGCGTTTGTCACACGCAACCGTGCCTTATGTGCTCGTCGATGGCACCGTCGTGGCCAAGAATTGGACCGAATTGACCGGGGGTAACCTTCGTGCGCCCATTCGACTCACCGAACTCGTCGATTGGCCTCCCATCGTACCGCATCCGGAATGGTGTTCCAGCACGATCGTCTGGACGAATACTCGTGACGACGGATCATTGCCCGAGAAAAACCATTCTTGCAGCGATTGGACGGACGGGACGTCGACATCCCGGGATCCCAAGAAAGTTGGCGTTTGGGGACGAGCCAACGATGAGTCGCGCTGGTCGATGGGGTGTGAGACGGATCGAATCGGATGCGATGCGAAATTGCCGCTCTATTGTATCGAGCAATGAAGTGATCGGAGTAAACAGGTTCGTCTTGGAACATCTCGCCGGGGTGAACGTCATGGGCCACGTATTCGAGGCAAAACCCTCCGCGGGGTTTGTCCGTTGTCGTTGCTTGCGGCAGGTTTGGAAGGTAATATGCAAGCCGGGATCGAGACGGGTTCGGGCAACCGAGCCGGAGCGGATTGCTGCCGATAATCAATCGCGCGCGTTTGGGGTCGAATGGTCCGTTCGAGCTCGATATCGGCACCGGAACGCCCGCTGATCGTATCCCACGTCATTCGGTCCTTCCCAGTCGTCGTCGGTCTTGTTAAGCTCGGGGCGATCGGCTCCGAGCCCCGATCCAAAGCGCATCTCCATGACGACGTCGGTGCAAGAAGGCACGCTTTTGTTGGGCAAATACCGAGTCGAGAAGGAACTCGGTCGCGGCGCCATGGGGTACGTCGTTGCGGCGCGCCACGAGCATCTCGGCGAGCTTTTCGCCGTCAAGCTGATGCTTCCCGAGGCGCTCGAACGGCCCGATGCGGCGGCGCGATTTCTTCGTGAGGCGCGGGCGTGCGCGCGGCTCAAGAGCGAACACGTCGTTCGTGTCACGGATTCCGGGGCAAACGACGACGGTGTGCCGGTCATGGTCATGGAGTACCTCGTGGGCGAGGACCTCCAAAGCATCCTGGACGAACGAAAAGTTTTTCCGATGCACGAGGCTGTCTCGTACCTGCTTCAGGCATGCGACGCGGTGGCCGAGGCGCACGAATTGGGAATCGTGCATCGCGATTTGAAGCCTTCGAATTTGTTTTTGACACGCCGTCCGAATGGGAAACCTTGCGTCAAGGTGCTCGATTTCGGCATTTCCAAAGATATCAATCCGAGCGGCGACAAAGTATCCAAATTGACGGCGACCGGGAGCATTTTAGGCACGCCGTATTATATGTCGCCGGAACAAATGCGAGCGAAACCTACGGATGCTCGCGGGGATATTTGGTCGCTCGGCGTGATTCTTTATGAATTCGTCACGGGTCGGTTACCATTTCCCGGTGAGAATTACGCCGAAGTCGCCGGTCGAGTTCTTTACGAAAAACCTCGGGTTCCCAGCCATTATCGGAAAAGTCTCCCGTCGCTCGTGGATGAAATCGTCATGCGTTGTCTGGAGATAGATCCCGACAAACGATTTCCCAACGTGCGTGAATTCGTTGCCGCGCTCGATTCACTCATGGCATTGCCACCGCCGCCCGACGTTTCCCCGAATAGTGGAGCGAGTGACGAATCCGAGAAAAATACCGTCATTCAGGTCAGCGGCAAAAAGTCCGATGAAGGCGAGATGTCCACGCTGGTGGACGGGGAAAACAAAGAGACCATTCGGCGCCCGGAGAGCGCGAAGGAAGCACGCAAATCGGCGTCGCCCGGTAATTCGCAAACGCTCGAATCCGCAACGCCGATACCCACCGCCGTCGAGGCTGCGCCCAAAGCTTCCGCGGAGTCGACCGAGGAGGCACCGGTATTTTATGCCAAACGCGTTTTCGGGCATCAAACGAAAAAAACGTGGGCGTCGAACAGCCGTGCGGGCCGCAGCAATCGCGTCGGCCTGATTCTTTTTGCCTTTTTGCTTTTCGGTTTGGCCGGGGCGGGGTGGTATTACAAGGATACCATTGCCGCGACCATCAAGTCATTCACGTCCAAGGAAAATCCGGACACCGCGCCTTCCGCGACATCGGCGCCTTCCAGCACTGCTCCTATTGCGTCGGAAACCTCGGCATCGGTTGCTCCTTCGTCTTCGACGGCGCCGCGGGTCGTACCGAAAACTGGTTTGTCCAATACGAAAACCAAAGCCGCGACGTCGGCATCGGCGGCGCGAAGTGCCAATGCGCCGCCTTCGGCTGCTCCGCCCCCCGCGTCCGCGCCGTCACCGCCTCCGCCGCCCCCGCCGCCTCCGCCTGCACCAAGCGCCAAAGCGGTGCCGACGAAGTGACGTTCTTGTTGGTCTTGTTGAACCCTAAGCATCGGTTTGCTCCCTGCTTGGCTTAGGTTTGTCGCTCCCGTTGCCTCTCCAAGTACGCCCGGGCAAACGCATTGCCTCGCGCCACAATCCCTTCCAACTCGTCCTTCGTCGCCCATAACCGCGGATGCAAATCGATCATCGTGGACAAACACCCCGCGACAAACGCATCGCCCGCCCCCACGGTCGTCGATACCTCGATCGGCACCACCGGCACCTCCACCCGACCTCGCGGACCCCACGCCAGCGTCGGGCGCGACCCCTGCGTCACCAGCAAGATCACCTCATCCGCCAGTTTGTCCCGGAATATCTCGGGATCCTCGACGCCAAGCACCCGCAAATCATCCGCGCTCACCTTCACCACATCCGCGGTGTCGATCATCTCCCACGGGTTTGTCTTGGCAACCAGGTCTCCTTTCCACAACCCGGGGCGCATGTTCACGTCGAGCATCACGACGCGTCCCGCCTTGCGCGCTCGTTGCGCTGCTTTCGCGAGCGCGTGAAGCGCCGTGCGATCCGGCAACAAGCTCGAAAAATGCAAGATCCGCGCGGGGTAATCGCCATTCAGCGCCTGACGAAACGTGTGCGCCTCTTCCGTCGCCCAACGATACGCAACCGCGACGGGAGGATCGTTTGAGATCAAAACAAGTCCCGTGCGCGCCTTCATCTTGTGCACGTGACGCACGTCCACGCCTTCACGCGCGAGCCTCTCCAGAAGCGCCGCGCCCACGGCGTCTTCTCCAATCACCCCAAGAATTCCCGCGCGTACACCAAGTTTGCCCAAGTGCCGCGCGACGTTCGTCGCACTTCCTCCAGGCTCGAAAAAAACATGGTTTGCCTGGGCCAGAGGTGTCCCCGCGGGCACGTACAAATCCCACAACACTTCACCCACACACAGGATCTCGCTTTGCACGTCTTTCTCGTTCATGGTCGAAGTCGATTCACTCGTTCGAGGTGGTGCGTCCGGGCATGGACTGATATCTTGTTCGGCCAATCGCCGCGCCTCGAAGGTGTTTGCCTTCGGGGCGTCTCGCATTTGGAACCCCGGCCTGTGGAAAACCTCGGGATGAATTGGGGTAATCCGGTGAAGAAGTGACCACGCAAAACCCTCAGCGCCGAGGCAAAAACTCGCAAAACAACGAACCGGTGCCCGTCGCCGGTCGGGTTCCCCCGCATGATCTCGATGCCGAAGCCGCGGTGCTCGCCGCCGTTCTTCTCGAACGCGACGCGCTCGATCGGGTGCTCGAGCTTCTGAAGCCGGATCATTTCTACAGCGACGCCAATCGCCGCATCTTCGAAGCTGCGGTGCAGCTCGCGACCGAAGGCACGCCGGTCGACATCACGACGGTCGCTTCTTGGCTCCGTAGTCGTGAATGGATCAATCAGATCGGTGGCTCGGCCTATTTGGTGCAGCTCGTCGATCAAACGCCGTCGGTTGCTCACGTCGGCGCGCACGCGAAGGTCGTGCATGAAAAGTGGCGTTTACGGCAGCTCATCGGCGCGTGTCAGCGCATCGCGGCGGAAGGTTACGGCGATGTCGGCACGGTCCAAGAGTTCATCGATAGCGCCGAGCAATCGGTCTATCACCTCGCGCGCACGGCGGAATCCACGAGTGTTCAGCCGATCTCGCAGGTCCTGAAGACCGTCTTCGAACAGATCACGCTGGCGGCTGAACGTGGTGATCGCATCACGGGTATTTCGACGGGTTACGAACGACTCGATGCGAAGACGGCGGGTTTGCACGACGGTGATCTCACGATCGTCGCGGCGCGTCCCGGCATGGGAAAAACCTCGTTTGTCTTGAACATCGCGGTGAACGTCGCGTCGCCGCGCACGGTCAAGGCTGCGGGTCCGAACGAAGACGGTCACGGGTACGAGCATCAAGAGCCGGGGTTTGGCGTGTGCGTCTTCTCGCTCGAAATGCCGCGTGAACAGCTCGCAAGTCGTATGGTTTGTTGCGAAGGGCGCGTCGACATCGGCAAGCTGCGCCAAGGGTTTCTCCAGCCCGACGATTGGCGTCGTTTGACCGAAGCTGCGTCGTACTTGTCGACGTTGCCGATTTGGGTCGACGACACGCCGGCCATCAACATCTTGGAACTTCGCGCAAAAACCCGAAGGATTCAGGCCGAATACAATCGAACTTCGGTACCGGGACAACCCGAGCGCCGCGTGGGTCTCGTCATCATCGACTACTTGCAGCTCATGCGCGGGCGTGATGGAGCGCAAAGTCGCGAGCAAGAGATCAGCGAAATTTCCCGAGGTTTGAAGCAACTTGCGAAGGAGCTTCGTGTTCCGGTCATCGCCTTGTCGCAGCTCAACCGCGCGGTCGAAACACGCAACACGAAGGACAAACGCCCTCAACTCAGCGATCTGCGCGAGTCCGGAGCCATCGAGCAGGACGCGGACATGATCATGTTCATCTACCGCGACGAGTACTACAAC
>CAYSYX010000576.1:0-6122 GCA_964435055.1 uncultured Polyangium sp. | reverse complement strand
CGAGGACTTGGTGTACGGGTCGACGGAAAATCGACCACTTCTGCTTTTGCTGGAAGATCTGCATTGGGGAGATCTGCCATCGGTCAAAGTGCTCGAGGCTGCGGCCCAAGGATTACGCGATCGGCCGGTCTTCATTCTGGCCCTCGGACGTCCCGAATTGTTCGAGTCATTCCCGAAATTGTTGACGGAATGGTCCCCCTCGACATTACGCTTGGCGGGTTTGTCTCAACGAGCGTGCCAGAACCTCATTTCGCGCATCGTCGGCGATCGTGTGACCAACGAGGTCATGGCGTCGCTGATTGAGCGCAGCGCAGGTCATCCGCTGTTTCTCGAGGAGCTCGTGCGAATCATTGCGGAACCTTCATCCACTTCGACAAACGCCATGCCGGAGACGCTCTTGGCGATGGTGCAATCGCGCGTGGCCAAGGTCCCGGCGGAGGCGCGGCGAGTCTTGCGGGCGGCGAGTATTTTCGGCGAAGTATTTTGGCACGCGGGAGTGCACGCTTTATTGGGAGAAACGAGCACCGAGCAGGACGTGGCCACGTGGCTGGGTATGCTGCGGGATGGGGAGTTTGTCGAGGCCAAGCGGACGTCGCGTTTTCCTTCCCAAACCGAATACCGATTCCGACACGCATTGTTTCGGGAAGCTGCGTACGGCATGTTGACGGACGCGGACAAAACGACCGGGCATGCGTTGGCGGGTGAATTCTTGGAGATCATCGGCGAGACGAGCGCCGCCCAGCTCGCGGCCCATTACGACATTGCCGAACAGCCGCAACGAGCAGCTCCGTATCATCTTCAGGCGGCGCGAGACGCAAGTTTGGGCGGTGATTTCGATGCGGTAAAGAGACATGCCGATCAGGTCATTCGCCATTGCAGCGATATGCAGCAGGTGGGCGAAGCCCGTGCGCTCAAGGCCGACGCGGCCCAATGGCAAGGGGAATTCGAGTCGGCATTGCAACTGTCGGAAACGGCCATGCAGAACCTGGAACGCGGCAGCGACAAATGGTTTGGCGCGGCCATGACGTTGGCCGTGGCCTCGTTGCGCCTCATCAAACTCGACAATCATCGCGAGCTGTGCACGGATTTGATTCAATGGGGATCCGAGAATGAATGGACCGACGCCTACATCGAAGCCGCCGTTCGCATCGGATTGCAGACCTATATCGGTGGACAATACCAATTTGCCCTGCAATTGATCAAGCCGCTGACTCGACTGTTGCAACGCCGCTCGGACTACGGACCCCGAATTCAAGCCTTATTCGAACTATTGCAGGCGGCGAATACGACGGTCGAATGGCGATATGATCGGACATTCAAACATTCACTCGAAGCCGCTCGGCTTTTTGAAGAAGTGGGGGATATTCGTTCGGCTGCCGGGCAACGCCTCGACGCATCTTTTACCCTCATCGACCTTGGATTGTTCGAAAAAGCCATCGAAATCTGCAAAGAGCTGATAGTCATTGCGGAACGACTGGCAATTCCGCGCATGAAGTCCATTTCCAGGGCAATGCTCGGGACCGCGCTTTTGGCCTCGGGACGTGTCGACGAATCTTTCGATTATCTCATGGAAGCCAAAGAGCTCCTGGACGGAATGAGCGACGCCCGCAATGGTGGTTCATTACGTAACAAGCTCGGACGATTTCACCGATTGCGCAAAGAATACGAATTGGCCGAAAAATACCTGGATGAAGCCGAAGCGATGCTCAGTGGTTTGCCGCGTATGCGCGCCATGACGCACGCCCACAAGGCAATCTTGTTTGTCGAACTGAAACGCGAAAATGAGGCGCTCGAGCACGCGGTTTTGGGAATGAAACTCTTGGAACAGCTTGGGCGAATCGGGACGGACGAAATCTTGGTGCGTTTTGCGTATGTGCAAAGCTTGCGTTTTGCGCGACGATACGAAGAGGCGGAGCGTGAACGGATCAAGGCTCGAGAACGGCTCACTTGGATAGCGGGTCGATTCGACGATGAATCTGTCCGGCATGCATTCTTGACTCGGGTCGACGAAAACCGTCTGGTGGCGCAAATGCAGGCAATCGTGGAAATACAGCCCTTCGAATGACTTTTGGGTTTTCGCAGGCAAGCAGCCCGCACAAACCGTTGCCGACCATACCATACGGAAAATGCTGCATGGACCTTGCCAAGTGATTGATTCAATGGCATTCTGAGGACGATTGGTCGAGGTACGGAGTGAACATCAAAAAAGTCCTGCTCGTGGACGATGACGAGTATGTCCGCCGAATCGCTGCAATGTCCTTGCGCAAGCTCGGCGGCTTCGAAGTGCAGCTCGCCAGCTCGGGTGCCGAAGGACTCGTCATGGCGGAGCGGTTGCTGCCCGATTTGATCCTTCTCTACATCATCTTGCCTGGACTCGATGGAATCGTTACTATTACCGAATTGAAGAAATCGCCCAGAGCCAGGATGATTCCGGTTATTTTCTTGACCGGGGCCCGCGAATTGACCCCACCGGAGCGCATCCGAGAGCTTGGAGCGCTGGACGTCATTTACAAGCCGATTGATCCGCTGCGACTGCCGTCGCAGGCCCTCGAAATCGTCGCCGCGTCGCGAAAGCGGTAAAATACTCGTTGCGGTTCGTTGCGATACCCGGTCCAATACGCGGATTTCGCATCACGACGGAGATTGATTGCTTTCGACCACCCCGATGGCTGAGCCGGCACGCACCAAGGCGGCGACGAGGTCGTCGACTTTCATGGGTTTGCCAATGAATTCGTCCATTCCGACGGCGACACACAAGTCTCGGTCGGATTGCATCACGTTGGCCGTCACCGCGATGATGCGCGGGCGATACGTGACGGCTCCGGGCAGACGCAAACGCCGCGTCGCTTCAATTCCGTCCAATTCCGGCATTTGGAGGTCCATCAAAATGACATCGTACGGGCGCTGTGAAACGGCTTCGAGCACTTCAAGGCCATTGGCGGCGACGTCGGCGCGATAGCCCAGTTTCGACAGCATCAACAAGCCGACTTTTTGATTGATGGCGTTGTCCTCGGCCAATAAAATGCGCAGGGGAACACGTTGAGCAAACGACACATCGAGAGCCGGTGGTTTACGCGTCCGACGCGCTCTCCTCTGGGAATTCGACAATGCCCCCAAAATCGTATCGAAAAGCTGCGATTGCTTCACCGGCTTGTAGAGATACGAAGACACGCCGAATACCTCCGCCTGGCGTTTCGTTTCCGTATCAATGGTCGATGTGAGCATGATGATGGCCATATCATTCAAGCGTTCGTCGGAGACCATTTTCTCGAGCAATTCGACGCCGGACATTTCGGGCATGGCAGCGTCGAGAATCGCCAATGCAAATTGAGGGGTCTTGTCGACCAGCGAAAGAGCTTCACGAGCCGAAGAAGCCAAGATGGGAACCATGCCCCAAGATCGGCATTGCAACGCAAGAATTCGGCGATTCGTCGCATTGTCGTCGACGATCAGCACCCGCAAGCCATTCAGACGAAAGACGGCGCTGCGATTGGGCTCCTGCTCGATGTTTTCCGCCGTTTCGAGCTCCAGATCGACATAAAAGGTCGACCCGACCCCCAATTCGCTTTCGACTCCAATGGTGCCTCCCATGAGATCCACGAGCCGCTTGCAAATGGCCAAACCGAGGCCCGTCCCGCCAAACCTGCGCGTGATGGATGCGTCCACTTGGCTGAATGGTCGAAAGAGCTTCGCGACTCGCTCCGCGGGAATTCCAATCCCCGTGTCGCGCACTTGAAACCGTAGGAAAACGCCGGTTTCGAATTTGCGTGGCGATACGTCATCGTGAACCGACACCTCGGCCACGACTTCGCCTTTTTCCGTGAATTTAACCGCATTACCAAGCAAATTGACGAGGACTTGGCGCAGGCGCGACATGTCGCCGAGGAAAGTTTTGGGTACATCCGACGCAACGTACACCGCAAGCTCGATATGCTTCACGGTCGCCGAATGGGAAACCAGGTCCAGCGCATCCTCGATGCATTGCCGAATTTCAAATGGTTGCCGTTCCAAATCGATTTGGCCCGCTTCGATTTTCGAGAAGTCCAGAATATCGTTGATGATGGTCAAGAGCGAATCACCGCTCGTACGGATCGTTTCGACAAAATCCCGCTGTTCGCTGGTCAAGGGCGTGTCCAACAACAAATTGGTCATTCCAATGACCCCGTTCATCGGCGTCCGAATTTCATGGCTCATGCTGGCCAAAAATTCGGATTTCGCACGCGATCCTGCTTCCGCGGCTTCGCGCGCCCGCACGAGCTCGTCTTCGAATCGCTTTCGTTCGGTGATATCGTGCATCAGCGTCACGGCGCCGGCCACCGAACCATCGTCATTCCTGACGATAGAGGCGCTTTGAACGACCCATCGCCCCTCGGGTCGACGCGCATTACGAATAAAAATCTCCATGCCGTCGACAACCTCGCCACGAAAAACTCGCCGCAGAGGCATTTCGTCGAATGTCAAAAGGTTCTTTTGGTCCGCACGGTGATATCCAAGCAATGCCGCGCGTTCGGAAGGCGGCGTGGACGCCACCTCGACGTATGTGTACCCTCCTATCCGCGTGGATGCCGCATTGCTGAACCAAAATTGTCCCCGGTTGTCATACAAAGCCGCACCGTCCGAAATACTCTCGAACGTCGCTCGCAAGACCCGAAACTGTTGCTCGAATTCTCGCGCGTTATTTTCGAGCATCTGGGCTTGCTCGAGCACCGCGCGATCTTTCTCCGCCAACAACTCCCGAAGCGCCTCGACTTCCGACCGAGCATACGCCAGTTCGACCTCGAGCGCGCGAGGCGTGGATCCCGCACATTCACAGATGAATACACGACGAGCCAAGGGTAAGACAGCAATGCGCACCGACAGGGCCAACGTTTTGAACAAATTGATCACCGATGGGAGTATCTTTGCTTTTGAAAACACCAAAATGACCAACAAATCTCCCGTCGGAAGCGTCGCGCCAAACCCTACGACCGATTGAATACCGTATTTTTCAACGAAGTCGCTCTGCGCGGGGATATACGGACTCCCCTTGGCGTTCGCGACATGAAATACGTCGCATGTGCGCTGAACACCGGGAACAACGGTATCCCGTGTTTGATCTAAAATCGAATCGAGATCGACCCCCAGCTCCACTACGACGCGTTCGACCATCGGCAAAGCTGCAATCGACGCTCGATCGAGTAAAGGAATCGCCAGGTGCCCTGTCGATTGCGCAACGTCGTTCCAAGCCGGCTCGTCTCCGCGCGTTGCGAACAGCGTCAAACACGGCGTCCCGAGCGACAACCCCGAATGTCTCGATTCGATGAATCGTCGACGCTGTTCGTCCAGGCCGCCCAAGGGGTGTGTCTTGTAGAACCGCACGAGCGCCGAAGCTCTGGTCGTGGGCTCATCCGTCGTGGCGAAGACGTCATACAAATGCTCGACGATCCCGCAGGCCGCTTCCTCCATGCTCGTCGCCTTCGCCGCGATGGCGCGCATCTTCGACGAACATCGCACCAGATCCGCCAACGAAAACTTAAACTCGCCTGACATCCTACACTCTCCGCGCGCTAATGTCGCATACGAACCGGATAATGCAAAGACCATTCGCCACACCGAACAACGGCGACAATACGATGGATGACCGCAAAACTCCAATATGCGTCAATTTACCGACACTCAAAGCCGGCTCATCCGCAAGTCGTTCCGTCTTGAAGGCATTTCCCGAAGTTGCATCGACATTGAATTGTTTTTCCACCCGGCAAATGCGTCTCCCACCCCTGTGTCGAACAATCCGAAAATGAACACCGCGTCGTGATCGTCTCGCCGCTCGGCAAACTCGTCGACCAACCGTCCTTCAAGCAATTCGAAAATGAACAACGCGTCACCGCCGAACTGCCGTCGGGAAATGTCGTCGTCCAACCATCTTTCGCACAATCCGAAAATGAGCAACGTGTTTGCGCCATTGATCCGTCCGGAAATCGCGCCGTCCAACCGTCTTTGAAACAATTCGAGAATGAACAATTCACTTCGACGTCGCCGTCGGCGATACGCGTCGTCCAACCGTCTTTCAAACAATTGCCGAATCGACATCGACCGGACGCGAATACCGCCGCCGCCACATAACGATCCACTTTGCCTTGTGC
>CAYSYX010000575.1:0-6130 GCA_964435055.1 uncultured Polyangium sp. | reverse complement strand
CTTTCATCGTGCCCTTGAAGGTCGGCATCGTCCCCGGATACCCCTGGACAATCTTCTTCTGAGGCTCGAGCAAGCTTTCACGAATGTAGTTCTCATCCACCACCGCGGACGAACCGTCGGCAAACGTCTCCGTTTTGCCGAAGACGCCCTTGAAGGACGGGCCCTGCACGCGCGTTCCATCCAACGAATGGCACGTGTTGCAGCTGAACTTCGTGAAGTACTTCTTACCCAACTCTTCAGGCTTCAAGTCCTTCGGAGCTTTTTCACCCGACGGCGCTTCGCCCGTATCGAGGAATTGCTCCCATTCGGGCTGTTCGACCGAATAGACCTTCGCCATCATTTCGGAATGACCAACGCCGCAGTATTCGGTGCAGAACAGAACCGTTTCGCGTTTTGCATTCGCTTCGAACCAGATCGTCGTGTACGTGCCGGGAATGACGTCCTGCTTCACGCGGAACTCCGGAACGTAGAAGCTGTGCAGAACGTCCTTCGAGCTCATGATGAGCTTGACGGGTTTGTCCTTTGGCACCACGAGTTCATTCACCGTCACGTTGCCGTTCGGATAGGTGAACGTCCACATGTACATCTCGGCCGTTGCTCGAATCTCGTACGCGTTCGCCGGCGCAACGGCGGCCATCAAGTAGCCGCGCAAGCCGACGAAAAAGAGAGCAATGACCAAAATGCTCGGAATGACGGTCCAACCGATTTCAAGTTTGGTGCTATGCGTGATAGCACTCACCTTGTCGTTATCCGTTCGCCGCGCGAAACGACGAATGAAGTAAAACATCGGGATCATCAAACCGAAGAACATGATGACGTCGAGGTAATACACGACGTACCATGCAAAATCGATTTCTGACGCAATCGTCGACGACTGCCTTGGCATCCAAAAGCTGCCAAGTTCAACGGGGTCCAACGTCATGCTACAGCTCCGTCCACGGGCTTTGACTGCCGACGGCGTTCCGCCCGCCAATACCTTGCAAGAAGCCCCGCAAGGCCAATGACCGTAATAACTCCGCCGGCTTTCATCAGGCGCCTCGTCGCGAGGACATACCTGTTTTCCGTCACAGAATAGTGAAAGCAAAACAAGAGCACTTGGTTCATCGCCGAACCAATCTTACCCTCGCTCGCTTCGAGCAACGCCAGCTTCACGTCTTTCGACGGAAACTCGAGGCCATACAGCGTCCGAGACAACGTGCCTTTCGGATCCAGCACGAAAAACCCAGCCGCATGCGCGAATTGTTTCGTAGGTTCGTCCCAGCGATACTTGAAGCCGACCGTGTCCGCGACACGCTTCACATCGGCTTGGTCCGCCACGAGAAAATCCCAGCCCCGATCCGGAACGGACCGACCGTACGCTTTCAAGTACGTCTCCCGTTTCTTATGCGCCATTTCCGGCGTATCCCGCGGATCGAAGCTGATCACGACAACTCGAAAATCTTTGCCCGCTGAAAGATCCGTACCTTTCAAACCATCCACCAGGCCGTTCAGCACCAGCGTGCAAAGCATCGGACATTCATAATAGGCGAGCGCAAGAATCACTGGATGTTCACCGTCGAAATAATCACCGAGACGCACGTCGCGCCCCTGACTATCCCGCAAATGAACATCCAGAGGCACTTTGGCGCCGGGCTTGTCTTCGATCTCGATCCCCGTGAGCTCCTTCGGCGTCGACGTATCAATCCCCGGCGCAGGCTTGAATTGAGCAAACGCTACGTTCGCCCAAACAAGCAACGCCAGAGCCGCTACGCTCCGAACAAGCCCTCGCAATCGAGGTCGAAGGGCACCCGGCACCAAGGTCACTTGCCGCCCCCCTTCTTCTCGTCCTTTTTGTCGTCTTTCTTCTCGTCCTTCTTATCGCCCTTCTTGTCGTCCTTGCCCTCGTCACCCTTCTTTTCCTCGGGTTTTTCCTCGGGCTTGACTTCCTCGGGCTTGGGCGCCGGCTCCTGAAGCTTCGGAGCCTCCGCAGGGGCCGGATTGCGATACGCCGCAATCACGAGCTCGACTGCCCGATCCGCAGGAATGCGAACCACACCGTCCTTCTGGCTCACCCACCGGTACTTCGTCAGCTTCGCCTTCTCGTCGGCCCGCAATTCCTTCAATTGCTCGGATTGCACCGAAAGAACCTTTCGCTGCAATTCATCGTGACCCCAAGAATTGAAGAGCTCGCGCACGAAGATGATGAACGCCACCAACGTAATGCACGTGATCAACGTAATGAACGCGATAAGGCCATTCCGCGGACGATCGTCCTCGAGCGGATCATGCCCACCATGCCCATGACCTTCACCATGCGCTTGCGCCGCATGCGATTCATTCGACTCTTCTTGGTCGTCCGAATCAGCCTCTTGCTCGTCTTTTTCCACGGCGGCTTCCGCCGCAGTCGACGCGCTGGGCTCCTTCTTCTTCTTTTTCTTGCTCATGGGTTATCCACCTTCACCGTCTCGCCGAGCCAAGGATCACGGAGCGGATAGAGCGGTCCGGCAGCTGCTTGCCTCGCGAGCAAGAAAGCCCCAATGCCCAAAGGTCCGAGCAATCCGCAGATATCAACCACGCCGAACGTCGCGTGATGATGATCATACGTCGGCATCACGAGCCAATACAGGTCGACGTAATGCATGACGAGCATGAGAATCGCGCCCACCGACAAACCCACCGGATGTCGCTTCACATGCCGCGAAAGGAGCAGCAGGAAGGGCACCGCGAAGTGCAGGATCGGAATCGCCAAACTCACGACCTTCCAGCTGTCCGCATCCCAACGATCGTGGTAAAACACCGTCTCTTCCGGCAAATCGGCGTACCAGATCAAGATGAACTGGGAGAAACCGATGTACGCGAAATACACCACGAAACCGAAGAGCAACTTGACGATGTCATGGCGATGCTCGATCGTGCTGAGCTTGACGAAGTAGCCGTTCTCCTGCAAACGCACGGTCATGAGCGCGAGCACCGAAAGGAAGCTCGTCATGCAACCCGCAAAGATGTACACGCCGAAGATCGTCGAGTACCAGTGCGGATTGAGGCTCATCACCCAGTCGAATCCGGCGAACGTCACCGACAAGGCGAAAAGCATCGTCGCCGGAGCCGCCGCCGCCGTCATCTTCTCCGAAAGCTTCTTGTCGCCGCTTTCATCCTGCTGACGGCTCGTACGCGTGAAGAACAGCGCCAAACCCACCCAGAGAACGAGATACAACGCCGCCCGCGCGTAGAAGAAGTTCGGATTCAGGTAACCCGCTTTGTGCTGCAAAATCGGGTCATGCGCCGCTTCTTCGCCCATCCAATGATGGTAAATCGTGTGCGAAAACGCGATCACCGGGGCGAACAGAATCGCCACGCCGGGCATGATCCCGGCAGCCCATTCCGCTTGCCTTCGAGCTACCACCGACCAGCCGGCCTTGACGAGGTGCTGAATCTGAACGAAGCACAGACCTCCCAAGGCGATTGTCGCGACGTACAGGAATCCGATGAGATACGAAAACGCAAAACGTTTCGCATCCATCGCATACCCGGCTCCAGCCGCCGCCACTCCGACGACCGCCAAACCCATGCCCATTTTCGTCAGGTTTTCCCCGACGGCTTTGGGAAGCTGCTTGGCATCGCCCGCGGCTTCCCGACCTGCGGCTTTGCCCGCAGTAACTGCCGCTGATTGGCTCATTTCGCGGCTCCTTCCGGTTCGATCGCGCCCTGTTTGTCCGCCGGCACGTCCTCTTTCGATGCGTGCTGACTACGACCGAGCACCCTGACCCACGTCACGATCGCCCAACGATCCGCAACCGGAACCTGCTTGCCATAAGCAGGCATGTTGCGAACACCATTGGAAATCGTCTCGAATACCTGACCGTCGGCCATTTCCTTCTGGACTCGGTCCGAGGACAAATCGACCGGCGGCGGGAATCCCCGCTGAACCACCATGCCGCGTCCTCCACCCGACTGGTCATGACAAGGCGCGCAATAAATATTGAATCGCTCCTCGCCGCGTCGAATGAGTTTCTCGTCCACCACCATCGGCGTTTCGTTGACCTTGAGGTCCGTCACGCGCTTGATGTACTCACCATTCGACTGTTTGCCCCGGTAATACCCGTCGTCCTCGTTCAAGTGACCAAGCGGAATGGTCCCATCCACGAGCGGACGCATGGCCCGACCATCTTCGAAGAGAGGGCTGGCTTCACCCCATTGATACTTGGGCTGCCAATCCATGTCCCCAAAGAGATGAACCGGCGGGTCTTCGCTTTTGCCACCACGACAACCGACAATGGTCATCGCCAGCAGCAGGAATGCCGCGCGCTTCATTCCATCACCTCCAAAACCTCGCGTGCACCAAGCTCCTCGAGAAGCTTCTTCGTGCGCGACGCATTGTATTTCGGATCCTTGGCTTCGATGCTGATGAAGAACGCATCATCCGTTGAGCGTGGAAACGACGGATGCGTCATTGTCGGGTGGTAATACGCCGGCAATTTGTTCATCGCCCACATGCCGAAGAACGTGCCGAAGGCCGAGAAAAGCACCGTCAGCTCGAACATCACCGGAACGTAGATCTGGTACGAAAACGCCGGCTTGCCGCTGATCGTCAACGGATAATCAACCGCGACGAAGTACGTCAAGGCAATCGCGCTCATCAACCCGGTAAAACCGCAGATGAGAACGACCCACGGCAACTTCGACGCCGGCAGTCCCATCGCCTTCTCGAGCCCGTGCACCGGAAACGGCGTATGCGCATCGAAATGCTTGTACCCCGCAGCCTTGAGTTTCTCGCAGGCGTGCATCAAGTCGCCCGGCGTGAGGAAGTACCCCATGACCCCGTAAGGCTTCTGGACTTCTTCCTCGTGCGCGTCGTCATGGTGAGGCTTATCCATTGGACTCCTCCTCATCCTCCTCAGAATCTTCGCTTTCCTCGTCCGAAGACTCTTCCGACTCGTCCTCGGAATCATGCGATTCCGAAGCTTCTTCCGCATGATCGTCATGACCATGGTCGCCATGACCCGCGTGCGGATCCGCCGCAGGCATCACGCCCTTGACCTCGCTGATCGCCACGGCCGGCAAGAAGCGGAGGAACAAGAGGAAGAAGGTGAAGAACAAGCCGAACGAACCAAGGAACGTCGACATGTCGAACATCGTGGGCCGGAAGTACGTCCAGCTCGACGGGATGTAGTCGCGATGCAAGCTCGTCACGATGATGACGAAGCGCTCGAACCACATACCGATGTTCACGAAAATCGAGATCGCAAACATCGCCGGAATGCTCGTCCGAATACGCTTGAACCAGAAGAGCTGCGGCGAAAACACGTTGCAGCTCCACATCGTCCAATACGCCCACTTGTACGGACCGAACGCGCGGTTCGCAAAGGCAAACCCTTCGTACTCATTGCCGCCGTACCACGCAATGAAGTACTCCATCGCGTACGCGTAACCGACCATCGTGCCGGTCAACAGAATGATCTTGTTCATGTTCTCGAGATGCCGAATCGTGATCAGCCCCTCGAGTCCGAACGCCTTGCGCGCCATGACCATCAAGGTCACGACCATCGCGAATCCGCTGAAGATAGCGCCCGCGACGAAGTAAGGCGGGAAGATCGTCGTGTGCCAACCAGGCATGATCGACACGGCGAAGTCGAACGAAACGATCGTGTGCACGGAGAGTACGAGCGGTGTCGACAAACCGGCCAAGATCAAGTACGCGCGTTCGTAATTCAGCCAGTTCCGATGCGATCCGCGCCAGCCGAGCGCGAAGATGCCGAGCACGATCGCCCGCGTCTTCGTCTTGGCTCGATCCCGCAACGTGGCGAGATCCGGCACGAGACCGACATACCAGAACAGAATCGATACGGTCGCGTACGTCGAAATCGCGAACACGTCCCAGAGCAACGGGCTCTTGAAGTTCGGCCACATGCTCATCTGGTTCGGAATTGGGAAAAGCCAATATGCGAACCACACACGACCGACGTGAAAGACCGGGTAAATCGACGCCGCGAGAACGGCGAAGATCGTCATCGCTTCCGCCGCTCGGTTGATGCTCGTACGCCACTTCTGCCTGAACAAGAAGAGAATGGCGCTGATGAGCGTTCCGGCGTGACCGATACCGATCCAGAAAACGAACCCCGTAATGTCCCAGGCCCAGAACACGGTGTTGTTC
>CAYSYX010000574.1:0-6148 GCA_964435055.1 uncultured Polyangium sp. | reverse complement strand
GTGTTTGACCGCGTCGATCAGCTCACGGCCCCGCGTCTCGTCGAATACTGGGAACAAGATCCCTGTTATGAAGCGCATCGCGATTACAACATGCGCAGCGAAACCGCCATGGCCGTTGCGCCTTCACCCGCTGCGGAAGCCAAGGGCGGCGGCATGCCGCTCGTCCGGGTCGAAGCCGAATTTACCGTGGGCGAATACGATATCGTGATTCTGTCGGCTGACGATTCATCAGCCTTGGACGCTTGGCTCAAGACAAACCAATACCGAATTCCCGACGGCGCCGAGCCCGTGCTTCGCCCTTATGTGCAAATGGGGCAAAAGTTTTTCGTGGCCAAGGTCGATCCGAAAAAAGTCACCTTCAAAGACGGCATGGCCACGTTATCCCCGCTGCGTTTCCATTACGATGACGATTCGTTCCGCCTGCCGGTTCGTCTCGGGCTGCTCAATTCGAGCGGCACGCAAGATCTCATCGTGAATATCATCGCACGAAACCAGCGCTACGAAGCGGCGAATTATCCCAATTTGACGATCCCGACCAACATCGAGCTCGATGAATCGGCCAAGGCGTCGTTCGGTCCGTTTTACGTGGCGCTTTTTGATAAAGCCGTCGAAAATGCCAAAAATTCGGTCGTGACCGAATATGCGTGGACCGCAGGCTCGTGTGATCCCTGTCCCGGACCAACCCTGCAGCCCACCGATATCGCGACACTCGGCGGCGATACCTTGCTCGCGCCGAAAGACACGGATGCGCCGCCCGGCGCGGTAAAACCGAGCGGTTTGTCTCCGTGGGATGCGACGATCACGCGTTTGCACGTGCGCTATACAAAAGACTCGCTCGGCGAAGATTTGGTCTTTCGAGCGGCATCGCCGATTCAAGGGGGCAATGGTTGGGCGGCCGGCCCGAACAAACATGGTGCGACGGTCATTCCAAACGGTCAAAACATGTTTCAAGGGCGGTACATCATTCGGCATTACTGGCAGGGCGACATTACGTGCGAAAATCCCGTATTCAATCGCTGGGGAGGATCTCCCGACAAGATTGAAGGCGCCAAGGAGCTGGCTTTCGTGCCGCGAGACGGCGTGACACTCGCTTCGGTCATCGCGGAAGAGGTTCCGATCTTGAACCTCAAACCGACCGCGCTCAAACCCGTGAGTCGGAATTACAATACGCTTCGTATTTGGCTGTCCCGGTTCACGTCATCGAAATGGGCGATTGGACTTGGGTTTGTCGCCGGCATTCTGGCGATGTGGCTGGCCAAACGGGGGGCACGAGCTTCGAGGACGTCATGACACGAGAAAACGCTGACGCGCAGACGGCGGACGACAAAGGCGCGAAGAACGTCAAGGTTTTGCCTGAAAAACAAGACGACGCCAAGCTGGATCCGGCGACGGCCGAGCAAGTGCGTGACGAGCAAGACCGCAGGGCGATCATGTTCGCGGCGCCATTTTTCCTGATGCTCGCGGCGCCGATGTTCATGGCGACGGAGGACGGTCGTTCGATGTGGCGAATGACGCGTCACGAGCCTGGTGCTCGGGCGCTGCTGTCGTTGATTTTCGCGGGGCCGGTTTGTCTCGGATTGCTCGGGCTCTGGCGTGGATTACGCCGCCGAGTGCCGGAACGATGGCTCGCGATTTTCGGGACTGTGATTTCGTCGCTTTATACGCTCGCCGGAACGGCGATCGTCATCATCATCTTTATGTTCGAGCGGCGAGCGACGGAATCGCCGTGGATATGGCTGTCGGCGCTCATGACGACGCTTTGCGTGGGCAGCGTGGTTCGGTCGTTTTTTCATTCCGGATGGCGCAGGTGGCAGCTCATCGCTTCGCCCATTGCGTTGCTCGCTGTGATGTTGGTGCTGTTGTTCGCGGCGGCCGAACCGCGGGCCATCGAGCGCGCCGATCAAGGCGGCTGGGTGTTCTTGTTCGCGGCGGCCGGGCTCGTGCCGTTTGTCGGGACAGCCTGGAGGCGGAAGAAGTGATCAACTTCGGGGCTCGTCACTTGGCTCGACGACCCGGGGCATAAATCAAATCCGATCGCACGGCGTATTTCACGCCTGCGGTGACCTCCGCGCCTTCGTGCAAAAGCAAGTGATCAAAAACGACCACGCTGCCGACCGGTGCGCGCACGGACAAACGAACGCGATTGTCGAATTTTCTCCCGCGACCTTCTCCGCGCCGACTCGATTTCTCTTTGACCTCGAAAAACCTCGTCGCACCCCCCTCGAAACCGTCATTCAGATAAATCATGAACGATTCGCGCGTTTCGCCGCGAGGAACCATGGTTCGTACATCTACGTGCGGGAAAAACCTTTGTCCAACGTCGTATTGATACACCCGAAATCGATCATTCAATCCCCTGAGCTCCGAGCCTTCGTGTTGTGGATCCACCAATGTTTTGACCCGTTCCCACAATTCGAGCGCCATCTTTGGGGCGTCGATGACCACGCGCGTATTGTTTCGCGCCGCCAAATTCACGCGATACGTATCGTTCCCAATCGCCAAACCCGCATGCGTAAAACCAATGCCTCGAGCGGTCTCGATGAGCCGCTTGCATTCTTTGGGCGACAAGACTCCGTGCAAAACGTAGACACCTTTGTCGATATCTTCACGACGCACCGATACGGAACGACCTTCATCCAAAAGCACGTCGTCGAGCTGATGCGGCAGCGCTCGAAACGTCTCTTCGCGCCGAAAAGAAATATGCGTGCGGTTTCTCATAACAAAATTCTCCGCGAGAAATTCGAGCGCCCAAACCCTATCACCGCTACTGCCGAACGTGGATACCAAATCGTCAACCGTGACCCATACGCCTCGTAGCAGCCTCATGGGATGCACGTCGCAGCGCTTATTGGATCATCGTTCCGCCACGGTGGATCACGTTTTATCCAGTTCGAGGCGGTTCATCTCGTCCGCGCACCCGCATTTACTTGAAATGAGATGGCTTCTTTGTTGGCAAGGCATTTGCTTTCTCCGATTTGTTGCATGGCATGACCTGTGGCGTTCCTGTCTGTTGGACGTCGCCGGGCATTGCGTTGGGAATGGTCATGGACGATCCTTCGAGCCTCAACGAACCATTGATTCTTGGTCCTCCGCCGCCGATTCACATTCCTCCGGCCGGGCCCATTGCGGGGACGCCTCCGCCGTCGCCCGTCGCGTTTTCGGCGCAGCCTCCCGTGGCGGGAACACCGCCGGCAGCACCACCGCCCGCGGCTTCTCCTCCGGCGAATAATACATCGTCTGCGCCCAAGCCGTCGAATTCGCCGGCCAGTCCCACGGGGGCTCAGGCGCGATATACGGTGAAATCCGGGGATACTTTGGGAGCCATCGCCGAGCGTAATGGAACGACGGTCGGCGAAATCATGAAGGCCAATCCGAGCATCAAGAATCCCAATCAAATTGCGGTGGGGCAACAAATCAATTTGCCCCAAAAGCAAAGCGGCGGAGGTTTTTCCAATCCACCGGCGCAAAACCCGCCCGTGCAAAATCGGCCTCCGGCGACGAGTCCCGAAGCGAAGCCGCCGGGACAAACTCCTGCGCCACAACAATCAAGCCCGGGAACGCAACCGGCGTCCACGTTGATTTTCCCGCTATGGAACAAACCGTCGGCGAGCTGGAAGGACGGTCCGCGTTATTTCGGTTGTCCGCGGAGCGGTGGGTCGCGCAAACATGCGGGATGCGATCTCTATGCGCCATTTGGTGCGAAAATTCGCGCCATCGCCGACGGGGTCATCATCCAGCGACCTTATTACTTCTACGATGGCACCAATGCGCTCGAGGTTTATCACCCCGGCGTGGGCGTCGTGCGTTATGGTGAAATCAGTTCGAGCAAAACCGTGCCGGTGAGTGCGGGGCAAAAGGTCAAGGTCGGTGAACACATCGCTTATGTGGGATTGCTCGATTCGCTGCAAATGTCGATGATCCATTTCGAGCTTTTCGGGGAACAGGCTCGAGGGCAAAACTTGAGTGGCGGTGGAGCTTATCGTCGTAATCCGGCGTTGAAGGATCCGACATCGCTCATCGACAAACTTTACAAGATTACGTTCGGCTGAGGATTCCGCGACAAACGCGAGTGGAGAGAAAAACAAGTCATGAGTAACGCGTTGCTTTCATTCGAATCCGGCGATCACCTCGATGTGCGCACGTTTGCCGTACACGAGGCGCTTTCGGCGTCATTTCAAATCGACGTGACGGCGATGGGGGCCGAGGATATCGATTTGGACAAAATCAGCGGACGACCCGTGTCCTTTGGACTTTCGGGGCTCGGCGGCAATCGTATCTGGACGGGCGTGTGTTCACGCATTACGCAAACGGGCATCGAACCGGATGGTTTGTCCTCGTATGCGGTGACGATCGTCCCTGCGTTTTGGTTGCTCACGCATCGTCGCAATCACCGCATCTTTCAGCATTTGTCGGTGCCGCAGATCGTGCAAAAAGTTTTGGGAGAATGGCAAATCCCGCATGAATTGAAGGTCGACGCCGCGGCGCATGCGGTTCGAGAATTCACCGTGCAATACGGCGAATCGGATCACGACTTCTTGCGCCGATTGCTGGTCGATGCGGGCATTTCGTATCTTTTCCAAATGCCGCCCGGATCACAAGAAACGAAAATGGTTTTTACCGACGTACCCACGGCGGCCGAACCGCGCGCGACGCCGTTGCCATTTTTGCGTTCACCGAGCATGGGCGAAAAATCCGAACATGTCACGGGCGTGAACATTCAAAAAGTCGTCAAAGCCGCTCGCGCCGTCGTTCGGGATTTCGACTTTCGCAGGCCGAGTTTTCCTCTGGCGGGACAACACAGCCAAGGGACGGGGACGAACAGCCTGCTCGAGGAATATTTTTATTCTCCGGGAGCCAGCAACGTCAAGGGTGAAGCCGGCGGAAATACGCCCGTTGCCGATAAAGATGGTTTGTACCGACATACGGAAAAAGAAGCCGCGGCGAGAGCTCAGCGGCACGCCGAAGCGATGAGTGCCGCGTCTTGGCGAACTTCATTCAATACGTCGGCGATCAACCTGCCCGCGGGGCACGTCTTTTCGATTGCGGGACATCCGCACCCGAGCTTGGGCAAAGACAAAAAGCTTCTGGTGACTTCCTCGTTCATTGCCGGGGAAATCAATCAAGATTGGAATGCGGGTGGCGAAGCTGTTTCGGCGGACGCGCCATTCAAGCCGCTCCTCACGACGGATTTGCCGGGAGATGAACATCGAATGGGGGACGGTGGCCCTTTCAAACCGCTCACGAAATTCACGAAGCCGCGCATTCAAGGGTTGCAGAGCGCCATTGTGGTGGGACCCAAAGGCGAAGACATTCACGTGGACGAGTATGGCCGAGTCAAACTCCAATTTCCCTGGGATCGGGAAGCTGCGGGGGATGACAAAGGATCCTGCTGGGTGCGCGTGGCGCAACAATGGGCGGGGCCGGGGTTTGGCATGATAACCATGCCGCGCGTGGGCCAAGAAGTGCTCGTCGGATTTTTGGAGGGCGATCCCGATTTACCGATGGTGGTCGGGCGGATGTTCGATACCACGTCTCCGGTGCCTTATCCCATGCCGGAGAACAAAACGCGTACGGTCATGAAGTCGAGCTCGAAAAATGGCGGCAATGAAATCACGTTCGAGGACAAAGCCGACGGCGAGCTTTTGTATATGTCGGCGACGCGTGATTTGCATAAAGTCGTCAAAAAAGACGAGCTCGAAACGACGCGTGGAAATCGTCATGTCACGGTGGACGGCGATTTGATTCTATCGGCGAAAGGGAATGTGATCATTCAGGCCGGCAAAGAATTGGTCGTCAAGGGCGGGCCGAAGGTGCAGATCAATCCGCCCGGGGATATTGCGCAAGGCAAGAAACCCGGCGAATTGGGGCAACCGGCGCCTGCGCCGCAGCAACCGCCGCCGAAGCAAGAGCCACCGAAAGCCGAGCCTCCGAAGGCCGAGCCTCCGAAGCCGCAACCTCCGGCGACTCCGGCAAAGTCCAAAGCTGCGCAGCAGAATGAGCAGTCGTTCAAGATGAACCCCGGTGGTCCGACGGGCAAGTTCCAGCAAGTTGCCGCGGCGCGCAAAGCGCAGGCCGAGCAATACCAGGAATTGGCCAAGCAAATTGGGGAAAAGTACAACATTCCGCCGGCCATGGCTTTGGCGTGGAT
>CAYSYX010000573.1:0-6155 GCA_964435055.1 uncultured Polyangium sp. | reverse complement strand
TTGCGCGCAAATCAAGGGACCTGTAGCCAATTCTCTTGCGCGCAAATCAAGGGACCTGTAGCCAATTCTCTTGCGCGCAAATCAACGGACCTGTAGCCAATTCTCTTGCGCGCAAATCAACGGACCTGTAGCCAATCTTCTTGCGCGCAAATCCCGGCGAGCGCATTCAATCCCTCGTGCCCACAAATTGCCCCAATCACGCCGCAATGGCCTCATTGAGCGCGTGAATCAATGGCACGAGCCGGTCGCCGAATACCTTACGTGCCGTTGGCCACCCTCCCTCACGCGCGAGAATGGGCACCACAGCAAAGTCCTCCTCGTCAATGGAGAGATTTGTCACCAGATGCGCCCGTATTCGATCCAGCCAAACCTGTTGCTCCGCCGTAAACGTTTGTCCCGCACTCACTTTGGCGATAGCGCGTTCCACGCGTTGCTCCGCGGTCAAGAGCGGCTCTTTCGGATCCAGCGCATGACGTACCAATGAAAGAATATCGGCCACGGCATTGACCCCGCGCGCTTCCTGTTCGCGACGCAGATTCTCTTCCGTAAAACGCAGGCTCGTCGCCGCCAGTTTTTGCCGCAATTCGGCCAATGCCGAAGGACTCCACTCCTTCGGCCGGTCGAGCAAAATGCGAATCGCCTCGATTTTATCCGCGTTGTCGCGGACGAAAGCATCAAACGCCGAAAGATAATTCATCGCGGCGTAATTCCCGCCCGCGCTTTCTCGCAGCTCGAGTCGCGACGTCACGGTATCAACGACCCCGTACGCATTCAAAAAAACGCGCCGCGGACGAGGAAAGTTAATCAGCAAATCTTGGAAGGACTTGTCCCGCAGAAGCTTCATCGTCGACCCGAATTGCGCATTGAGCGACGCCGCCAATTCTCGCGCAAAACGCCCCAAGTCCCCGTCGGGCAAATACGCCGCGAACATCTCGCGTCCTTCGCCCGACATTTCCTTGTCGATACGCTGCAACCGCTTGACCAAGCATTTCGTGTTGTATGCCCGATCCTTGTTGTTCCAAATATCTTCAATGAGCTGCCCAATCGTGCGTGACGGTTGATCGGGCACGTCGGTCGTCATGTCGGTGGATTTTCGGAATCGTTCGAGCAACGTCCCATCGAAGCAATCGAACACCGTAAAATGCGACTTGTCCGGGTACTTTTTGCCCTTGCGCGTACCGCGGCCCATCATCTGCACGAAGAGGACGCGTGATTGCACCGGGCGCAGAAACACGATGAATTCCAGGTCGGGGATATCCACGCCGGTCGAGAGCAAGTCGACCGTCACCGCAATGCCCGGCTCGGGTCGATTGCGAAATTCGCGAATACGTTGCAAGGGGCGATCGACATCGGGACCACCCGTTATTTTCACGACGAAATGATGCCCGCGGTCAAAGACGTCACGCGCCAGCTCCACCACCTGCTGCGCGTGCGAAATCTTTGGTAAGTCATTGACGGCAAAAATGAGCGTCTTGGGAAAACGACCATATTTGGTTTCGTGCGCCAGCGCGTATTTCTTGATTTCTTCGAGGATCTTCCGGTTCGAGTCGGGAACCGTGATTTTTGCTTCGATCTCGGTCGTCTCGAAGGAGCGCTCGTCCTCCAAATGGTCGAGGCGCGAGGTGCCCGTATCCGTGTCGATGACTTCGACTTGCTCGCCTTCGCGCAAAAACACTCCATGCAAACGCACACCCGAGCGAATCGGAACGCGATCGTAATCGACCAGGTGGGCGTCCCGCACCGCTGCTTCGTATTCGTACCGAAATGCCAGATGCTCGAAATGCGCGAGCGTATGCGGCACAGGCGTGGCGGTGAGTCCAATCTGAATGGCATCGAAATGGCGCAACGTATCCCGCCAAAGCGATAAGGCGGAAGCGGTATACCCTCGATGACATTCGTCGGCGATGACGAGATCGAACGCATGAATCGGCATCGGCAACCGCGCCTCCTCTTCGTCGCCGGTTTCGTCGTTGTTCGTGAATGCCTGCGCGGCATCGCGCCCAAACAGAGCCATCGCCAAACGCTGAATCGTGCAGACATAAACGAAGGTATCGCCTGCGCGTGGGGCCATGAGGCGTTTTTCATCGAGCAGTTTTGGATCGAATGTATTGCCCTCGTCGTCTTCCAAGTCATCCTTGTGAAGGCGACTTCCATAAACTTCGTAATCCTGATCAAACTTCAGCCCACGCCCGGCGTCGAACGAACTGAATTCGCGTAAAGCTTGCACGGCTAATGCCCGACGATCGACGAGAAACAGCACGCGTCGGGCAAGACCGGCTTTGAGCAGGCGGTGGATTTGGTATACGATGGTAAACGTTTTTCCGGTCCCCGTCGCCATTGCGAGCAGCATGCGGCGTTTTCGATCGGTAATCGCCTGCTCGATGGCGACGCTCGCATCGCGTTGGTACGGCCTCAACCACGGATGATCATGCGGCAATTGCGCGAGCTTCTCACACGCCGCGTCCACGTCGCGTCCGAGCATTTCGCGCAGCGCTTCGGGCGTATGAAATTGCGCAATCGCTTGCATGCGATTCTTGGGATGCCGAGTATCTCGAAACCAGATCTCTTCGCCATTCGTGGCATAAAGAAAGGGCGCTCGAACATCGTTCGCATAAGGGTAGGGCCCCTGCGGCAACCCCGAATTGAACATTTGTGAATTCACGTCGCCGGCGACGCCTTGCCCCCCCAACCCCCGCGCATACCGTTCGGCTTGACTCAGCACATTGCGCGTATCTCGGGAGACGCGTTTGGCTTCGACAATGGCGACAATGTGCCCATCGAGCCAGAGGGCATAATCGGCGGGACCATTTGCTGTGGGCTGCTCTTCCGTTCGGCATGGATGATTCGGGACTGTTTCGCTGAGCGGCGCATAGGTCCATTTGGCAGCATCGAGGCGGGGATCGATGCGCCGTTTACGCGTCAACCATTCAGCTTCGTTGAGGGGCAGGGAAGCAGGCATCGTCGGCTCGCTGGGCTGAAATGTCCCGGAAGTCCGTGATGGTAAACACGAAGGAAGGCGGAAGGCAACGGCGTTGTTATGGTGGGACGATTTCGAGCGTTTACCGGTTTACTCCCTCCCAACACAAACTTCGCCCTCCGAGCCAACGTTTCACTCCCCGGACTCACGTTTGTCTCGCCGCGAGGCGACCCCTTTAGAATTTTCGTCACTTTCTCATGCCCGAGTGAATCAACGTTCACTCGCAGCGCTCGGTTCTTGTCTCCGCTGCGTCAAACTTTGACAAAAATGGTGGAGTTCCTCACCGCAACGAGTGAAGTGCTTTTGACTCGACACAAGTTTGCTCGAGCGTTGACTCAAACTCGAAAATATTTGTACAGTTCTTCACGGATGGAGTCTGATTTTTACCCCAAGGAGACCGCATGAGTAATCCCGTCGACATCGAAGCTCACTACAACAAGCATCTTCCTGCCGCTCAGGCGCTTGCGTCGGCGAACATTGTTACAACGCGGGTCGATTCGGACTTGGCGATTGTGAACATTGAAACGGCCATGCATGTCGTGACGGAACATGCTCAAGACATCCCTGCGCATTTTCCCAAGGTCGACTTTACCACGTTGCAGTCGTCGTTGGAATTCGCTTTGGCGTACAAATATGCGTCATTGCGGGTCGAGCAAGACGTGCCGGCGGAATCTCAAATTGCCGAAAAATTGGCGGAGGCCAGCGATCTGCGCGCCAAGCTCTTGTCGAGCGCGAAATCTTTGGCGGAAAATGGCCTTATCCCGGAAGGGGAAGTTGCGGTCATCATCGCCGGCAAAGGAGTTCGCGATCGGGCCGAAGATTGCGTGGCTCTTGCGGCTTTGTTTCGTAATCACGCGGCGGCGATTGCCGGAAAACATCCCATTACCACGGCGATGGTCGATCAAGCGGCCAGTGTCGGGTCGTGGTTATTGGCGAATTTGCGCCCGACGGATGCGCCCAAAGCGCCGTCCACAGGCCCGAGCGCAACGGTGGATATTCGAAACAGGTTTGTCACGCTGCTCGTCAATGCCCACCATCAGCTGCAAGCGATTGCGCATTATTTTCATCCGACCGATTGGGAAGAACGCGTGCCGGCCCTGAGTTCTCGCCGCGTGTCGCGCAAGAAGCCGGAAGCCGCGCCCGTGCCGACGTCGACGCCGTGATACCAACGGCGAATGCCGGCGCCGGTCCCATAAGCAGTACGTGGTTCAGGATTTCCAAACCATGGTTTGTCGCGCCCTCCCCGCGGCGGGTTAAAACCCGCCGCTCTTCGTATCGGCGTTCAGATCCGCAGCGGCCATTCACGTCATGAGGTTTGGCGTTCGTCATGAATGGCGAGTTCAAATCTGATGAACGATGCCAAGTCCGCACGAAGTGCGGACTTCGTAATGTAGACGGTGGATTTTGATCCACCCCGACGGTGCGGAACGCTCGAACGGTACCAATGATGTTGTTCGTTGAGAGCGGGAATTGTTCAGGGCTGGCTTGACCTTATCCGAGAGGCGGCGATTCCGTCGCTGGTTCTCGTTCATAAAGCGCCCAGATGGTCACATGCGCATGAGGCTCCTGTTCTCCCCATTCCAGGGGGAGAAGCTTGCGAGCCAACTCGGCATCGGCGAGCGAAAGCAACCCAAATTCGTTGAGCCGCCGAGTGAGCGGCTCGAGCTGACCTTCCCAGCGTCCACAGTTGTGCAGCGACGACCATCCAGTCCTGTCGGCCAGGTCATGGCCTAGCAGCTTCCAGCCGTCGGGGACACGCCCTACGGAATCGTTGAGAAGGTCGATCGCGAGCAAGGTGTAGTAGTCATCTAGATCGTTTGGGTCGGGACTCAGCAAATATTCGAGATGCTGATCCGCAGTCTCGAGCGTGCATTCGAGATCCCCATCGTTCGGGAGGTAGCGATTCAGTCTTGAGTCGACCGAGCGAATTTCGGACACATGACCAGGCAAGTCTTGCGGCCCATCGCGAAGGAGCCAGCGCTCGTCGCCCCTGCGGAGTTTCCTGCGTACACTCAGAAACATCGTATCTCCTGTCATTCCTCGAAAATGCCCGAGGTTGCCGTGCCTTCGGTCCCGCATTCGACCGTCGAAACGCTACCGCACGGTCCCGATATCGTAAAGGGACCGTCACAGCGGACAGCCTTCTTCTTCACCGCGACGCAGACGCCTCTGCGTATTGCTTGGTAGTTGAGCCACCCATGCGTGTGTACACCCGCACACGGGGCATGCCTGCGGGAGTGGCACTGAAGATTGCCCTTCTTGTCGGTGCAGCCAGTCGCGTTATCGGTGTGATCAGGAACAAAGCTCTCGTTCCGAGGACAATCCGGCTGTGGCGGTGGTAGTGGTGGAACTTGCGGCGTCGGAACTGGCGGCGGCTGCGGTTGCGGTGTTGGACCGGGTGATTCCTTGTTGTTCTGCACGTAGATGTACACCGAGATTCCACCCACCGCGACCAAACTGACCGCAAAAATCCCCACGGCAACGAGATCCGCGTAACCGGGGGCGGGTGAATCCAATTGCGAAACGGAGACGGCCACGGGCGCAGTTTTGGTCATGACAAACCTAAACGATTCTTTGACAATCTCCTGGACGCTTGTCGGCGAAACGCCATCGCCAATGAACCTCTTATCCCCAACGGATTGCGCCGGCTCGAGCGGGACCCTCTTGACCCATCCCTGTTGCTCGGCCCGGTTCATGATCTCCTCGTAACCCAGCGAATCGAGCGCCATTTGGCCGATCTTCTTCAAAGCGACTTCGTCAATGGCGATCAAATCGCCCAGATTGGCCCGCACCTTGACCGTCACTGGAAGGACAACCGTGTATCCGTCGGCTTCGAGGACCAATTCACTTTCGACAATGGGCACGCCCGGGATCACTTCAATGAAACGTTCGAGTGCAACTTGGCTGTCCCCGGCGTGTTTGCGGTTGAATTTCAGGGTCGTTACGGCATCGTGCAAAGACTGTTCGGCAATGGGCATGTCTTGCAGAACCTTGCGGACGCAGACGCCCAGATCACGAGCCGTCTCCGGAATGCCACTGACGGTCACGCCGACTTTGTCCCCGTCTTCATTCACTTCGACCGTCGATTCAAATACAATCCGCCCCTTTTCCAATTGCCGCCCATCGAACGCCACGCATTCTTTGGCCCGCTCGACGGTGATGTCGGGCAGGTTGGCGT
>CAYSYX010000572.1:0-6156 GCA_964435055.1 uncultured Polyangium sp. | reverse complement strand
GCTTTCGATCGCGTCGTACGGCATCCCATGGCGCGGCACCTGCGGCGGCATTCGAAGCGGCGACCGTACCACTTTGCGCATCGGTTGATGCTGTTGCGGCCGCTGTTGCCGCAGCTGCCGCAGCCTTCATCCCGAGCGTTTCACCTGTGTTTGCCGGCGACCATGTTGGCGCGGCGGAAGGCACTGCGCGTCGCGAAGTCGGCGTTGCAACCAGTGGCGGAGGAGGCACGCCTTGCCCCGTGAACGCTCCCGATCGCGGCGTTGATCCAGGCGGCGCACCGAAATCGGCGGGCCTTGGAGGCGGCTTCATCGCTGCGGGAGGAGGCGGGGGGACCGACGCCGCACGAGGTGGCGTAAGCGGCGGTTGCGGCGGGATTGCGGGCGGTTGCGGGGGATGCGGCGGAGCGGCTTGCGGGGTGGCTTGTGCTGCCGGCGCCGAGTTCGGCGCGGCTGCTCCTTGCGCCAACCACGCAGGCGCATGTGCGCCAACCGTCCCCGCAAGCGGAGCAAACGCCGGTGCCGTCATGGTTTCTTCCGACCACGGGTTGTTCGCGCCAAACGGCGTAGCACTGTTGGCCGTCGGCGGGTTTGGGATCTCAAACCCCACGACGGTGCGTTCTTGCGGACCCGGCTTGGCGGCATTGGCATTTGAACCGGCTGCCAAACGTTCCACATCGACAAACGACAGCGGCGTCGCTCCCTCTTGCAATGCCACGAGCACCGTGCCGACTTCGTCCGGACGAACCAATGGAACTTGGCCGCGAAATGTCACCGTCACAAGCGCGCGATCGGTGTCGATCCACAACGTATCCGCGCGCATGTTCACGCGATGTCGATGCAAGCGACCGTTCTGGATGAACACAGCCGGACGTAATCCTGACAGGTTCGTGACAAGTCGTGGATGATCCGGATGGAGGTTCTCGAGCACGATGCGTTCGTTTTCACGCAACGTTGCGAGCTGCTGATCTTCGGGGGCATGATTGTAGTACGTCAGTTCAAACCGTTCCGAAAGCACCGGTGATTTCAGGTCGGGAATGTTGTTCGGATCGTTGCCGATGAAGCGCAAACGATTGGGCCATCGAGCACCCAGCGGTCCATAACCCACGCTCTCGATCGTCTCGTCGATCGACGAGATGTGCGCATCGGGGCGTTGCAGGTTGGGCAATGCGCGACGCGCGTACATGTCGCGAGCATCCAAACGCATACCCGTGGGATTCGGCGTTCCCGGTCCTCCTGCGGCGCGTTCGTAACCCAGCGCCATGCGATGAAATCGAGCACCTTCTTGAATGGTCCCGTCGGCGCCGATCACCCGATCACACGCCACTTCAATCGACTTGTCGATTTCACCCACGATGAGCCGCGTCATGAGGCGCCGCGTTTGCGCACGCCCGGGGACGAATGCATGTCCTACGAGCGTCACATCGGCGCGAGGTTTGGCGGGGGCGAGATCGCACGGCGTTCGAACACTGCGGGAGACGTCGTCATTCCAGTGATCGTCGGATTCATTGATCTCTTCTTGCTCGGGCGCCGGCGTCGCTTCACCTGGTTTGAGCACAAACGTTGCTTTGCAAATCACCGTAAGTGCCCATGTTCCAGGGCGGCTTTGCCACACGAGCGTCGTCGCACGAAGGGGACTGAAAGATCGAACGTCCATGGCGCGGCAAAATATCATTCAAACGGAAATGAATGCGCAACAATTCGCGCCTCGGTAACGCAAATGTGCGGTCGCGTCGAACTCTGCGCTGTTTGCCGGGGCAGGCGGATGAGAAATCCAAGGTGTTCGTGAGGCATCGCTTGCGCACAACCGAAATTCAAGCCCAAACGCCGCAAATTCATTGACGGATCTTCGCGAACGATCATGCGAATACATGCATCGCCGCCGCAATTTTCATCCCATTGACGTGCGGATCCGAAGCTGATATTCGCCATGCTGCGCTCCACGATTGAATGCGGGCGTTTTCTTCGGGAGGATGACGCTTGGCAACCCTCGAACTCGTGACGGCACTCGGCGATGCGGCTCAATTTTCCGTGCGTCATTTTTCGCTGGAAGAGAGTGTTTCCGTTCCATTTTCTCTTCGTATTCGAGCCCATTCTCCGCAATCGACGCTCGATCTTGCAAAAATCGTCGGCCAACCCGCTCGTTTTCGTATTCACGCGGGGATTGCGCATACGTTTGGTATGGGTGAACGGGTCGTTCAGGGGGTGGTTTGGAGAGCCGAACAGACGCGGGTGTTGTCAACCGATGACACCCAAGCCGGCGTTTCGACGTATTCGTTCGAAATCGTCGCTCGATTGCAGCTCCTTTCGCAACGACGATCGCGCCGCATTTTCCAGCACGTGAACATTCCCGACATTGTCGACAAATTCCTTGACGAATGGCACGTCCCTCATACCTGGCGCATCAACCGCACTCAACATCCGAAACTCGAGTTCAAAGTGCAGCACGACGAGAGCGACCTGGATTTTGTCTCCCGTTTGCTCGAAGAAGCCGGCATTGCGTACACGTTCATTCAGGAAGGACAAACCACACTCGTCGCGCTCCACGACAAACTGGAATCCGAAGCTCGACGCCCCGGGCAACCGCTGCCTTATGTGGACAATCCAAACCAGTCGAGCGAACGAGAATTCGTCACGCGGGTGTATTTCGATCGCAATGTCAAACCCGGCGCGGTCACGACGCGGGATCACGATTTTCGCAAGCCAGCGTTTCACCTCTTCACGGACGCTCGCGACTCGGTCACCGCGGAAGATTTCTACGAGCAATATCACTATCACCCCGGGGGTTTTTCCGTCGTCACCGGCAATGCCGAAGGAACACCGGTCGCCGATGATCGCGGTTTTTCTCGGCACGACGCTCGATATGGCGCGGATCTTTCGCAACGTATGCTCGATGCGACCCGCGTCGGCATTCGACGCGTGGCATTCGAAACCAACGCGTACGATATTGCTCCGGGCTCGATCGTGTCGATCGATGCTCATCCGCACACGGAATTGTCGTCGTCACGTGAGATATTGGTGGTCGGAACAAAATTCGCCGGTGGTTCTCAGGGCGATTGGAAGCTCAGTGTCGACGCTGTTTTTGCCGATGCGCCGTATCGTCCGCCGTTTCGCACGGCCAAACCCGTTGTCCAAGGCATACAGACGGCCGTCGTGGTTGGTTCACCCGGTGAACATATCCACACGGACGAATACGGTCGCGTGCGGGTTCAGTTTCATTGGGATCGCCACGGGCAACGGGATCACGGCAGTTCGTGCTGGATGCGCGTGGCCCAAGGATGGGGTGGCGGCGCCGGATTCGGTTCGGTGGCGATTCCCCGCGTCGGTCAAGAAGTGTTTGTCGCGTTTGAACAAGGCAATCCCGATCGCCCCGTGGTGCTCGGGACGACGTACAACGCTCACGCGCCCGTGCCCCACGGATTGCCCAATTATCATACGCGCAGCTCGTGGAAGAGCGACGTTTCCGCCGAGACAAACGCTTTCAACGAATTCATGTTCGAAGATCTCGAGCAAAAAGAGCTCGTTTATCAGCAAGCGCAAAAAGATCGCGTGCGGTTCGTAAAGAACGACGAATTCGCCACGGTCGGACACGACCGCGAGAAGCTGGTCAAGAACAATGAAATCGAACAGACGCTCGGGCATCGCAAACGGTACGTCGAAGCCGATATGGCGGCGATTACCGCGCAAAACAAACGCGAACAAATCCTCGGCTACAGCGACCTCACCGTCGTCGGATCGCGCCGGGAACAAATCGATGGTCGACAATCCATCGTGGTGGGCGGCGAACGTCACGAAGTGGTCGAAGGAAACTATGCGCTCGGTGCGGGAAAACAGATTCATATCGCCGGAAAAGAAAGCGTCATCGAGGCGGGAGACGACATGACGATCGCCGGACCCGGCGGGTTTTTCCGGATAGACGATTCCGGCGTGACAATCGTCGGGACCGTCGTCCGCATCAATGCGGGCGGTTCGCCCGGGGCGGGTCGTGGCGCAAGTCCGTTGGCGCCCGAAAGCCCGGAGGTTTCGGAACCCGGAAGCAATGAAAAGAACGAGCGTCCGCCACCGTAAGCGTAGGCGTATCGGTTCGTGACGTAGCTTCGGGCAGATTCTCATTTCGTTTGGAGGTTGGGATGTCGTCGTTGGAATTGTCATTCGCTTGTGGAGAAACCTCGCTTGCCGTGCATCGCTTCACGGTCAAAGAGGAATTGGCCGGATTGTTTTCTTTGACGATTCTGGCACGTTCGACAAATCCCGCGATTGATCTGGAGGCCATCGTCGGGCGCGACGCAAAATTGTCGATCGATTCGGGCACCGCATTGACGCGCGGTAAAACGGCACGCGTTTGGTCCGGCGTCGTCAGCTCCATGGAGCAGGTGCAAGGCGTGCAACCCGCGCCCGGTCAAGCGACGCAAAAGGAACTGTCCACGTATCTCGTGCACATCGTGCCGCGATTGTGGCTCCTGACGCAGCGGCGCAATTATCGAATTTTCCAGCACCTCACGATTCCCGACATCATCAAGGAATTGCTCGGCGAGTGGGGCATCGAAGGAAAGTGGGTCGTCGATTCGTCGCTTTATCCGAAACTCGAATACAAAGTGCAATATGGCGAATCGGACTTTGCATTTTTCAGTCGGTTGATCGAAGACGCCGGCATTGCGTATTCATTTCGCGACGAAGAAGGCGAGTCGCGGCTGTTGTTCAGCGATTGTTACGATCGGGGCGCCATGCGTGAAGGCGGAGCGCTTCCGTTCGTCGACAACCCCAACAAAGAAGCGGAGCTCGAATTCGTTTCCGGCGTGCGACTCGTCCACGAGGTTCGTCCGGAAACACGAACGATCGCCGATTATGACTTTCGTAATCCCAGTTTTCCGCTCGTGGGGCAAGTCAAGCATTCGGACGATGCAAACCCGCTTTACGAGCAATACCATTACGAGCCGGGGTCTTCTTTGACCGTGGGCCATAAAGAGACCTTCACGCCCGCCGCGGATGATCACGGAATTGCCCGGCATGACGCGGACTTCGGACAACAACGCACGCAGCGAAGGTTGTTCGGAGGGCACGTGGGCAAACGATTGGTCTCTTTTACGACGAACGCGCTCGATCTTTGGCCCGGCCGTATCTTTGCAATGGGGCGACATCCGCATCCGGACCTCACGTCCGAAACGCGACTTCTCGTGACGCAGATGTCCATTGCCGGTTCGCCAAATGGTGAATGGTTCATCGAAGGTCACGCCGTCTTCACCGATATTCCGTTTTTGCCGCCACATCGTACGCCCAAGCCGCGAGTGCAAGGCGTGCAAAGCGCGACGGTCGTCGGTCGCAAGGGCCAAGAGATTCATACGGACGAATATGGTCGTGTCCGCGTGCAATTTCCTTGGGATCGCCAATACCAATACAATGAGCGAAGTTCGTGTTGGATACGCGTGAGTCAAGGTTGGGCGGGGACGGGTTATGGGATGATTGTGATTCCGCGCGTGGGCCAAGAAGTCCTCGTCGGGTTTTTGGAAGGCGATCCGGATCATCCGATCATCGTGGGGCGCGTGTACAATGCGACGCATACGCCGCCGTACAAGCTGCCCGAGCACAAGACGCGCAGCACGTGGAAAAGCGATTCGTCGCTCGGATCCAATGGTTTCAACGAAATCATGTTCGAGGATAAAAAAGGCGAGGAGCTCGTTTGGGAGCAAGCCCAGAAAAACCGTCGGCGCCTGGTCAAGAATGACGAAAACATCACCATCGGCAACAATCGCCAAAAGTTGGTGAAGAATGACGAAGACGAACAGACGCTCGGGTTTTACACGGTATACATCGGAAAAGACCAAGATGTCATCGTCAAACAGAACAAACGCGAGCTTGTTGAAGGCGACAGCCATTTGCACGTCGTGGGCAAACGATCGCAACAAATCAATGGCAAACAGTCATTGACGGTCAAAGGCGATCGGCACGAGGTGGTCGCGAAAAACCATGCGTTGGCCGTGGGAGAAGCGACGCATTTGGCGGCCGGAACGGCGTTCGTCATCGAAGCTTCGCGCGACTTGACGCTCAAAGGCCCCGGAGGCTTCATTCGCATCGATTCAGGCGGCGTGACGATTTGCGGAACGGAAGTGCGGATCAACAGCGGCGGTTCGGCGGGATCAGGCGCGGGGGCCAGCCCCGATG
>CAYSYX010000571.1:0-6160 GCA_964435055.1 uncultured Polyangium sp. | reverse complement strand
GACAAAATGATCGAAAAGTGGATCGTTGATCTGGACCACTCGGATGGCGCCCCTTCATTTTCCGAGGTCGATTTTGACGAATGTGAGAAATCCAATGGCTTTGCATACGATCGTGGACCTTGCACGAACCAAAATGATGACGCGCTACGTGGGCGAATATACGCGATTGAATCGTACCCGACAAACAGGAAACACCGACGACGGAATTCGTAACGGCAGCGTCGATAGGATGCCTGGAGATTGGTCGATCCAAGCCGGTGAATTTGTCAATAAGTGGATCGATCTCTAGGACGGCACAAAATGTAAGCCTTGATTTGGCGTGTCTGAATTGGCGATGTTCCACCAATGCCCGGCAAATTTGCCTTGCGGCGACCGACGGGTCTTGGTTTGGTTCGACAATTTGCGAACGTCCCCGTGCTGTCTTTTCCGTTCGGTATGCGTGCACTCGACACGCACCAGGCATAATGGGCGTAGGTAATGAATAGGCAATGAAAGAACACGCACAAGTCGGGGCATGCGACATGCAATGCGTGATCGTGGCAAATCGTGGCGTTTTCCTTGTGCGGGCCACCCCCCGAGCCACCCCTGAGCCACTGCCGAACCAGGGTGGATGCCACCCCCGAGCCACCCCCTCGAGGGGTGGCTTTTGCACACGGAACGAATAAATCGAGCTGCTCGGCGAGGTAATTCGTGAATCGCCGCACTTCCATTGCATTGACGACGGAAGGAAAGTCATTGCGACGAGCGGCGATTGCGGGTGATGGGTAAAAAATCAGAAAAGTGGATCGGTTTGCTGGACCTCGCGAAATTCGACGCTTGAAAACAAGGGGTCGAGCTTGCTGGTTTCCTTGAAATGCCGGGGGATTTGTATGAATTGACGTTGACTGCGCGTACTGTGCAGATGCCGATCCGTCCAAAGACAGCTTGTGTGATCGTGTTATTGTATTATTGTGTGATTGTGTTTCTGTGTAGATAGCGAAGTTCGATGTCGAATTGTGTTGCGCTGGTTTTCTCGATTGGAACGATACTCGGACCGAACAGTGGCGCTATTGGGCGCCGGGAGGGTCGAGCCATGAAAGACGATTCAATCGAGTTGCCGACAACGAACACGCCGACGGGGTACGTTCGCGCGACGTTGGCCATTCCGGAGCATGCGGTGCAAGTCATTGCATCGCCGCCGGAAACGCTTACGCAGCGCAATATTGAGGCCGTGACAGGATTGCCGGCGCGCACATTTCTCGAATTGATTCGGGCGCCGGGGTTTCCATTACGCGTGCGGCATATTGGAAAACTGCGTGTCGTTAATCGAGCGGCATTCGTGCAATGGCTCGAGGCGGGAGAATCAAAGAATGAGCTCGCCGGAGGTTTCGTTGCGGAAGTCGATCACTCCGCAGCCGAGCCGTCTGACCGCACAAATGAATTGCTTGCGTTGGTGGGGCTTCGGGAGCGTGAGCCAAAGCGTCGACCTGGTCGAAAGCGATAATGGGGAGGGACTATGCCGCGGAAATTGACGGGCACCGTATACGAAGCGAGCGGCAAATGGTATGCCCGCATGACGATTCGCGGGCAGCGCGAGAGCATTTTGTTATCGACATGCAATGATCGCGAGTCTGCGGAAGCCCGGACGGCATTGCTGGCGAAATTTGCGGAGCGATTACGAGAAGCCAAGCGCGAGGATATTGCATTGCAATTGCTCGACCACGCCGCGGCATTGGAAAGCAGTAAACTCGACGATGTCCGTCGCGCCGTGGACCTCATCGTGCAAGGCAAGGTCGTGCGTACGCGTGAAGGCAATGCGCCGACCGTGCGTGAATTGGGTGAACGATGGACGAGCGGAGAATTGGCGCGCGATTACCCAGATCACGTCAAAGCAAAACGCTCTGTGGAACATGATTGTGGGCGTCTCGAAAATTATGTGTATCCAGTTATTGGCAATGTTCCTATGGACAAATTGACGCTCGAACACGCGCAGCTCGTGATGCGTGGCGTTCCTGCTGACCTTGCCGCTGGGACGAGACGCCAAGTTGCGCAGCTTATCCATCGATTGTGTGCAATGGCTGTTTTTCCGATGTGCTTACGGCAAATGAATCCATTGCCGCGCGGGTTTTTACCGAAGGTTGGACCGGACAAAGCAAAAGGTTGGATTTATCCCGACGAAGATGCGTTATTGATTGCCTCGCCCGCGGTGCCCTTGGAGTGGCGGATGTTTTACGGATTTTTGCACCGCGAGGGAACTCGACGGAGCGAAGCGGGAGCGCTCACCTGGTCGGACATCGATTTGGACCGCGGTGTGGTGGTGCTCGACGAAAACAAGACGAACGATCCGCGAGCATGGGCCTTGTCGCCGGGCGTTGCGGAGGCATTACGTGCATGGCGCGAGATGCGAGCGCGCAATGGTGAAGATGTCGGGGATAACGCTCGGGTATTCGTCGACGAGGAGGGAGAACCAATTTCGGGACGAATGGCGGAGCAATACCGTGAACATTTGCAAGCAGTGGGAATCACGCGGCCGGTGTTGTTCGAGCAAAGCAAGAGCCGGCAACGCGTGCGCCTTCACGACACGCGAGCGACGTTCGTCACGGTCTCGCTCGCGAATGGCAAGAGTGAGGCATGGGTGCAAGATCGGACGGGGCACAAGTCGAGCACGATGATCGCCAAGTATCGACGCGCGGCGCGGATGGCGGCTGAAGTGGGCATGGGACCGTTCGTCAGGATGGACGTGGCGATCGGATTGGTGGGGTGCATGGGGGAGGCAGAGGGGGTGGCGGTGTTGCATTGATGAAAGCCGCGTGAGCGGTGCTCTGTTTTCAATTTGCAGCTCTTTTGAAGTTCTGTACGGTCGCCCGGAACACTCATGGGCTGGGCCACGGTACATATCACAAAACTTCGCGTAGGTCGCACCGTGTCTTTTCGGCCGCGCGACAACTCCATGTCCCCGGGCATCGAATCAGGCCAGCTCTGCACCGTCGAGCCAGAGGATCTGAAGAGCTTCGACCGTGTTTGAGCGTGATTTTACGGATTGAAAAAATTACCCGAAAGGACGTTATTGTCATAGCTCCGCTCGCCGATGCGGGAGCACTCTAATTCTGCCGTGAGTCGATAGTTCCGTCAAATGCTCGATCGATACGCCGCTATTCGGTGCAATAAGTGACGTGCTGTCATAACGTGCGACACCAATGACCATTCCCCGGTCGTCAAGCAATGGTCCGCCACTGTTGCCGGGAAGCAGATTTCCTGAAGTGATTACATGCTTTACTGTTGATGCAACCTTAATGCCAGTAACATGGGCCTTTTCGATCCTCACCCTATCAGCGGCACCACCCCATTTGGGGAAGCCTGCTATGCAGATTGGGGAACCATGCACAGTGTCAATGCTGGTCGACACGGATAAGGTGGCAGGTGATTCGATTGGGGGAGGAATCTGGGCCAAGTCGAAGTGGTCCGCGCTTCGGAATATGGTGATTGGATATTCACGTCCAGGCGACCATGCTGGGCGGAGAACCCATTTAGCGACACCTTCGGCTTCAAGCACATGTGCGCTGGTAATAATGCCGTGCCCTCGGAGAGAAAATGCACTTCCAGTAAATATCTCGATACCAAAGGAGTCTTCGCCGACAACGATCCACAGGGCTCTGGTCAGCGCGTATGCCATCAATGCGGCTGGGCCTGCAACCGGAATGCTTCGATCGGCGGCAAGTTGTGCAAACTGGATTAGGTAGCGCGCGCAGACACGGTCCTCCACCAAGTTCCCGCGCGGCGTTGACGGACTACGGACCATTTTTAAAAATGCAAGTCGTCCGCGTAGGAAAGACCGTAGCGGTGCAGGTGGTTGTCGCCGAGACTGTGCCGCGAATTGGGTTTGGAATCGTTTGTCTGCTTCTGCCTCGCCGAGAGTTTCCCACGAGTGTAGCGCCCCGCGAATCTCGCGAATGACGTCTCTCCGCAGATTTGCGCGCTTGTTGACTGTGAGGCCGGTAACCTCCTGCCTTTGGCGCCTGGATCGAAGCCGTACCTTCCCGGCATTGATCTTAAAACTGTTGCTCTGAACAACAGAGGACAGAAGATCACCGAGTTCTGGTGGGCTTGAAAATGGATTACGCACAATTGCCGCAGGAAAATCGTTGCTCTCGGTGGAGAACGTGATGTCATCTGCATACCTTGTATACCGGCACCCATGCGTTCTTGCAAGCTGGTACAATTGGCGGTCTAGGGTTCTGCACGCGAGGTTTGACAAGACAGGCGATGACGGCGCGCCTTGCGGTAGGCGACCTCGGTAACAGCAAAGCTGCGACAATATCGTTGCTACGCTGGTTGGAAATCGGAATGGATGATTGTGGAATATTCCCAAGACTCGCCCAAAATGGATGGTACCAAAGAAGTCTTCTAGGTCAATGTTGAGCACCAATCGACGGTCGACGTGACTGCGTGCATTCGTTGCAATGCTGCGCGTCTCAGCGAATCCGTGGACGCAGCGGGCTGGAGTGTAGATAGCCGAAATACAGTCGGCAACCAACCGCTGCATCACACCAATAGTTCTGGGGGGCGCCTCAATAATACGCGTGCCTCCACTCGCTTTGGGTATTCCGAAACTGCGGTAAGGGGCCGGTGAACCGAAGAGCAGATGCTGAAGACGTCGAGGAGTCGTGCCGAACAACGTCGCGACGTCGCCGATTGTCATCATGGAGCGGAAAGCAGCGATTTGCGTTTGCGTAGGACGATGCATCAGCTTTAGAAAAGTGCACGGCTAGAGTGCCGTTTTCCCTTGCGGTGAGGTGGCGCCGTACGCGATGTCGCGCGCGACGCAATGGTGCAGCAGCATTGTAACGACGTCGGCCGCGTAGCGCAGCCGCCTTTTAAGCGGTTCATCTCTAGACGTGCACGGTCACCACATACCAAATCGCACGCTCGATGGGAAGTGCTTTTTTGCGTTTCCCGCCCTACAGGGGCGTGGGCAGAACCTGGGTTGTGCTTCAAAATCGTTGTGGGTTGCGAGTGCGCCAGACGCGCTGGACTCATAACTGGATCTCGGCCAGTTTCACGAAGGTGGGCCTTGACATCTATGTGAATTTTTGTACTCCCACATAAATGCCCCGCCCTCGTTCCGGCACCGCATTCCAATCCTCCGGCCGCTGGTTCGCTCGGATCACCCTGACAGACTCATCCGATCGGCCCGCCATCGCGCTTCCGACCTGCCAAACCAAATCCGAGGCTGACGCCCGCGCTGCTGCTCTTTCCGAAATTGCCGACAAACTTCGCAAAGCCGGGCGCCTCGATATCGCGCGCATGTACCTCGATGCCGCGGCCAGCGCCGCCGACACGAAAGCCCTTGAGCAGGTCCTTCGCAATGTCGACCTCGTTTGTCAGGGTCGCGGGCCAAATGCCAAAATGCCAACCATTCGCGAATTAGGCGAGGCTTGGACTCGGGGCGACCTTGCGCGCGATTATCCGGATCACGTGCGCGTAAAGAAATCGGTCGGCCACGACATCAGCCGCCTCGAAAACTACGTATACCCTGTTGTCGGCGATATTCGCATTGATGCGTTTACGCTCGATCATGCGCGCATCGTGATGCGAGGCATTACGGAGGGTCGTGCGGTGGCCACGCGTCGACAGGTCGCGCAATTGCTCCATCGCATTTGCAAGTTGGCGGTTTTTCCGTTGCAACTCATCTCGACAAACCCATTGCCGTCTGGATTCCTCCCCAAAATTGGACCCGGCAAAGCGAAGGGCTGGGTCTATCCTGATGAGGACGCCAAGCTCATTGCATCGGGCGCCGTTCCGCTCGAGTACCGCGTCTTTTACGGCTTCCTTCATCGCGAAGGCCCACGAGTCAACGAAGCCGCACGCCTCACGTGGTCCGATTTCGACATCGATCGCGGTAGTGTCGTCCTCGACGTCAACAAGACCAACGACCCACGCGCGTGGGCATTGTCACCCGGCGTCGCGCGAGCCCTCGGGGCATGGCGCACCCTTCTTTCGGACCGTGGCATCTCGACCAAGGCCAACGACTTCGTCTTCGTCGACCTCACCGGCGAACGTGTCAACATCAACCACACCGCGGCGAAGTACCGCGAGCACCTCGTCGCTGCCGGCATCGATCGCGCCGTCCTCTTCGAGCGCACCGACACGCGCCAGCAGATCCGCGCGCACGACACGCGAG
>CAYSYX010000570.1:0-6166 GCA_964435055.1 uncultured Polyangium sp. | reverse complement strand
GTTGTACATCTTGGCTTCCCATATTCTGGGAAAACGACCGCGGGTCGTCGAGGCAGACGATGTCGGCGCGAAAACCTACGCGCAACTCGAGACGGCAAGCGCAGACGCCAATGCGCTTTTGCAGCTCGAAGTCATCGTGCCCGAACCGCGAACAACGGTGATTTGTTGCTCGGACAGACAACCGGCTCCGACGTGGCATTTGCCGTATTTCTGCGTGCCTCATAATGAAAATATGTTGGCCTTGTGGGATACGGTGGAGGACCGTTTGTTAAAAGTGCGTTGTTGCATGAATATCGACGGTGTGGTGCGGCAATTGCCGTTGTTCGAGGCGCCGCTCGATCCGGGTTTGCTGGTGAAAGCCACGGCCGCGGGACTCGATTTGGGCGAAGTGCTGGCGGATGTATCCATTCCGCTGCCCAAATATCGTTTTTCGGTGTTGTTGCCGAAAGCGGTGGAATTTGCGGGCAGCGTGGCGGCCATGGGCAATGCTTTGTTATCGGCCTTGGAAAAACGCGATGGCGAAGCGTTGTCAAAACTCCGGTCGACGCAGGAAATCGATATGCTTACACGCGTGCGCGACGTGAAACGGCGTCAAATCGAGGAGGCCCGCGAAACGCTCGAAGGATTACGTCGTTCGCGGGAGGTGATTGCGGAACGACACGCGTATTATCGCGATATTCCGAAAGAAATCGCGCAGGAGGAACTTGCCCGGGGGCTTGCGATTGGCGCGTTGGTTGCGAATGGTTTGTCTGAGGGGTCCTACTTGTTGGCAATGGCCTCTTCCGCCGCCCCTCAATTCACAGCGGGAGCCGCAGGTATAATCCCGATCTTTCTGGCCGAATACGGCGGAGAATCGTTCGCCAACATTTTCAATGGGATGGCTAGAGGATTTGGCGCTGTTGCATCGGGACTCAATGCCGGCGCAAGTCTAGCCACAACTGCGGGTAACACAGAACGTCGCTGGGCGGACTGGAAACTCCAGGAAAAACTGGCCGAACGGGAATTGACGCAGATCGATCGTCAAATTGCCGCGGCGGAGATTCGGCTCGACATCGCGCAGAAGGAATTGCAAAATCATGATCAATCGCTGAAAAACGCCAAGGAAATCGACGATTACTTGCGCACGAAATACACACGCGAAGAATTGTACGAATGGTTCATCACGAAGGTGAAGGAAATCTACTTCCAAGCCTACAAAGTGGCGTATGATTTGGCCAAACGCGCGCAAAAGGCATTCCAATTCGAGTTGGCCCTGCCAAACGAAACGTACTTGCAACCGGCCTATTGGGACAAGACAACCGATGGCCTTTTGGCCGGGGAACGATTGCAACACGATTTGCGACGCATGGATGCCGCGTATCTGGAGCTGAACAAACGCGAATTCGAGATAACAAAGCACGTGTCTTTGGCGGAGATTGCGCCATTGGCTTTGCTAAAACTCCGCGAACACGAAACTGAGCATTCGTGCGATGTGAATCTCGAAGAATGGATGTTCGATCAAGATTGGCCGGGCCATTATCTGCGCCGGATCAAGTCCGTCAGCATGAGCATACCCGTGGTGAGCGGAACGTACGCGGGCGTGAATAGCAAACTCGCCCTGGTCACCAACACGGTGCGCATGACCGATTCGTTGAATGGTGGGTATGCGCGAACGGGCACGAGCGACACGCGATTCGTGGACAATCGGGTATTGGCGCAATCCATCGTGACGAGCAGTGCACAACAGGATGCTGGTATGTTCGAGTTGGTGTTCCGCGACGAACGCTACTTGCCCTTCGAAGGAGCGGGCGTCGAAGGCTTGTGGCGAATTTCGCTGGATCCAAAGACGAATCGATTCCGGTTGTCCGATGCCAAGGACGTGATTCTGCATATTCGCTACATGGCCCGAGAAAGCGGAGTTGCACAATTCCAAACCAAGGCGGAAGAAGCACTGGAACTCAACAATGGCCCGAAGGGATATCGGCTTTTCAGCGCGAAGACAGATTTTCCTGGAGAATGGGCGGTGTTTACGACCGTTGCGCCAGGTGCGACAAGCCAAACCCTGGCTCTGCCCTTTGCGAGGAAACATTTCCAGTCGATACGCGGCAAAGACGCCCTCAAGATCACTGCGGTGCAAGTTTTCGCGAGAAAGCCGGGTACAGACACGACCACAATATCCGCGACCTTATGCGCTCCTGGGGTACTCCCACAAGCCGCCGAAGCAAGGACGTTGAGCTTGGCATATAATGGCGGGGCGTTCGGAAGGCTGTTCCATAACGCCTTAGTGGAATCGTTCGCGCAGACTATCGCGGATGACAGCGTAAACGGCACCAATTCATGGACGCTGGTGGTTCCCAGCGGGCTTTCATTGGACGATATCTGGATCGTCTGCACGTACCAGAAATTCTGAATCGTGATGCGTTCGTAACTGCCGGCAATCGAGTCGATAGAGGGCTCGTCATGGAGTCGAAAGGTTTTGCACCGAAGCCGAATGTCACCGCGCCGAATGCAGTAAAAGCGCCCAATCCTTCGTTGCCGAAAGGCGGAGGCGCAGTGCGGGGCATTGGCGAAAAATTCGCCGCGAATTTGGTGTCAGGCACGGGATCATTAACGATTCCGATTGCCGCGTCACCAGGTCGCGGCGGGTTTGGCCCGGAACTGTCCGTCGCGTATGATTCCGGCGGCGAAAATGGTCCGTTCGGTGCAGGCTTTCGACTCTCCGTGCCCTCGATTTCGCGAAAAACCGAACGCGGTTTGCCCGAATATGAAGACCACCGCGATTCGGACACGTTTGTTATTTCCGGCGCCGAAGACTTGGTTCGGTGCAACGACCAGCCCGCGCCGCCGACAAACGTGATTCGTTATCGTCCACGTGTCGAGGGGCTTTTTGCGCGTATCGAACGCGTGGACGACAACGGTAACGTGTATTGGCGGACGATAACAAAAGACAACATCACGAGCATCTTCGGCCAATCGGCGCAAGCGCGTATCGCCGATCCAAAACACCCGACGCTCGTGTTTTCGTGGCTGCTCGAGCGAGTGCAAGATGCCAAAGGCAATATCACGCTGTACGAATACAAGGGCGAAGACTACGCAAACGTTTCCAAATCGGCCAGTTACGAACAACACCGGCACGATGGCCGATCGACCATGACGAACCGATACGTGAAACGTATTCAGTACGGAAATGATACGCCATTCCAAACCAACTCGTTTCACTTCGAGGTGGTGTTCGATTACGGCGAACACGATGCAACAGCTCCAACGCCGACCGAAACCACGCCGTGGTCTTGTCGCCAAGACGCGTTTTCGACCTATCGATCGCGGTTCGATATTCGCACCTATCGGCTTTGTCGTCGCGTGCTGATGTTTCACCGTTTTCCCGAACTCGGCACAACCCCGGTGATGGTGCGTTCGACGGACTTCACATACGATGAAAACCCGACATTGACACGAATGACGGCGGTGACGCAATCGGGGTACATCAAGACGGTCTCGGGATATTCGAAGAAGTCGCTGCCGCCGTTGGAATTTGCTTATTCGCCGCGCGAGTTGCACAAAGCCGTCAAGGTTTTCGATGAAAAAAGCGTGGCCGACATTCCGGAAGGCGTCGACGAACGTTTGGCGCAATGGGCCGACGTGGACGGCGAAGGATTATCGGGGATTTTGTGCCAACGTGAAGGGGCGTGGTATTACAAGCAAAACCTGGGTGACGGGATGTTTGCTCCAGCGCGTCGTTTGACGAGCCAACCGAGTATGACTGCGGGTGGACAAACGCAAATCGCGGACGTGGGGCGTGAAGGACGGCCGTGTTTGGTGCAATTTCCCACTGGAACTCCCGCAGGGTTTCACGCGCGCACACGCGAGGGCGGATGGGGGCCATTCACGCCCTTTGCTTCGCAGCCGAATGTGGATTTTCGGGATCCGAATGTGCGCCAGCTCGACCTCGACGGTGATGGGTTTGACGACGTGCTCGTGACAAACCAATGCCTGCATTTGTGGTTCCCTTCCCGAGGTATCGAAGGTTGGGACAAAGCGCGCGAAGTGGCCATGACGTACGATCAAGAACGTGGGCCTTCGTCGGTGTTTGCAGATGTTTCCGGGGCGATTTTCGTCGCCGACATGACAGGCGATGGATTGCCGGACATCGTGCGAATTTGGAATGGAAATGTTTGTTATTGGCCAAATCTTGGTTATGGTCATTTCGGCGCGAAAGTGCAAATGGCCAATGCGCCGCTGTTCGATGAGACGCACCGATTCGATGCGCGACGCATTCGCTTGGCGGATATCGACGGCACGGGAACCACGGACATCGTGTACGTGGGCAGCGACGGAGTGCTGATCGTCTTCAATCAAGCGGGCAATGGGTTTTCCGCACCGGAACGATTGACGAGTTTTCCGACGCACGATGCGGCGTCAACGGTGAGCGTGGTGGATTTATTGGGCCAGGGTACGTCGTGTTTGGTGTGGTCGTCCCCGTGGCGTGGGGTTGCTCGACCGCCGATGCGCTATGTGGATTTAATGGGCGGCAAGAAGCCGTTTTTGATGACGTCCGTGAAAAACAACATGGGCGCCGAAACGAAATTCGAGTATGCGTCGTCCACGAAGTTTTACCTGGAAGACCTGAAAGCGGGGAAGAAATGGGTGACGCGCTTGTCATTTCCGGTCCACGTGCTTACGCGAACCGAGACGTACGATGCGGTGCGCAAAGTGCGTTTCGTGAGCACGTACAAGTATCATCATGGGTATTACGATGCGGCGGAGCGGGAATTCCGTGGGTTTGGCCTGGTGGAGCAATTCGATGCGGAGTCGTATTCGACGGATCGTGGCAAAGGGTTGTTCCCGAATGCTTTGCCGGTCGACGAAGAATTTCATTTGCCGCCGGTCGTGACAAAAACGTGGTTCCATACGGGAGCCTATTTTGATCAGGGGCGTATTTCGAAGCAATACGAGAAAGAGTATTACCGGGGTGACGTGAATGCACCGACATTGCCGGATGGAGTCGTGCCTGGAGGTTTGTCGGCCAAAGACATTCGGGAAGCGTGTCGGGCGCTGAAGGGGCAGATGTTGCGACAGGAAGTGTACGCGCTCGATGGTACGGCGCTCGAGGAACATCCGTACAAGGTGACCGAAGTTTGTCCGGGCATTTTGCCGGTGCAAGCTTCGACTGTCAAACGATATGGTTCGTTCTTCGCGTACGTGCGCGAGAGCGTGGATGTGCATTACGAGCGTAATGCGAGCGATCCGCGCGTGGTGCATACGCTGGCGCTCGCGCTGGATCCGTATGGGCACGTAACGCGGTCGGCTTCGATTGCTTACGCGCGACGGACGGTTCCGGCGCAATACCCGGAGCAAAAACTATTGGCGACATTGACGGAGACCGAGGTCATCAACAAGGCGGACGAGTCAACCTGGTATCGTATTGGTGTGCCCAAGCAAACTCGGACGTACCAATGGACGGGACTTTTGACGACCCAAAGCGCATTGATGACATTCGATGCTGTGCTTGTGGCGGCAGACTCCGCCGCGGAAATTGCGTATGAAGCGACGCCCACGGGTTTGACGCATCAGAAACGTTTGGTCGAGCATATAAGGCAAGCGTATTACAACAGCAATTCGCTCCCGGCTGCGCCCAGCGCGCTGCCGTTTGGACAGGTGGATGCGTTGGCCTTGCCGTACGAAACCTACGCGCTTGCATTCACGCCGGGGCTTTTGACGAATGCATTTGGGACGCGCGTGACGCCGGCGATTCTTCAGGAAGGCGGGTACATCGACGAAGGCGGTGTGTATTGGTTGCCGACGGGACGCGAGCTCTTTGATCCGGCAAAGTTTTACCATGCAACGAAGGTGCGCGACGCGTTTGGCGGGGAAACATCGATTACGTACGATTCGTATTGCGTGTTGGTGAACCAAGTCGAGGATGCTTTGCAGAATCAGATTGTCGTGCAAAACGACTATCGCGTGCTGGGTCCGGTGTTGGTGACGGATCCGAATGGCAATCGCAACGCGGCGCAAATCGACGAACTGGGCATGGTGATAACGACGGCGGTGATGGGCAAAGTGGGTTCGTCCGATGGCGATACGTTGGCCGATCCGACGACGACGTTTTTCTATGATTTCGATCAATATCGGACGCTGGGCAAACCGAATTTCGTGCGCAATGTGGTCCGTGAAGCCCATGGTGCGG
>CAYSYX010000569.1:3958-6175 GCA_964435055.1 uncultured Polyangium sp. | reverse complement strand
CCACGTAGTGGACAAACCAATACAAGGGTCAAGGGCCTGGGCCCTTGCGCGGGTCAAGGGCGAGGAGCCCTTGTGGGTCCGGGCGAAGCCCGGGAGCGTGGCTATACGTCGACGTTTTTGATTGACGCACGAAGCGGGCCGGGACATGTTGCGCAATCCGATGACTGAAATCCCGATCTATCAAATCGACGCATTTACCCATCGACCTTTTGCCGGCAATCCCGCCGCAGTTTGTCCGCTCGACGCGTGGCTTCCGGACGAAACGATGCTGGCGATTGCCGCAGAAAACAATCTTGCCGAAACGGCATTTTTCGTGCGTAACGGCGACCAATTCGACCTGCGTTGGTTTACACCCACCGTCGAAGTCGAGCTGTGCGGGCATGCCACGTTGGCTTCGGGTGCGCTTGTTTTGGAGCGTATCGAGCCCTCTTGGAATGCCGTTACATTCCAAACCCGAAGTGGACCGTTGGTTGTCAAACGAGCCGGCGAAGGCACGTGGGCGCTCGATTTGCCCGCGCGTCCGCCGATGCCCACGATCGTCACGGGAGACCTCGTCGCAGCGCTCGGCGTGCGTCCCACGTACGCGTTGCAAGCGCGCGACCTGATCGCCGTGTACGATAACGCCGAAATGGTTCGCGCGGTCAAACCGGATATGGGCAAAATCGCGGAACTGCCCACGTTTGCCGTCGCCATTACCGCTCCGGGATCGCACAAAGACGCGGACGTCGATTTCGTTTCGCGATTTTTCGCTCCCGCAAAAGGCGTTCCGGAGGATCCCGTCACGGGCTCCTTGCATTGTTCGCTCGTGCCGTATTGGGCGGATAAACTTGGCAAGAAAAACCTGCGCGCTCGTCAGGTCAGTACCCGAAGCGGGGATCTCGATTGCACGCTCGAGGGAAATCGCGTCGAGCTTCGCGGAGGTGCGGTCATGGTGCTCGAAGGGAAATTGCGGTTTTGACCATTAAAACCGCGACATCATCCCGCCGGTTCCCACTTCTCCGCAGTGAAGGCTCCGACAGCGCCTGACCCGATTCAATCAGAACGTGAATCGCAACAGGACCATATCCGCTCCCGTTATCGGACTATCGGCCCAGCCACCAATGAGCAGCCCATTGTTATCGAGCAGCGCCGAAGTCGCTCCGCTCTTGAAGGGCAATACGAAACGTTTGGCGTTCGCGTCCATCGTTCCATCCGGACGCAACACCCAAAGGACGAGTTTTGACGTAATATCGTCCAAAATGCTGCCGGCGACGACGATCTCACCATTGGGGAATTCCGCCAAACCGTTCGGCGCGTTGTTAGTCGCTTCGGTTATCTGCGTAAATCCACCCGTGCCGAATCCTTCGTCGAGCGTACCGTCACCTCGAAATGCCATGACAAACGTGTCGCATGCCCCACCCGTCGAACACGTGTTCGTTCCCCCTACGACGAGGAATCCACCTGATTTGCGCGGAATCATATCCGATGCCGTGATCCCTTTCATGACGACCGTGGGGCCTCCCGCCGTACCAAAGGATGTATCCCTCGTGCCGTCTTCGTTGAGCCGTGCGAAATAAGTTTTGTCGACGCTCGATGCGATCAATGTAATCTTGTCGTTCGCATCTACGAGGCACTTATTTGCGTTCCCTTCACCAATCCCCGCTGCGGGATCGGCGACTCCGACTGTCGCGCCCGGGCCAAATACTGGATCGAGCGTCCCATCGTCGAGAAATCGCATCACGATGGGGCCAAGATTAAAAACACCGCCACAACCAATGATGCGCTGCTTGTTATCGACCACGATATCGTATGCGCCACCGCCGTTGAACAAAACCATGCTCACGCCCATCGTCCCAAATGACGTGTCCAAATCACCCGTTTGCAGAAAACGCCCCACTGCAGGCCCGGGTTGCTTGAATCCGCCAATGACGAGGCGATCCTTCTCGTCGAGGTTGAACGAATAGAACGCAATCGGCTTGGGGGACACCTCCATAAAACCATTCGTCGACCATGTCGTATCGTGTTTGCCATTCACGAATCGCGCGAACATGGCGTCGACACCCTTGGCTATGATCGAGCCATCCGATGCGCGGGCCATATCGAAAAGCTGCTCGGGAGGTGCCTTCGAACCGACCATGACCAAGCCATCGGTGCCGAATGCAGCGTTTACGCCGGCATCGTCATGAACGGACATCGTCATGATTTCGCGGTCGGATTTCGCGACGGTTCCGCGTTGCG
>CAYSYX010000569.1:0-3948 GCA_964435055.1 uncultured Polyangium sp. | reverse complement strand
GTTGCGAGCCGACGAAATAGACGTCCCCATTTCGTTGCAAAACCTCCGTCACCACACTCCCTGCCAGCGCTAAACCCAGCGGCGATTGAGCGTCCGAATTCCAGATGACCGGAATTCCATCGGGCGCAAACCGATGCACATTCGCGTACGTTCCCCCCGGGGGCACACCGACGCTCGCCTCAACCGCCAGAAAATCCCCATTGGAGAGCCACTCGAGCGCCGAGATTCCGCGATTGAAAGGCACACTGACGGCGCCGTTCGCCCCAAATGCAATGTCGGGTTGACCATTGCTATCGAATTGCACGATCCAACCGGAGACAGCGTCACCTCCTGCAACGAGGATTTTGCCGCTATCGTGCCGTTCGATATCGAGTGGGTTTTCGGGCACTGCGATTCGACCGCCCACACCGAAAGATGCATCGAATGCGCCGTTCTGGTCGAGGTGATAGAGCCAATTGTCGGCGAACGTGTAGCCGATGCTGAGCACGAGGTAGCTGCCGTCCGGCTCGACCAAAAGATCTCGCGGTCCTGATTTGGCAAAAGTCACCCGGCCGCCATTACCGAACGTCGTATCGAGGTTGCCATTCGCGTCGTAACGCAAGATCGAAGCGTCGCTGCCATCACCAATAAAAAACAAGATTTGGCCCGCATCCGAACGCGCGACTCGGGCATAATACTCCAAATTGGAGGGGACGCGGATCAAACCATTGGTGCCGAACGTCGGCACGAGCGCGCCATTGGCATCGATACGCGCGAGAAATGCGTCTATGACCATGGCGGTATCGTGGAAGATGATTCCACCAACGATGGCACTACCGTCCGGGAAACTTTCGATATCGGTGATCTTGGCGCGGTTCCCCAGCGGCAGCAGGATGAATCCACCATTTCCAAAGGTCGTATCGGGCTCACCAGCGGATGTAAATCGGGCAAGAAGTGCGTCCGACTGGAAGTCGTAATGGCCGCCCGTGCTCCCGCCGTAAAGAATGGAGCCGTCGGGCATCCAATCCGCAGCGTAAATGTTATCGGTGCTGTACGGGCGCGACGCGCGGGCGATACCGTTTTCGCCAAACGTCGTGTCCAAAACGATGTTGCTGGCAACATATCCGCCACCTTGTCCGCCGGTATTGCCGCTACCACCTTGACCACCGGCATTCCCCTCGCCGCCTTGGCCGCCGGAATTGCCGCTACCACCTTGTCCGCCGGAATTACCGGCCCCTGTGGTGTTGTTCGTCGGATCGGTTCCACCACATCCGACCAGCGCGACGAGCAAAGGGAAAACGAACACCCGCATTCGAGAATGTATTGTCATGGATCAACGCTACTCCAATCACGGATCGATGTTACACGAAAAAGGATAGCGTGCCGGTGAATGTGCCTTCGACGCTGGAAAAACCCAAGAGACGTGTTGCTCGTCATCGATGCCTGCGCTGCAATTCCCGGAAGTGCAACGAGCCTAGTTCGTCGACACGCGGATGTTGATTGGTTGATTTCTTGTAGGGGCGTCGTGGAAAATCGCGTCCTCGACCGAACCGGTCATCTTCACTGTGTCGACGAACTAGATTGCACGCTCGAGGGAAATCGCGTCGAGCTTCGCGGAGGAGCGGTCATGGTGCTCGAAGGGAAATTGCGGTTTTGACCATTAAAACCGCGACATCATCCCGCCGGTTCCCACTTCCCCGGGCACCAGCATATCGGCAATACCCAAGCGTTCTTCCAGAAGATCCTCGATGACGAATGATACAACTGTTCAGCACGCAATGACGCATTGAGCCCCCGACGCTCTTTCTGCTTGCACCTCACGCACGAGCATGACAGCATCGCGCCATGTTGTTCGCCGACATGAAAAATGACTTCGTGTTTCGACGGATCTTCGCGACGAATCCGGAAATTCTTCGTTGTCTGCTGAACGATCTGCTCGAACGCTCCGGCGACCGCACCATTGAATCCATCGAATATCTGCCCGGTGAACAATTGCCACTCATCCCGGGCTTCAAGCTGTCCATTCTCGATGTCCGTTGCCGCGATCGCCTTGGGGCCAAGTTCATCGTGGAAATGCAGCTCGTCCACGTACCCGGTTTTGACAAACGCGTGGTTTACAATGCTGCAAAAGCTTATGCCGATCAATTGATGGCCGGCGAACCCTATACGAAACTCGAAGATGTCGTCGCCGTTTCGATTTGCGACTTCAACTTATGGTCGGACGCAGAACAAAAGGCGAATGGTTTGCCCACCGTACCCATGCTCAGCCGTTGGAACATGCGTGAGCGCACGTCGCTCAATCACGGGCTGCTTCAAATCCAATATGCTTTTTTGGAATTGCCCAAGGTTCCCAAGGAAAAACCCAAGGAGGCGGGCGCTGCGCTGTGGGCCTGGCTTTTCGTCCATGCACCCACGTTGTCCGAAATCCCCGATGACTTGCCGGACATACGATATCGTGAAGCTCTCAGTATCGCCAATCAAATGACTTTCACGAAAGACGAACTCGAAGCCTATCACAAAGCCGTCGACGAAATCGAGCAATTGCGCGTGCTCATTGACGCCAAGTGGGTCGAAGGGCACAAGGCAGGCGTTGTCGAAGGGCACAAGGCAGGCGTTGTCGAAGGGCACAAGGCAGGCGTTGTCGAAGGGCACAAGGCAGGCGCTGTCGAAGGCAAAACGTCGGCAATTTTCACAATTTTCGCTGCTCGAGGAATGGCTGTCAGCGACGCTGCGCGGACGCGTATCCTTGCCTGCAATGACATCGCGCTGCTCGAACAGTGGATTGGCCTCGCCATTTCGGTCGCATCCGTGGACGAACTCATCGCGTGACGCTCATGCATGGCGCGGAGATGTCCGGAGCGATTGCCATGGGTTTGTCCGACTTCTCCTTGTCGGGGCTTTGTGGGTGCTTCCTGGCTCCGGACGATGTACGGCGGGTATTGCCCGGCTATTGGGGAGCCAATAAAATCTCTTGGCCGCAAACAGCCCCGTGGACAAACCACGAGGCTGTTTCTTCACGTATCGTCGACCGTCACGCGACGGCCTCGTTGGTATCGTTTTCGGAGCGCACGCGATTCGTTACGGCATCGAAAAACAAGTCTTGCTTGGGCTTGTTTCGCGGAAACAGAGACCGAATACGATTGGCTATTTCTGCATACACATCGAGAAAATCCTCTTTGGCCAAGTCCCGTGCCGCCTTCGTATCGATGACCGTTTGTTCGGCAGCAGCTCGTTCCGCGAGCGATTGTTCATAACGTTGCCGAAGCGTTGTGACGATGTTTTTCTCGGCCATGGCATCGGGCCACCGGTCGAGCAAGGCGTCGTAACGTCCTTCGAGCGCACGCATTTCTTTGATTTGCGCCGCGCCGACGGGTCGCGTCAATGGCGTCGTGCCATTCGGAAACAAATGCAAAACATAAGGCCCTTCGGTTTCACCATCGGCCAATTGAGCGGTGCGTTTGCGTTGTTTGATGCATTCATCGGATTCGTGGTCGGCAAAACGGACATTCACACGCATGGGCAATACATTCGCTTCGGCCGCCTCGTGGGCTTGTTCTGCGGTGGCAAGTTTATCGCGAGCGCCGAACATTTTCGTGGCGAGTTCGAGCAAGACGGCATTGGTCGCGGCATATTTGCTCAGCATCTGGCCCGCGAACGTAGCCAGGGCGAGGCATTTGGTGACAGGGGTATTGAGAGTGGGAATTTCCATGGAACACCTCCTGATGAACGTTGTTGCACGAATGCGTCGACCACGATTGCAAGGTGTTGGCTCGAGCTGAAACGTTGCTGGAGGGATCCACGCAATGTGTTGAACCCTGTTGCAACGCTGCTGGAGCGCGCCACGGCAATCGTTGGTGACGGATGCGTAGGTGCAAGAGCGGTCGGAGAAATTCATGGGATGATGAAAAAATCGTGCTGCATGGATGAACGCGTTGTTGAGGAGGGTGTTGCGACGGTGCAGGTGCCTCG
>CAYSYX010000568.1:0-6194 GCA_964435055.1 uncultured Polyangium sp. | reverse complement strand
GTCGACTTGCACGCAGTTGGGCAAGTGATCCATGCCGGGCGTGTCGACGTGGGCCGGGATGGCTTTTTTCATTTTCGCGATCACGTCGGGTCGCGAGATTTGCTGCACGATCTCGGTGGCGGATCGCGAGAGATACGCACGCAGATTTTCAGGCAAAAACAGGGGCGTTTCGGCGACGCGGTAGGCGATCGAAGTCCCCACGCGTTTCTCGAAACGTTGCATGAAGTCGGCGTACGTATTGGGACCGAAGGCGGAGTTGAATGCGCGGCGAAATACGGGTTCCATGCGCCGCCTTGGTAGCACGATCGCCCACGCGACGGGACATCGAGCACACACCGGATGAAAACTTCGCCCTCGGGTGATAGCCTCGCCGCGTGCTTTTCCGACGTTGCCTCGCGATGTTCGCCCTGGCGATCGCATCGCTCGCCACCTCCGCGTGCGCCGATCTTGCGCGCTCGAATGAGATCACCATCAAGGCCGAGCCCGCTGTTGTTCCCGCAGCAGCGAATCGTGCCGCTCCCCAGCCGAATGCCGCCGTAGCTGCGGCCGCAGCTGCTCCCGCGGCGCCTGCTCCCGCCGGTGGAGGTTGAGGCCACTGATCGAGACTCCGGTTCGGAGTCTGAAACCGCAGCGTAAAACTCGACGGTTCGGACGATCTGACGACGCGAACCGAGTGAGAAGCTTTTGTTTTCAACCCAGGACAAACCAGCCGTGACGTTCCCTCCGCCCCTGCACGAAACCGATGTTCACGCGCAAATCCGCGCGCAAATTCGACGTTTGTCCGAGCGCGACATCGCCCCGTTCGCTCATGCGTGGGAAGAAGCCAACGAATTTCCCCGCGAGCTCTACAAGAAGTTTGGCGACGCAGGTTTACTCGGCATTGGGTACCCCGAAGCCTTCGGCGGATCGGGCGGAGATCTGTCGCACGCGATGGCTGCCGCAGAAGAAATGATCATCGCGGGTCGATCGGTCGGCACATCCTCGGGCATTGGGAGCCACGCGATCGCGCTTCCTCCGATCCTCAACCACGGCACGGATGAACAGAAAAAGCGGTACATCCCGCCTGTTTTGGCCGGGGACAAAATCGCGGCCCTGGCGATCACCGAACCAGGCGGCGGCAGTGACGTCGCGTCCTTGGCGACGCGTGCGGTTCGGGACGGAGATCACTACATCGTCAACGGGGCCAAAACGTTCATCACGTCGGGTTGCCGTGCGGACTTCGTCACGACGGCCGTGCGCACGGGAGGTCCCGGTCACGGAGGGATCTCGCTGCTCGTGATCGAAAAAGGTACGCCGGGTTTTTCCGTGGCGAAGAAGCTCGACAAGATGGGGTGGTGGGCATCGGACACGGCGGAGCTGGTATTCGAAGATTGCCGCGTTCCGGTGGCGAATCGGATTGGCGAGGAAAACGCAGGGTTTGTCCCCATCATGACGAACTTCGCGGTCGAACGATTGCTCCTGGCCGGCAATTGCGTCGCAATCGCGATCCTCGCGTACAACGAATCGGTTCGTTACGCGCGTGAACGAAAAGCTTTTGGAAAAACCCTCATGGGCTTCCAAGTTTTGCGCCACAAACTCGCGGACATGCTCACGCGGATCCAGGCGGCGCGATCGCTCATGAACGAAACACTTCAGCGGTATCTTCGCGGCGAGTTTGTCCCGGGACTGGCCGCTATGACGAAGAACACGGCCACGGACATGTGCTGCTACGTGTGCGATGAAGCCGTACAAATCCATGGCGGCTACGGCTACATGCGCGAAACGCTCGTCGAGCGATTGTTTCGCGACGCGCGTCTTTTTCCCATCGGCGGAGGAACGCGCGAGATCATGAACGAGATCATCTGCAAGACGGAAGGTTATTGAGTCATGCGTGCATCTGCTCGGATCCTGTCGATCGTCGCGTTTGTCGGAGCGGGTATTTTGGCCTGCGACAAACCCCCGGAGCCTACTCCGACCGCAGCGCCGGAACGTACGCCCGCGGCAACCCCGACGCCCAGTGCCCAAGCCAAACCGGCGGCGCCCGCACGTCCGACCGAAGTCGTTTACGAAGCTCCCGCCGCTTGGCAGAAGGTCGAGAACCCGAACCAAATGCGCAAAGCGACGTTCAAGATTCCGCGCGCGGAAGGCGACACGGAGGACGCGGAGCTGGCCGTTTCGCAAGCCGGCGGAACGGTCGACGCCAACGTGCAGCGCTGGGCGGGTCAATTCGAGCGCAGCAAAGACGCTCCGGTCGCGCGCAAACAGATGAAAGTCGGCGATCTCGATGTAACCGTCGTGGAGCTGCACGGAACGTTTGCGGGTGGAGGCATGCCGGGCGCGGCTTCGGCCGGTTCCAAGCCCAATTGGGCCATGCTCGGCGCCATCGCCGAAACCCAAGGATCGCTCACGTTCTTCAAGCTCACGGGACCTGAGAAGACGGTTCAGTCCGCCAAACCCTCGTTCGACAAATTCGTGTAAAGCTTCCTCGGCAAGTACTTCCCTGCCCTCGCCTCACGGCGCGGTAGACTCGAACCAGGTTGAACATTTGGGGCTCCGAGTCGTCTTCGGCGTTCTGCGCCCCAAACCCCTACCTCGCATCACGTTTCCCCGTGTTCCGTGTTCGTAGGCGAAAGGAGTCTCATGCGCCGCCGTCGAAATCTTGGACTTGTCATCTTTGCGTTGCTGGGTTTGTCCACGGGTGCAGCCCTGGGCCCCGGTTGTTCAGCCGGCGGCACGGGTAGAACGACGACCGGGGGCGGCGGCGAAGGCGGTGAATCGCCTGCTTCGAGCTCCTCGGGCTCGACATCGAGCGGCGATGGCGGAGGATTTTTCATTCCGGACGCAGGTGGCGACGTCGCGATCGACGTGCCGATGAATCCCTGCGGCACCGCCTGCGGTCCGAAAGAACTTTGCGACGACTTCCATCTCGGCACGGATGACGACTGCGACGGCGAAGCCGACGAAGATTGCTCGTGCTCCACAGGTCAAGTTCAGTCGTGTTTCCTCGGAGATCCGTCGTACCGCGGCAGCCCCGGTTGTTTTGACGGCGTCGAGAAGTGCAGCGAGAACGGCAAGTGGGGTCCGTGCATCGGCGGCGTTCACGCGACGCAATCGTGTTTCATGAACGATCAACAAGGCTGCCATGCGATCAGCTCGCCACCGTTTCTCACGACAGACCTCAAGGTGGGAACGGGGACCTTCAGCGCCGACGCCATCGCCGAATCGTGGACGGTCAAGTGCCCCGACGGCGTCAGTCCCTGCCCTTCCGTCGGCGGAGCCAATCCGTCCGATGACTTCAAGCCGCTCCAATCCGGCGAATACTCGGTCACGTACACCAAGACGCTCGCCAACGGCATGATGGAGTCGTGCACCTATCCGCTGTTTGTCGGGGCACTCGGCTTGCGCGTCGAACTTTCTTGGGAGCATGACCTCGGCGGCGACGGCGTGGATCTCGACCTGCACCTGCATCAACCGAACAACACGCAGCCGTGGAGCGTGAGCGGAGCGCCTCAAGATTGCGGTTACGGCAATTGCACGATCAGCGACTTCACCGGCCTCGGCGGCGACACACCCGAATGGTTCCCGCTCAATGCGATGCCGCCGGATCCCGTGAGCTGGTGGAAAGATCCCGTGTTCGAAAAGAACAACTGCTACTTCGCGCCGCGCGGCGTGGGCAATGATTGGCAGCTCGAGGGCAAAGGGTGTCACAACCCGCGCCTCGACCTCGACAACATCAGTTGCAATCCAACGGTTTCCAATCCGGACGACACGGATTTCTGCGCCCCTGAGAACATCAACGTCGACTTCCCGCCGAAGACGCAGTGGTTCCGTGTCGGCGTGCACTACTACGACAACGGAGGCAAAACGTACGATGTGCACCCCGTCGTGAAGATCTTCTGCGACGGAGCGCTCACGGCCGAGCTTGGATCCAAGGGTTTTTACGATCCCGAACAACAGATCACGTTCACATCCGGAGACGGCGCGGGTTTGCCCACGGGCAATCGTTTTTGGATGGTCGCCGATGTCGCGTTTCGCGAAGCCAAACCCGGCGAATGTGTATCCAAAGGCTGCGTGGTCAAACCGCTTTACGCCAACCCCGCCGTGCGTACGCCGCTCATGACGTACGACGACGTCGCCGAAACGAACTTCGGTCCCGCCTATCCCCCGCCGCCGTGATCCCGAATCTCCGCCGTCAAACCTCGATGTTCCCCTTGAAGAAGCGCTGAAACGGTTCGGCCAGTTCGTCTGGACGCACGTTTGGTCGAGGCCATACGGACGACAACGTATTCCAGAGCAGAATCGTTTTACCGGGATACGCCGCACACGCGCGCCGAAGGCCCACCATCGTTTTTCCGCTGTACGTGATCTCGCCGGGGACCTGAATCAGCTTCTCCACTTCACCACAGGCGTCTCGAGCCTCCGGAGTCGAATGCCCGTACCCTCGCCCCGCACATCCATGATCCATCACGATGCGGGCTTTCGCCTCGGAACGGCGAGGCAACCCGCCCGCATGTTTCGCCAAGAAAGAACGCGTTCGTTCGACGAGCACGCACAGGGTCGCGCTGTTGCACACGAGGCGTTCGGTAATCCGAACCGCGACGACGGTCGTGTCCCAACCGAGCAGTGACGTACCCAGGCACAACGCAGCCGCCGTTCCGCCGCTGCCTGCGGGAACGACGATCACGTCGGGTTGGGGCATTTCACCCCGACGAACCTGGTCGGCCAATTCGAAGGCCGCGGCGACGTACCCCAAATTGGCCAAAGGCGACGAAGCGCCGGGGGGAACGAAGTACGCCGATTTGCGTGATCGCCAGAGTTTCGAGAGCGTGAGCAGCGCGGTTCGCGCGTAGCTTCCGCCATAGATCAAGTGCGCGCCGCTCGATGCTTGGACCAGCAACGATTGTCTGGCGAAGGACGTGATGGGTTGGTCGAAAAGAACGCTGGTGACATCCAGGCCGAGCTCTTTTCCCAGCAGAATCGTCGCGGTCACTTGCGTCGAGGCCAAACCGCCGACGGTCACGATCTCTCGGGCGCCTTTGTCTTGGACGTCCGCGAGGATGTGTTCGAAGCGGCGGATCTTGTTGCCCCCGAAAACGGGATGGATCGCATCATCGCGTTTCATCCACACGTCGCTTCGCCCGAGGTACGAGCTGACGGCGAAGCAAGGTTCGACGGGGGTCGGCGTCGTCGCCAGAGGCATCCACGGCACGGCGTCCCGCAAGCGAGGAAACTCGGCTACGAGCCTGCTTTCGGTGGGCGAAACGTGCGCGGGAGGCGTCGCCGGCGATGGAGACATGGCGTGACGATACGGGCGAACGCGCGGTCGTGCTATAGGCCCGGGGAATCGAGGAGATCCCATGGCTCGCGTGCACAACTTCAATGCTGGTCCCGCTGCGCTTCCCCTTGCCGCGCTCGAACGCGCACAGCGCGAAATGCTCGACTTCGAGGGGACGGGAATGTCGATCATCGAGCACAGCCATCGCGGCAAGGCGTACGAGCAAGTGCACAACGAAGCGATCTCGCTGTTGCGAGAACTGCTCGGGATTTCAAACGACTACGACGTCTTGTTTCTGCAGGGCGGAGCGAGTCACCAGTTTGCGATGATCCCGATGAATTTCCTCGGAACCGGTCGCTCGGGGGACTACGTGATCACGGGTGGTTGGTCGGAGAAAGCCTACGAAGAGGCGCAACGAATCGGCGATGTACGGGTCGCCGCCACGACGATCAAAGACAAACGCTACACGCGTATACCTCGTCAGGACGAACTCGCGATCGCTCCCGGTGCGGCGTACGTGCACATCACGACGAACAACACGCTTTTCGGAACGCAATGGCACTACGTGCCGGAGACGGCGGGCGCGCCGCTTTTTGCGGACATGTCGAGTGATTTCTTGTGGAAGCCGATCGATGTGAATCGTTATGCGTTCATCTACGCGGGTGCCCAGAAAAACATCGGCCCGTCGGGGATCGCGGTCATCGTCGCGCGCAAGGATCTCGTGGCTTCGGGGCGCAAGGACATCCCCAAAATCTTTCAATACCGAACGTTTGCCGAGAACAACTCGCTGTACAACACGCCGCCGACGTTCGCGATCTACCTCGTACGCAACGTTCTTGCGGTGACGAAGGAGCAGGGTGGATTGGCGGCGGTCGAAGAGAAAAACCGACGCAAGGGCGATCTTCTGTATGCAACGCTCGACGCGATGGCCGACTTCTAC
>CAYSYX010000567.1:2491-6236 GCA_964435055.1 uncultured Polyangium sp. | reverse complement strand
GGCGTAATGCCTCCGAGCAAATCCATCGGATTGCGCCCATAATCCGACGGATTGCAATCGTTTGGATTTTGGAACGCCCATTTCACGAGCAATGCTTGCGCATGCGGAACGACTCCCGGATCGAGCGTCGTGGTTTTTCCTGGTGCGGGCAATCCCGGCGGCTCGGTCTGATTTCCCGGCACGGACAATTCCGCGACGGGCACGGCAAGCGACGTTTCGGGCCATGCATCCGGAATACCGATTTCCTCATTCGGATAAAGCGATACCCAATTCCCCGTGCCCGATTGCGTCGGCTTATGCGGATTCGCCGCTTTCAGCTCCGACCACCATTGCGGCCGATTGACGAACGCATTCATCTTTTTCGCAATGCCAATCGGCGTGTCATTCAAAAGCACCGTGTATTTCCGCGCGGTGATGAATGTCGGCGCGCCGGTTTCTTTGGCGTATTGAAGCCATCCCGGCGGAATGTTCCATTCTTTCGCCGTATTCGTTTTCCCTGGGTTTGCCGCAAGCAATTCTTGCGTCCGCTCGACTTGCCCCGTCAATTTCTTCGTAATGCCGTGCGGCGTTTCTCCCGGCATTGCATGATAAGTGCCCGTCGTCGGATCGACCCCCGACACATCACGCGCGGTGCCGGCTGAACCCGACATCGTCCGCAAAAGGCGCGGATCCAGCAATTTGAGCTGTGGCACCGCATTCATGAGCGCCGCCATTTGCTCTTGCGTCATGGGCACGGTCGAAATGTGCCGTCGAGGTTGAGGACGCGTTTCCGGCGCGGCGGTTTCATCATACGAACCATTGGAATCTTCGAGGTCCGGCGATTCATCGAATTCACTTTCAGGGGCGTCCTCGAATTCGTTTTGCTCGTATACCTGCGACCACAGCAATCCCGCATCGCGTTTGCGCTTGTATTCGGCGGGCCGATAAACGCGTAAATGCGCTTCCTCGACATATTTGGTTTGACCCGTCCGTTTCGCCTTTTGTTCTGCTTCCGCCAGCATTTTGCGTTCGCGTTTGGTCGGAACGCGCGTACGTTTCGCGTGTGGAGCCGGTTGTTTTGCCACCGGTTTCTTCGGCTTCTTCTTGGTCGTTTGCGTTCGAACGAGTTTTTCCACGGCGCCTCCTGCCGCTTTGCCCAATGCCGCGCCAATTCCAGCACCGGCACCTCCCGCGAGCGTGCCCAAACCCGCCCCCGCGAGTGCTCCAATGCCCGCACCAATGCCTTGACCGGGCTTTCCATTGCCTCCGCCGAGCACCGACGAAAGCATTTGAGTTCCCCCGCCCAAAAGCTGTTGCAGGAAATCCCCCGTATCGTCAATGACGACTTCATCATTATCGGGATCGCCCGTGTCTAGAGAATCTGTGTAATCGTAGGACATTGTAATGGCTGCCGGCATGACGATGCCTCCCTCCCTTGCTTGTTGTTTGTCTCGTACTTATTGCTTCACGAAATCACTGGCCGTTGCACCAACCTCGGGCATGGACTCCAACGGCATTTGGTTATTTCGACGCTCTTATGGCGCACGATGGCCGTTGCATCCACGTCGTATTCGTTGCCGATCGGCCCCGCGAATTGCCCCGCTTTATTAAAATGCGATACCACGAGCACCGTCGGCTCGAGCGTCGCAAGCGATTCGAGCAACGTTGTTTGCTCGGCATAACTCCGGGCCCAACGTTGCAATGAATCAATCACGATGATGCCGGCGTCTTTGGGAACCGCTTTCAATGCGTCGCGCCAGCCGGCTTTGCTGTTGATTTTTTCTTTGCTGACCAAGCGAATATTGTAAAAGGACGAGTTCGTCCGCGGAAATAGCTCGCGCACGAGATCCCGATTTTGCTCGGCGTCGAGCCAGTACCCCAATTTATCCAGCTTATTCGCAATTTGCGACGCAAGTTCAGCGCATAAGGTCGATTTTCCCGCCCCGGGCGCTCCACCCACGAGCACTTTTCGTCCGAGCACAATTCCCCCGAGCGCTTGCGACAACAACGCCGGAAAATGGGTCGCTCGCAACGGCTTGCCACGCTCCTCGAGCGATTCTACAACAATGCCCGCGGGCACCTCGTGCGGAATGAGTTCCCACGCGGTCGAACCGCATTCGCAGAACCCACCATAAAGGGGTGATCGTGGCCGTCGACAAACGGCGCACCGAAGAGGCAATTTGTTACTCATGACGTCACCAATAGTTTGTCTTAGCCAGCCATCCCGGGGGAATTTTGCCGATCGACGAATTGAGTATCGTTGGGTCGACCGGTTGCCAGCGCCCTCGAAAAAACACTTCGGCGAAGATGTGCGGAAAGTCCTGGTCGGGGCGCACGGGTTTTTCACGCGCCCGAATTCCGCACGCGCGGCATAACGCCACGAAGACCCGCGTCTTGGCGTCGCAATCGCCAAAACCGCGACAAAGCGTGACCGACGCATCTTCGAGAACTTCGCGTTTTGGATCGCGAACGTAATCGATTGCGTATTGACAGAATTTTAGTATGGCCGCCGGACGGTCATTCATGGGAACACGATTAAAAACAGCGGCCCAGCGTTGAACCTCTGGCGAATACACGTCCCTCGTGCTACCATTGGCCATGTAACGGGCTTTATCGAGGTTCGACGCAAATTGCACCGTACGCGAGCGAATCATTTGCCACCTGCCTTTTCCGCTGCCGCAAGCAGCTCGGCCAGTTTGTCCGGTGACAAATCTCCGGACATGAATGCAGCGGCTTTCTGCATGAATTCGGGATCTTGCAACAATGCCGCGCCGTCGCCCAGCGCGGCGGCGAATGGATTATCCGGCGCGAGAGGCGGTGCTCCGTCGGGCGGAACATGCACGAATCCGGCCGCCTTTAGAAAGGGCGCACCTCCTTTCGTGGTTCGTCGTTGTGGAACGATTTCGGTAACGGGCGTTGATTCTGTAATGGGCGCATTTGGCGTTGCCGACGTATTGGGCAGCGGGGGCGCGGGTTGTCGCAGTGGTACATTGGGTGGTGAAAACGGAATTGGCGCGGGATTCGAGACGAGCGGCACCGGTGCAGACGGCTGTTGCACAGGCATTGGCTGTGCATGCACAGACTCAGGCGGAGCGGGCGGTGGCGGCGGTGGCGGCGGTGGCGGCGCCATTGGCGCGGGCTCAGGCGGGGCTGACGGCATTGCCGCAGGTGCGTGTACGGGCGCGTGTTGCACCGGCGGAGGCGCAGGAACGGCATATTGCTGAGGCATTGGCGTAGCCGGCGGAGGCGGCGGTGGTACCGGCGGCGGCGCATATTGCTGAGGCGCGTATTGCTGAGGCATATACGCCGGGGAAACCGGTCGCATAACAATGCCCATCGGCGTATGTGCCCATTCCCATCCGGGCGGAGGCGGCGGTCATGCCGGCATTGCATAGCCGTAAGTAGGCGACGGTGGAGGCGGTGGTGGTGGCGGTGGCGGTGGCGGAACCGGGGGAAGCGCTGACGCGGAGCCGGTCGCGGATTTGAAAATCCCGAGTAATTTTGCTATTTCCCCAAAATCATCGCTTTGAGGTGCACCGCCCCCGAAGGTTCGTCCGAGTTCAAGGCCGCGCTCGATCCCGCGCTCGTAATTCGCTCCGCCGCTCTTGGAGGACTCGCCATTGCCTTTGATAAGAGGCACGATTTCCCTGACGACTTCGAGCGTGTTTTGTTGGGGAGGCGGTTGTTGGTGTCTTTCAATCAATGGCACGACGATACCGCGTAGGATGCCCTCCAGCGCCGATTCTTGCGGCTGTTTTGATTGCGC
>CAYSYX010000567.1:1437-2481 GCA_964435055.1 uncultured Polyangium sp. | reverse complement strand
GTACAGATGAGCTTCGTATTGCTGTCGACCATTGCGTGTACAAGCGCAGCCACTTCTGGCCCCATTCCCGCGGGTGCAGGTTGGACTGGCACAGGTTGCTGCGGAGGAGGATTCGGCTGCGATACAGTGGCTGTCGGAGCTGGTGTCGGAGCTGGATTAGCGACGGGAACGAATGGCTTCATTGGCGGGCTCGCAAAATAGACACTTTTCGACCTGGCCGTAATCCTATGCGATTTCAGTTCATACCCTATCGCGGTATATTGGCACCCACCGCCGTACGTTTCGACGACTTGATCCCAGCCTCGCAATTCAGAAGCTTTCCAAACGTATGGACAAGTTTCCGTTACATTCGTGCCCGGATGGGTACGAATGATTTGAATGATGTCGATTTTTCGTAGGTCAGGTCCAGTTTCCGTTTCCGCGCGCGGAAAAAGCAGATGACCCCCGTAGTCCGGCTCGACGGCAGCCCCCTGCCCATCGAGCACCTCGGGCTCGTGTTGGTTATCCATGATGTCAACGCGAGTATGGTGATGGGCAAATTTCGTGCAACTACTATTTTATGTGTCAGCTCGACAAACCAACTATATTTTGTGGTCAAAACATCTCACACCAGAATCGAGTTTCGATGCCTATTTCTAAGGATGCGCGAACGCTCGAGCTCCCTCGCTCGAGCGTTCCTTGGCGCTCAAACGATGTTCCTTGGCGGGTCGAAATTATTTTAATTTATGCGGCAAGACAAACGTTTGGAGACGCGCTTGTCGAGAAATCCCGCAAATTTGGTTTGCCTTATTGAACACCTTCGCAGAGAAGCATAAATGCCCTACAGACATAGGGAAATTCCTTATCGCGGTGATTAAACGTCAAATGCCGTTTGACTGGTTTGTATCGGCGAACGCGTGGTATCGAAGCGTGGTTTGTCTCCGTATGACCACCCGCTCGATGCCCTGAGCAAACGAGGCAAACGACGACGACATCTTCACAACGCGGTGGGCGCACGAATGCGTCCGCGCGATGCATTGTGATCAGCACGTATGCGTAATCGTG
>CAYSYX010000567.1:0-1427 GCA_964435055.1 uncultured Polyangium sp. | reverse complement strand
GGTCTGGCGTAACGAAACTTTTTCTCACGAAGTACGAAAAGCGTGTCAGCGCCCTCGGGCATTCCCCTACGCGTATTGAATGGTTTCTCAGCACTAGCAATCGAGATTCGTGCGAGACGAAAACCGAATTGGTGACCGTTCGCCAAACGATTTCCTAGAAAAGCCTGGGATTTTCCTAGAGCGACCCTAGGAGCGGGCCTAGGCGGCGCTCGAGGAGGCATCCGGAGAGCAACGCGAGACATGCGTTTGCCGGCTGATCTGATGCCGATCGATGCATGTTTCGGTCGCGTGGAAACGAGTTTTCCTAGCGCTGATCGGCATTTTCCGAAGGTGCGTTTCGAAGAGGCTTCATTTCAAGGGGTCGATTTTCGTGACCTCCTGGAATGCAGCCTGAGATTTGCATTGCGCTCGAGCGACGAGACGATGAATCCAGGGTTTTTCTAAAATGTGCAGCGAACGGCGACGCAAATCCTAGGCTGCATTCTTGGAAATGGTCGATCCGCGACCCGAGAAAACAAGGGGTACGATTTCGAATCCAGCATCAAACGCGATATTTGGTGATACTCCACCAAGAAAATACATATTTATGATCAAAATGTCTTGCCATGTCGCGTTCGAATCGCATACAATGGCGATTCAGGTATCGAGGGGCAGCTCGGCGCTCGATGGTAATGCCCGAGCCCCCGAATCGAATGCGGTCGTCGTCGCGGAAGCGTCTTTCGCGCTTTTTCGCGCCTCGAGGGGGTGGACATGCGGGATCGATTTTCATTCGGCCGCGAGGCATTCGCGGCGATTCGTGTAGGACGAAATTCGAGAAGAAGAGGGGAGGCTCGATATGTCGACAAAGGGAGAATCGAATCAACAACAGGGAGTTTGGCTCCCTTTGGAACGCGCCGCAGCGCATCTCAGTATGAATGCAGCCGCATTGCGCAAGACGCTCGAACGGCGCGCGACGCGAGGCCCCGACGGGGCGACGGAAGTGAACCTCGACGGCGTACGAGCGCGCAAATTCGGGCGTACGTGGCGCGTGCGTTTTTCGGATGCGTGGGGATTGCCATGACGACAAACCTCATGGTATGCTCCGGACATCGCAAAAGTGGCTGGAATGATTGGAAAGGAATCTGATCATGCCAGTGCGCAAAGTAGACAGAAACGGGGAATCCCGGCTGCTCATTGACATTCAATACAAGACGCGCGACGGAAAACGCGCCCGCTTTCGCAAGGATGCCGAAATCCAAACAATGACGGCAGCTCGTGCGGAAGAAAAGCGCTACGTGCTCAATATCGCGCAATATGGCACCCCGTTTGAGCCGTCCGCGGGCCGAGGGGCGGGGGTCTCCGCGGCCGGCTCAAACGGGGTGGCCTATTGCGCGCTTTTGTGCACGTAGCGCGTTTCTTCCGCACGTGCTGCCGGCATTGTTTGGATT
>CAYSYX010000566.1:0-6251 GCA_964435055.1 uncultured Polyangium sp. | reverse complement strand
TCATCCACGGCGCCATGTACTGCGCATCGCTGACGAGCGAGTGATCGCGCGTAAGTTGCGTGATCGTCTCACCTCGAATGCGATAACAGCGACTGTCGCCGACGTGACCGATGGTCACGCGCGTAGCCGTCTTGTCGAACATGGCCGTGACGATCGTCGTTCCCATGCCGAAGTCGGCCATGGTTTTGAGCGAGCGATCGAAGATGCGACGGTTCGCGAGCCGAAGCCCCGTCACGATGTAGTTCTCTTCTTCCGTCAGGTTCGGATCGGCAGCAAAGGGCCACGTGCCATCACGCCCGACGGTTACCGCGAAGAAATCTGAAAGGGTGGAGACTGCCAGTCGGCTTGCTACGTCACCTGATCGATGCCCGCCCATCCCGTCCGCAACTGCAACGACATGGTAATCGGGCATCACGAGGAGGTTGTCCTCGTTGTGCTCACGCATCAGGCCAACATCGGTCATCCCGGCGAACCGGGTTCGCATGGCCGAACAGTAGACGAGGTGCAGCCGTCGCGGGCAACTTTGCTGAACAGTTCCGAAAACTTTCCCCGACAGCTTCCGATGGTTGCCACCCAGCCCACCAAAATGGCCTGCGATCCAGCCGGTTTACGACGTTGCTGTAGTTAGAAAAACAATCGCCTCAGAGCCACGTCGCGCCCAAATCCACACCCAACAACGACGCCAACGTCTCCGCCGCACGCACCCCGGATGCTTGCGACTCCTCAAACAACGCCATTCCCGGCTGATCCGCATGCGCCCAGACGATGCGTTCGTCAAGACGTACCAAAGGTTCGAAAGGACGATCGGTCAGAAAGCCCGGTCGGGGACGAGGCATCGCGTGACCCCACACGCACACGTCGAGACGCTCGATTTCCTCGCGTAAATACGGATGCGCCGCATGCAAGTCCCGCAAAACGTCGTCCGCAAGGCGCGCCCACGGCGCCTTCACCAGCGACTTGCGCGCTTCCACCACATCCGGGCCTCCATACGCTCGGTAGTACGTCAACACGGTTTGTTCCGACAACTGCGTGAGCTGATGGCGCGCGTCGACGTAACCAAGCCCCGCCGCGTCGTACAACACCGAGTCCCACGCCATGTTCGGATCAATCGGGCGCGTTACATGCATGTTCGCCACGACCCACGGTGAACTGGTTCGTACAGGCAAACGCTCCGCCGCCTTCGGCAACAGCCTCTTCGAGATGAACGCCGGCGCCGCAAGAACCACCGCTCGAGCGCGCGTTCGTCGCGCCGTACCTTCGCGCACGTCCATCCAGTGCACGTCGACGTGATTGTCCGGAAGAACATCGAGCGCCGTCACGAGCGCATCGAGTCGGATCGACGCATTCGCTCGCTCGAGAAGCGCTCGCGCAAGTTTCCCGTTGCCTTCGGGCCACACGAGAAAATGGCTGCCTTCCAGCTCGGGTGTCTTGAGCTTGCGACCGGCGAAGTAATGAAGCGCCGCCCATGCCGACACTTCTTCAGGCTCGGCGCCGAAGTCATCGAGGCACGCGTAACGCACGTACCATCGAAGAAACGGCGATGTGAATCCTTCGCGCTCCAAGTAGGTCCGCATGTCGATTCGATCGAGCGCCAGCAAGTCCGGATCGCGTGACGACAACGCGAGTGGGATCTGAAACGCCGGGCGTCCGTCTCGACCAACCTTCGTCGTGAGCTCGTGTTCCAGATCTTGAAAGCGATCCATGTCGTCGCGATCTTTGTCGTCGAGTGCGTCGGGAGGAACCAAGCCCGGATGCCATGCACCGCGGTAAAACAGACGCTCTTGCGGGGCGTGACACAAAAGGCGCGCATCGAATTGCGGGCGATTCGCCGCATCCCAGCCTTTCACCACGCCCATTTGCTCGAGGAGGCGCAGAGCCGCACGAGCTTCAGGGTTTGGCGCGGCCAGATAGTGCGCTCCCCAGGGATACGGCGCGACGCCGTCGTCTCCCCACGTGCTCGTTCCACCGACGAACGATTCGAGCTCGAGCACGCGCACGTCGAGTCCCGCCGGACTGAGGCGCCACGCTGCGGCAAGACCGGCAATGCCGCCGCCCACGACGACGACGTCCGCGACATCCGGCGAGTCGTCGGTCTTCTTTGCGCCACCGTCGCGAAGCAGATGTCCGATCTTGTGCGACGCACCGATGATTTGACCACCAACGGTTTTGCGTTCGGGCATCACCGCGTCGACGGCCCAACCCGTCGCGAGTGCCGTGAGAAACGCCCGCCGTTCCATCAGCGAGTGAACACGCCCCATTCACGGGCGTAGATCGCGACGAGTTTCTGATCGTTCAGACGGTTCGTGACCGTAGGAATCCGCCCCGTGTCGCGAGGGAACCGGAACAGTTCGGGCAAACCCGCCGAATCGAGCCACCGCAACTTGGATGGGTCAATGCGCAACGTTCCCGGCGCCGCGAGACTCTCGCCGCCGATCAGGACAAACCCCCAGTCGCCGAAGCTCGGAACGTACACATGCAAAGGTGCCGTATGAAAGCCCGCGCTCTCCAGGGTTTGCGTGATGCACCAGAACGACTCGCGGGCGTATTGCGGCGATGTCGACTGCACGACGCCGACTCCACGGAAAGACAAACGCTCGCGGAGCAGATGGTAAAACGCATCCGTGTAGAGTTTGCCCACGGCGTAGTTCGACGGATCGGGGAAGTCGACCACGATGAGCTCGAACGACTCTTTCGACTCCTCGAGATACTTGTACGCGTCGTCGTTGCGCACGTGCACGCGCGGATCATCGAACGCGCCGCCGTTGAGCTCCCGCGCGACGGGCAACGTGCGGAACGCATCGGTCATCGCCGAATCGAGGTCGACGAGCTGAATGCGTTCGATCGCTTCGTACTTCAACAGTTCACGAACGGCGAGACCGTCGCCTCCACCGAGCACGAGCACGGTTCGCGGATCATGACCGAGCGCCGCGATGGCCGGGTGAACGAGCACTTCGTGGTAACGCGCTTCGTCGTCTGACGAGAACTGAAGGTTTCCATTGAGAAACAGACGCGTCGTGCGCGGCGAACGCGTGACCACGATGCGCTGATACGGCGACTGCGCGGTGTAGATGATCGGCGCGCCGAAGTAGACGGTTTCGGAGCGATCGACGAAACGGGTGACGTAACCAAAGCCGAAGGTGAGCGCCGTCGTGATGACCAGACACTGCACGCGCAAACGAAACGCGATGGAGCGATCGAGCGGGAACAGAAACGTCGCGAGCAATGCGACGACGGCGTTGAGGATCCCGAAGAGCAAACTCGTTTGATGCACGCCGAGTCGCGGCAAGAGCAGCATCGGAAAGAGCAAGCTCGCGATGAGCGCGCCGATGTAATCGAGCGTCAGCACGCGCGCGACGAGTTCTTTGAGGTCCAACGAAAATTGGAGCAGCCGGATCAGCAGCGGGATCTCGAGGCCCACGAGCGTTCCGATCAACGTGACGATGCCGTACAGCGCGAAACGAAATGCCGCGGACGCCGTGTACACCTTGAAGAGCAGCGGTGCGGACAAACCCCCCGCGAGGGCCAGGCAAAGTTCTATTTCGACGAACCGTTCGAGTAACTTGTCATCGAGGAATTTGGACAAGTACGAACCGATGCCCATGGCGAAGAGGTACAGACCGATCACCAAGGAGAACTGGGTCACCGAATCGCCGAGCACGTAGCTCGCGAGCGTTCCTGTCACGAGCTCGTAGATGAGCCCCGAGGTGGCGATCACGGTCACGATGCCCAGGAGCGCGGGCTGGATGAGGCGCTTCGGCAGCGGCATTCGGCGCCTACGTAGCACTGGCTGGGCGCGGCGGGTGAGCGTCATGCATCGGGAGCGCTTTTCTGCGTGGCCGACCTTTCGATCATGCTTTTGGTGAATCGAGGCGCCGCACGTCGCGATTCCGGGCTAACATTCGCCACTGTGACTAACGCGTTCGACCGCCAAGCGGCGTGTCCGTCGTGCGGGGCTCCGATCACCTTTCGTTTTGCGGGGGCCGCAGCGCAAGTTTGCCGAAGCTGCAACTTCGTCGTCGCCCGCACTGATCGCAACCTCGTAGCCGTCGGCCGAATGGCCGACCTCGTCGATATTCCTTCGCCGTTGACGCTGGGCGCAACGGGCCGATGGAACGGCTCCGAGCCCTTCGTCGTCGATGGTCGAGTTCAACTCGATCGGGCGAGTGCGCCTGGAGCTCCGTGGCAGGAGTTTTTCATCGCTTTCCCGAACACCGGCAAGTGGTGTTGGGTCGCGAGCGCTCAAGGGCGTTGGTATTCGACGTCGGAATTTCCGATCCCGCCTTCGGGTTTGCCCCCGATTGGATCTCTTCGCGCAGGGCAGCAGCTTCAGCTTGGCGAGTACGGCGTTTGGACGGTAGCGGAGATTGGTCAACGTCGCGTCGTCGCCGGTGAAGGCGAGTTACCCGCGGTTGCGCAACCGGGTTTGCCCACGGGGTATGTCGATATCGCCGGGCCAAACGGTGCGTTCGGAACGCTCGATTACGGCGACGGTCGAAACATCCCGCAAAAGCTCTACCTGGGTCGTCAGATCGATCCGGCCATCATGACGCTCGATTCCGGCGCTCCCATGCAAGCAGCCGAAGCGAAAGTCACGAGCGTTGCGTGTCCCAATTGCGGCGGCAATCTTCCGCTTGTTACGCCCGGACAAACAGAACGTGTGGTTTGTCGTTACTGCGGTATGGCCAGCGACCTCAACCAAGGTGCCCTCAAAGCCCTTGGTCCCGCGCCCAAACCGCCCATCGAGCCGTACATTCCGCTCGGCACCGAAGGCACGTTGCGCAACAACCGCGTCATCTGCATCGGCTTTACGATTCGCGGCTGCACCGTCGAAGGCGAGCGTTACCGATGGCGCGAGTACCTGATCTATGCAGGCCCGCGTGTCGGTTACTTGTGGCTCATGGAAGAAGACGGCGTGTGGTGGCTCGTTACGCCGATTCCTCCGGGGGAAGTCGCCGTTTCCGGCGGCAGCGCTCTGTACAAGACAAACTATTACAACTGGAAGCAGAGCGTCAAAGCCGAGACCGAATACGTCATCGGCGAGTTTTATTGGAAGGTCGAGATCGGCGAGTCCGTTCAGGCCACCGAATACGAAGGATCCGGCGGCAAAGTCAGCGTCGAGCAGAACGCGAAGGAAGTGAACTACTCGTTCTGCGAACGTTTGACCCCCAATGAAATCGCCACGGCGTTCGGCGTGAAGGCTCCGAGCGGTGGATCGGGAGGCAGCGGTGATGGCAGCGGATGCGGAACGATCATCGTCATCGCGATCATCATTCTCATCGTGATCATCATCCTCAGCGATTGCGATGGATGCGGCGGCGGCGGTGGCGGCGGCGTGTTCATCGGCGGCCCGAGCTTCGGCGGTGGAAAGTAAAACCCGCAGTCTTCTGAGGGATTCGCTCGAAATCTTGGGGGGTATGGGGGCGAAGCGAGCGTCGCCGTCTGGCCGTAGGCCAGGCGGCGGTCAGCGAGCAAAGCCCCCCATCACAAACAAAACTCTTCGCGGAGGGCGCTTGTTAGCGCCCGGAGCGAACGTTCAAATCAAAGCGTGCGGTCTCATTCCGATCGCGCACATCACCGTCTCGAGGGTTTCTCACTGTCCGCGACGTTGGAACGCGGGCGTATCCCAATCCGCATCGAGCGGCGGGACGAACGTGGAACGTTCACGCGGGTTCGAACCCGACGAGAGCGACGCCGGCGCTGCTTGAGGCGGCGGCGTGCGACGCACGGTGTACGCAGGCTCTTCGCGTTGCGGCTCGCGTTGCGGCGGCGTGCGTTGCGTCGGCTGCGCGGGCATCGAACGAGGGCTCGGGCTCGTGAGGGCATTCGACAGCGGGCTGGCGGCCAGCGAAGGCGCCGTCGAAACAGCCGTCGCATGATGCGCACGATTGCCCGTCGTCAGCGTGGACTGCGCGAGCTGCGCGGCGTCTTGTCCCGCAAGCTCGAAGCCCGTCGCGATGACCGTGACCTTGATCATGTCGCCCATCGTCTCGTCGATCGTCGCGCCGAAGATGATGTTCGCGTCTTCATGCGCTTGCTCTTGCACGAGCGTCGCGGCCTCTTCGATTTCCTTCATGCGCATGTCGGGACCGCCGACGATGTTGATGAGCACGCCCATCGCGCCTTCGACCGAGATGTTGTCGAGCAGCGGCGACGTGATCGCCATTTCCGCAGCGAGACGCGCGCGGCCTTGACCCTTCGCGCAGCCCGTTCCCATGAGCGCGCGACCCATGTTTTGCATGACGGTCTTCACG
>CAYSYX010000565.1:0-6255 GCA_964435055.1 uncultured Polyangium sp. | reverse complement strand
GTCATTGTCTGCGGCTGCCGGAAGAAGGGCCCTGTGAATGCGACCTCTATCTGAACTGCGCCAAATTCGTCACCACCCGATCTTATGCACCGAGGCTGCGGGCGCGCCATCGCCTCGAACTCAATCTGACAGAAGATGCGCGGTGCCGGGGTTGGACGCGAGAGATCGAACGGCATTCAGGAATAGCCTCCCGCATTGAGCAGCTTCTCGTCGAACTGGGCGAGCCAGTCGCAGACGCGGCCCAGGAGGTCGGGCAGGCGGTCGAAGCGGCACGGAAAATGTCGCGGTAGCCCACAGGTACCTCCCCGCCGCCCGCTCCGCTGCTCGAAGAAGTCGCCATTGCCCCGGAGCCGCTGCTCGATGAGGTTCCCGTGCCCCCCGTGGAACTCGACTGCCCCATTCCGGAACCGCCCATGCCACCCGTATTCGATGTGTCAACGGTCGACAAGGTCAGGCACCCCGTCGCTGCGGTCATCGAAACTGCCAAGAGTACGCCGATTGTTCGCATGCACGATCCTCCGGCGTTCTTGCCTATCACAGATATTCCGTTGCGAAAATGGCAAAGACGCGGCCGCGACGCGGTGCGCGCATCATCGATCCATCACGCTCGGCAGTGATTGTTCAGCTCAACGAACGCTCGCGACGCGCATGCTTCATTTCGCACTGCTCCATTTCCGCCACGACTGCTTCGACGAGTTTTTCTGGAGCAACCATTGCGTCGTCCCATTTGGCCCGCGTGACGCGCCGCAACGCACGCAAATCCACGCCCGCGCCCTCCGCGGTAATGACGCGACCGTCACACCCCGACAAGATGCTCGTGAACAATTCAATCACAATCGCCTGTCGTTCGTTCGGTCCCAAGTTTTCGACTCCGCGTAAATACGATCCCGCCAAGACGAGGACATCATAACGAGCAAATGGCAATCCCGTGCGCAATGTGGCGATATCATCGATCGTCACCACCATCGCGCCGAGCGATTTATCCGCAACCAGCGCGGTTCCCGCCGAAAACGTGGAAACACGGCCGAGCATTCGCTCTTCACCGTCCACTCGGACACCGCGAGCGTCATGACATCCGGTCGAAAAACCGGCTTGTCGCAAAGCGAAGGCAATGGTTTGGGCCAAGTCGGCATCCGGCGATGCCCCCAAGATCACCGCAATGGGAATACGTCCGTCACCCGGGACGATCTTTTGCAAAATGGGGGCATACAAATGCGCCGTCGTGATTCGTCCGAGATTCGGCTGCGCATTGACCTCGCCAATCGTCACGGGACAAGTTTTCCATGATTGACCGATGTCGTCCGAGAACAAATCAATCCCGGCGAAATCCAAACGCAGCGCCCGAGCCGCCAGCACGGCCAAACGTAGGTTGTCCGGATGAACCTTGTCCAACACCGACACGGGCATTCCTCCGGAAGCGATATTTCCCGCCCGACGCAAACGCACGAATTGTTCCGATTGAGGTATCGAGGTCGGCGTCAATCCCATTTGCGCCAGCAAATCGAGCGCTTCTTCATCGAGTCGAAGGCGTTTGAGCAAAGCGTGGGGACCGTCTCCCCGCCGTGGATCCGCATTGGCGACCTCCACGAGCTGCTCGACGGTGTGTTCACCGTCCCCGAATACTCCGGCCGGAATTCGCTCGATGGCCACCACGACTTCGTCATGTAAAACCACGAGGCGGTAGTCGCGACCGGGGATGTGTTTCTCCACGAGGATCCGCGACGAGTGTTCCGCGGCGTGTCGAAAGGCTCCCCGTACCTCGTCCGAATTGTTCAAATGCGTCATGACGCCAAGGCCGCCATCGAGGTCCGCGGGTTTGACCACCACGGGAAAACCCAATTGATGCGCCACGTCCACCGCCGCATCTTCGGAATGCACCAAGCGGTGCACGGGCGTCGGCAATCCGGCGCGTTTCAGCATTCGAACCGCCGAAGGTTTGTCACGGGCAATCGTCGTGGCGATATGCGAAGCTTCATCCGTCAAGGAGCTGTTGAGCCATCGGGAGCGTTTGCCCTGGCCATACTGCATCAAATCGCCGGGAATTTCCAGAAATGGCAAACCCAGCTCGAATGCGGCGCGCGTGAACCTCGGTACGTTCGGCTTGGTCGACCTGAATTCGGCCAAATCATTCATGGCGTGGAGCAATGGTTCCGGCACGACGTTGCATGTCGCGTCCACCACGACCCGGCGAACGAACGCCAGCAATTCATCCATGACGGCTCGAACGACTTTGGCCGCATGGCTTGCAACGGGCACGCAACACGTCGCTTTATTGGTCCCGAGCGCCAAAATACGGCCTCGTTCATACACGCCGAGGCGCGCGGCCCCTTGAAGATAACGCATGACCGCAATGAACCACATCACCGATGCCGCCCAAGGATCCTCGACGGCGACATCCGACAAACCCTGGTCACGCGGATCATCCATGGGAAAACTTCGTTCCAGCAAAATCGACAATGCCCGCCGGTCCTCCGCGGAAAGGACATGTCCGGTCACGTTGACCACGAGCGAAGGATATCGACAACCATACGCATATCCGGAAATCGCCACCGGATTGCCGACAATCCGCCATTCGAACACTTCTGATGCCGGTTTCATTTCCACCTCGGTGCAATGCGCAAACGCATCGTCGGGCAGCGTTTGGCGACGTCCGCGTCGACGTACGCGATATGATCAAAATCGAACCATGGGGCGATTGTCGATTGGAATGCCGCCAGGGTCGGGAAATTGTACGAAACATCCGTGCCGCGATAAGCGTCGATCGTATCGATGCTCTCGACGGGCCAATCCGTCATCATGGCCAAAGCTCGACGATCCGAAAACATTCGCTCGAAAGCTTGGAGAATGTCGACCACGGGAACGCGAAATTCCGGCGGACGCGCAAGCGACATCCCAATCGATAATTTCAATGCGTGAAACCCGGCGATCTTTCCGGCGCATGTATTCGCATACAGCTCATCCAATGTCTCCGCGACGTCCGGGCGCAAAAAACAACGCACACAGACAAAGCCTTCGGGTTCGAGCACGCGAGCCAATTCCGCCATGACACGGCTCAGGTCCGACAAACCAGCCAAACACGTGAACGAGCCATCGCCGACGATGAGCCGCAGCGAATGATCGGGCAACGGTAAACGTCGCCATGTCGCCTGAATGGCCGTGGAATGCAGATGCACTGCCGGTTGCCAAACCTTGGCGATCATCTCCGCATTTTGATCAAACGCCTGGAGCGTGGTTCCTGCGGGCCACGGCAAAGCAACGACTTCTCGCGTCACCCCCAAAATCGCCACCCTCGCCGGGTCGCCGTTTTGCTCGAGCGCAGGTTTGACGAGCTCCATCATCAGCTCGCCGTCGCGCGCCGAAGGACGCAAAGGATACCCTACGCGATTCCACTGCTGCGCGTGTCGATCCCAGACGCTGTTCGAGGCCGAGGTGGTCATTGCCAAGCGTCGGGTTGCCCTACACGAACCGCCGCGGGAAAACAAGTTTCCTGCACGTTTTGCCAAATTCGAGGCGGCTGACGACAATTTCCTTCGCACAACGCCAAAATCCACTACATTCGCGCGTGAACGCCACATCGCCAGACCTTCATGTGACGTGCTCGAGGAACATGACCCATCGAATGCTTTTCTTCGCCATTGCAATGACGGTCGGCATCGGCTGTACCGATCCAAGCGGCACGCAGACGACTTCGTCTTCGTCTTCTTCGTCCTCCGGCGGTGGAGGACAAGGCGGCAGCGGCGGAGGTTCGGCGACGTGCGCCGATATTTTGTGTTCGGGTCCCGGTGAAATATGCGTCAACGGAGCGTGCGTCGTCGATTGTCGCAAAGCGGGCGCGCAACCATGTGCCGCGGGTACCGTTTGCAATGCCTCGGGAATGCAGCCCGGGCAATGCGTGGATCCCGGCGGATCTTGCGTAACGGCGTCCGAGCCCGAAGCTTGCGGCGGTAAAGTTTGCGGTTCAGGTTCGGCGTGCGACGGCAATGGGCATTGTTATCCGCGCGTTCCTTGCAGTGATATCGCGTGTGACGACAACGGCTGTTGGGGATCGGCTTGTGCGTGTACTCGAGACAAACCATGCGTCCCCGCTCCTTTGGGTATGGCGGGAGAAGCGGGAACATTGCACGACAACGCGTTTCGCAAGGGGCTCGTCGATTTGGAATTCGCCCCGGATTGCAGCGCTTGGGGCGCGACGCTCATTTCCGGCCCCGACTATCTACGCGACATCGCCCCCGACGGCACGGTCTCGAGCCATCCGAGCGTGACGAATTTGAACATGGGGGAAGTGAGCATTTTGCAGCAGATCTCGATTCCCAAGTTTGCTCCCGATCATCCGGGACAAACGGAAAAACCCACCGGACCGCATTCGGGCACCGTGGAGCTGGAGGTCGCGGCGACGTACATTTGTTGCTCCGCCTGCGGTTGTCAGCTGGATTCGGTTCCTCAAGGAGCCATTCGTTATGACGCGGCGACGAATACCCTGCCGCTCGTGATTCCGTCGAAAACATTCACGACGGGCGCCGGACCTTTTGGTGGAGCGGTCATCGATACGGGCCCCGCCGGGCTTTCGCACGGCATGGACCGTGTGCTCTACGTCGGCAATATCGATACCAATGGCGATTATCAACGCATCGACCTCGTGACGCAGCAAAAGAGCCTGGTCACTACGTTCGCCTCCCGTGTGTACGCGTCGACGCCCTTTGATGCGGTCACGATGCTCGTGGCGCTCGAAGGCGGAGAATTGCGATTGTTGCGTATCGTCGATGGTTCGTCGACGGTATGGGCGGTATCGGATCAGCCGGTGACGGGCATGGTTCGCGATTTCTTCGACGGCTCGGTGTACGTGTCGCGGCGTGACGGCAGCATTCTGCAATATTCGGCGGCGGGGATGCCCACGCCCTATCAAATGGTCAATGGTGCGTCTCGTATATCCATCGCGCCGGATGGATATTTGTATGCGCTCCAAATACCCGCGCCATTTGCCGATCAAACGCCGACGATCGTGCGCTTTCAATTGCCCGACACGCGTTGAGCCGGACGCTACAAAGGCAAGACAAACCGGATCCGTCCGACAAACTCGCCGCGAAGGTGCCCCGAAACGGCCCCGGTAAAACACCTCACCGAAAAATCACTTGACACCGCTCGCAAACTGCGCTCTCTTGGCAGCGTTCTCTCTGCCTTTGGATCCAGGTGTACTTGTCGTCGAGCACAGAAAACGAAGCCCCCACGAATCGCTTTCCTTCGGGTTTTGCGGTCGTCGATGTGGAAACCACGGGATTGCGCTGGAAAGCGGATCGAATCATCGAGATTGCCGTCGTGCGCCTCGATGTGGAATGTCGAGTCGTCGCGGAATACGTGACGCTCGTCGATCCCGAACGGCACCCCGGAGCAACGCATATTCACGGACTGTCCGCGGATGATTTGCAAGGTGCGCCGCGGTTTGGCGAAGTATTGCAAGATCTCGTCCGACACCTCGAAGGCGCCGTATTCGTTGGTCACAATGTAACCTTCGATGCGTCATTTCTTCGCGAGGAGTTTTTCCGCAGCGGTCAGTTGATGCCCCGTGTTCCGCTTTTGTGCACCCGAGAAATGAGTCAAACGGTGCATCGTCATTTGGGCGATTATCGCCTCGCCGCGTGTTGTCGCGTCTATGGAGTTCCTCAAGGCACCGAACACCGCGCGCTCGAAGATGCTCGCGCCACGGCGCAATTGTTCGGGCATTTGTGGAATGAAGACATCATCCGGCGAGACGCTCCGCGCGACGTGCAACATGCCCGCTCGATTGCTTGGCCGGTCATTACGCAAGCCTCACGAGTGTTCACGCGTGAGGATGCAACAAAACAACGCAAAGTCGAGGCTTCGCGTTTGGGTGAATTCGTGGCGAGTTTGCCCGAGGGACGCTCGACAAACGATTCGTCGGCGTACGTGAATCTCCTCGACGAACTGCTCGAAGACCGCATCGTGTCCGATGAGGACCTGGTCGCTGCGAAAAACGCGATTGAAAGAGCCGGGCTTTTGCGGGACGACGTGATCGACGTGCACCGTGCTTACTTGACGAACCTTTGCCGCTGGATGTTGCAATCGGATCTGGCTCGAGGCATTGGAGCCGCGGATATTGCTTTGGTGACGAATCTTCTGGGTTTATCGCCCGAGGACACCGAACAGTCGCTGGAAAAAGCTCGTCATGAGCCGGTCGCCACTTTACGGCCGTTTGCAAAACCATTACGTGCGGGTGCGACGGTGTGTTTTACCGGAAAT
>CAYSYX010000564.1:0-6257 GCA_964435055.1 uncultured Polyangium sp. | reverse complement strand
CGGCACGTGATCATCGATGCCGAGGGATACCGGGCGCGGCGTGAAGACACGTTGACCACGATGGCGCGACGTTTGGGCAAACAAGCCGTCGACGAAGGCAAGATCATCACGTTCGAGCCGATGAACCCTCAGGATCGACGTGTCGTGCACTTGGCGCTCGCCAAGTTCCCCGGCGTCGTCACGAAGAGTGACGGCGAGGGCGATGCTCGTCGCGTGCAGATCATCCCCGTTCGTCGTTGACGGTTCGTCGTTCACCGGCCCGCCCTTTTTCTCCCCACGATTCAATGTGTTTTACCGTTTGCCTCGTCGTGGGGTACGGGGCGAGGCCCCGACTGTTCAACCCGAGACAAACGGTCTGTCGATCCAGTTGACACCATCATGTCGGTATGCATAATGCCGCTCCCCGTCGTCCCAGAATCGCGACGCCCTGTGCGATCGCCCGACGGGAACCTCCTGCCGCGAAAGACACACCATGCTCACGTCGAACGTACTTGCGAAAATTGAAACCCCGCAGATTCGTGAGGGGCTCCCGGAGTTCCGGGTGGGTGACACTGTTCGTGTCCACTACCGCATCGTCGAAGGCGAGAAAGAGCGCATTCAGGTCTTTCAGGGTGTTGTGTTGAAGCGTCACCGAGCCGGTGCGCGCAGCACGTTCACCGTGCGCAAGGTCAGCTTCAATGTGGGCGTCGAGCGCGTCTTCCCTTTGCACTCGCCACGTATCGACAAGATCGAAGTCGTGTCGCGCGGCATCGTGCGTCGCTCGCGTCTGTTCTACCTTCGTTCGCTCACGGGCAAGGCTGCTCGTGTTCGCGACGCGAAGGACAGCTGATCGACGCGTAAGGATCTCGCGATCCTTCGACCCATCGACCAGGTTTGTCACGCAACACCTCTTCTTCGAGGGGTTTTACAAGTCAAACCAGGTCGTTCCTGAGTGTATCGCCAAGACCACGTGACTCATCGACATCGCGTAGGAGCTCTTCATGCAGCGCCTCGCGATGTCGATTTGTTTTCGAAGGTTCTTTGACGAGCGGCGCATCGATCGTCGATTGCGCTTGTGAAGCCCGGATGTTCGACCTGAATGGGCGACGACGGGTGTCGGTGCGTGTAGTCGTCGACGAACGAAATCACTTCGATCTTGATCCTGGGTGCGGACAGCACGATATGCTGCCGCCGATGCGGACGCTGATGCGGTCCGACATCACGCGAAGGAGACCATGAACTGCCCTCGTTGCGGCGCACCAGCGACGCCCGCCGACAAGTTCTGTGCGATTTGTGCCTCTCCACTTGGCGCGCCCGCGGGGCCTCCAGGATTTGGCGCACCGCCGCCGCCGCCTCCGGCATTTGGCAAGCCTCCGGGACCTCCGGGATTTGGCGCGCCGCCTGAGCCGCCGGGGTTTGGCCCGCCTCCGGGGGGTGGATTTGGTCCACCTCCGGGTGGTGGATTTGGTCCGCCGCCGGGGTTTGGCCCGCCTCCGGGTGGTCCTCCAGGGTTTGGCGCACCGCCTCCCGCACCGGGGTTTGGTCCGCCTCCGGGGGGTCCGCCGGGGTTTGGCGCACCGCCTCCCGCGCCGGGGTTTGGCCCGCCGCCTCCTGCCGGTGGATTTGGTCCGCCTCCGGGTCCGCCTGGGTTTGGCCCGCCGCCTCCTGCCGGTGGATTTGGTCCGCCTCCGGGGGGTCCGCAAGGGTTTGGCCCGCCGCCTCCCGCGCAGGGGTTTGGCCCGCCGCCTCCCGCACCGGGGTTTGGCCCGCCGCCTCCCGCGCAGGGGTTTGGCCCGCCGCCTCCCGCGCAGGGGTTTGGCCCGCCGCCCGAGCCGCCGCCTGCTCCGCCGGGATTTGGCCCTCCGCCTCCCGCGCCGGGGTTTGGCCCGCCGCCTCCCGCGCCCGGATTTGGTCCGCCTCCGAATGCGTCGGGTGGATATCCGGCCGCACCGCAAGGAGGGTTTGGCCCGCCGCCTCCTCCGCCGATGGGTGGCGATGGAGGGTTTGGCCCGCCGCCTCCTCCGCCGGCAGCCGATGGTTACGACGCTCCACGAGCGCCTCGTCCGGCGAGTGCATCCACCTCTGCGGCCGGTGCACAAGCGCGAGGCGGAGCGACGGGGCCTGGCGAGCGTCGAGCTCTCGCCGGGTTTCTCGTGAGTTACCAAGACGATCCGCTCGGCAAGTTTTGGCCGCTTTGGCAAGGCCGCAACAGCATCGGTCGCGCCGACACGGGCCAAAAGTGCGACATCGAGATCGCGCACGGCACGACGTCCACCCACCACGCGGCGATCGACTGCGAAGGTGGACGGTTTGTCCTGCACGACCTCGGTTCGACAAACGGCACTTTTCACAACGAAGATGCCATTGGTTTCAAAGGTCGACGCGAGCTTCGCGATGGCGACAAAATCCGCTTCGGCGGCTTCAGCGTCATCACGATCATCGTCACGGCTCGCACCTAGCGATCGCGCGAAGACACACCGTGCGAAACGCATTTTTCTCTCATCACGGATCCTCGAAGAGATGACGTCCTCTCTGCGTTCGCGTCGCCAGAACGAATCTACGCGTACCGAACGCAGCCGGCGCAACACACCGTTCGTCGCTCGCAAGACCCACGAAGTGATCGATGTTTCACAAAGACAAACGCACGCGATGCCTCGTCGCGTGCCGTCGACGATGGGTTTGTCGCGCCGAGTATCACGACCCCTGGAGGCTTACTTCATGACACCGCTCCGCACCGCAGCCGCCATCCACTCCACACGAGCACGTGGCAAGGCTCCATCGCTCGTCCTCGCCGTGCTTGCGGCGATCGTGGCGTTCTTCCTCGTCCCCGCGTCGGCGTTCGCCGCGCCTGAAGCCAAGATCCTGCGCATCGATCCTCGCACGAGCACCGTCGATGGAGCGCCCGTACTCACGACGGTCATCGACCTCGTGCAGAACAAGCGCATGTCGGATGCAACGCGTCCGTGTGCCGCGCTCAACGGCGACGCGTACTACGACTGCGTTGCCAATGCGCTCGAGCAACCGAATGCGCTCTACGCATCGTTCGACTTTCCCGAAAAGAACGCCCTGCTCACCGTCGTCGTCGACGGATCGGACACGGCGGCGCGCTTCGAGTCGAAGGCGCGTTGGGGCGACAGCGTCAGTCAACCGGGCGTCGGCACCGCGTGGCTCATCTTGGTCGATGCGGCATCGTCGATGGGTGCACGTTTCGACGAAGCCAAAGCGGTCGCCAGCGCCTTCGTCAACGCGATGGGACCGAACGACATCGTCAACATCATGTTCTTCAACGACAAGAGCGTCGTCGAAGACTCGAAGTGGGTGAACAACAAGCAGGCCGCGCTCCAAGCGATCGCGAACGTACGCAACACGTTCCCGACACAAGGCCGCACGCGTCCTTTGTTCAACATCATCAAGACCGCGGCGACCGACGGCTTCAAGGAGCTTGGTAACGTAGGGACAAACGTCGTCGTCCCGATGCACCAAGCCATGGTCGTCTTGTCCAACGGCTCCGCAGGCGCCGACCCGAGTTCGAACGCCGCCGCCGCGAACATCCTCAAGGATTACCTGACCAAGGGACGTTTTCCGGAGAACAACGAGGTTCTTCCCAAGACGCCCGTTCCGGTCATCTCGATCTGGTTCCCGAACAAACTGATCGAAGAGTTCGGTGCTCAAGCGCGCGAGTTCATGGAGGGCATGACAAACCCGGAGATCGGTGGGTTTTACAGCATCCTCCGCGACAAACAGGAAGCGCGGGCCGCCAATATCGTCAACGTCGTGCGCACACGCTTCAACAAGATGCACATCGTCAAGTGGCGAGTGTCGTGTGTCGCGTTGAGTCTCACGCAGACGTTGCGCCTCGCGTTCTTGGCGACAGACCCTCCGATCGCCGGCGATGCAACGTTCCAGAACGTGCCGATCGGTATCGATCCTTCGCAATGGCCGCTCGACATCGATCGCGAGGCCACCGAACGCGCCGCTTCGAAAGAGCCTGCGTTCCCCGGTGGAACGCTGAAGGTGTACGGCAACTTCTGTTGGGGCGGAAATGCGCAGCGCGCCGAGCTCTACATGGTTCCAAAGAACCAACCCGCACCGGCATCGCTTCAAGGCGGAGGCATCGATGATGCCAAGAAGGCGCAAAAATCGCTGATCGAACAAGGCATGCGCGGCAAAGCCATCACGGCCGGCGAGAGCATGGTCGAATTCGAATTGCCCAAGTCCGACAAGTTCCTCTCGGGCAAAGGCGAAGCGATGACCGCGCGACTCATCGTTTATGACAACCAAGCGAAGCGCACGAGCGCGATCACGGCGGACAAGATCGTCACGGTCAAAGCGAAAGAAGCACCGCTTCCGTACTTGCTGATCGGCGGCATCACGTTTGGTGGTGTCGTGTTGATCCTCCTCGTCGTTTCGATCTTCCGCGGTGGTGGCAACAAGCGTCGCGGCGCAGCTCCCGCACAAGCTCCGCGGCCCGTCGTCGCCGGTCCCTCCATGGTTCAAAGCGGTGGGTTTGGCGCGCCAGGTCCGATGCCCGGACAAGACTTCGGCGGCGGTGGTTACGGTCCTCCTCCGGGAATGGGCGGTCCCGCCAATCGAGCCGTTCTTTCGAGCTCGATCGGGGTGTTCACGTTCATGCCGGGAATGGAAATGCGCGTGGGTCGCGACGGTTCGTCATGCCAAATCGTCATCAACGAACCCCGTGTGAGTGGAAATCACGCCGTGATCAAGTTCGAAAACGGCCAAGTGTTCGTGCGTGACGAGAACTCGAACAACGGCACGAACATCAACCAAAACCGCATTCCGCCGCTGGTTTGGACCGTCGTTCCTCCGGGCGCGGTTCTTCGTTTCGGCCCCATCGAGTTCAACGTGCGATTGGAGTAGGCTGAGGGCCTCTCGGCTCGACATACGCCTTTTCCTTCCACCCGCCCATGCAACACGCACACGCCCCCGGAACACGCGTCCGCATCGAATACTCCGAAGCGACCGATCCGGGGCGTGACCCCGCCAAACAGATCAACGAAGACTCCTGCGGTTATCAACAAACACGCTTCGGACATCTCGTCGTGCTTTGCGATGGAATGGGCGGACATTACGGCGGTCGCGAAGCAAGTCGCACAGCCATCGCGACGATCTTCGAGTGCATCGAGCAGGCACCGGCCGGCACGCTTCCCAGCTCCGCGATGAAGGCCGCTCTCGAAGAAGCAGGACGTCGCGTGTTTCTTCTCGGAGGACCCGCCGACAATCGCGGACGTCCAGGATCAACCGTCGTTGCGCTTCTCTTCGGCGACCGAGGACTCGATGTCGCGCACGTCGGTGACAGTCGCGCGTACTGCATCCGCGCCGGGCAGATCTACCCGCTCACGCGTGATCACTCCGTCGTTCAAAGCATGGTCGATTCCGGGATGATCTCCGAAGCCGAAGCGATCGGACATCCCGAAGCCAACAAGATCACGCGAGCTCTCGGCATGTCTCCGGAGGTCGACGTCGAGGTTCGTCCGGAACCGATGGAGCTCTTTCCAGGCGACATTTTTTTGCAATCGAGCGACGGCCTGACGGACCTCGTGCTCGCGCCGGACATCCTTCGTTCTGTTCGACAAACCTTGTCGACGAGCGCATTTCCACAAGCAAGTCGGCAGCTCGTCGAGCTCGCGAATGATCGCGGCGGACACGACAACATCACGGTGCAGATGGTGCGCATCATCGATGCCCCGATGCGCGCGTCGCAGACGATCCCCGAAGGTCCGGCGATGGCGGGAGCGGGCCAACGTCCGATGCCTCCGCGAGAAACGCGACCCATGACCGCGGCGGATCCACGTCCGCAAACGATGGTCGGCATGTCGCCTCCGCTCATCGCGCCAACGTTGGTCTCGGCAAACGCCCCTGCCCCACAGTCGACTTCGCCCGCAGCGTGGGCTCCGGTTGCACCGACCGCGATCGATCGTCCCGCGGCTCCATCGCCGACGGTCGCAGACATGCATGCACCGGCATCGCGAACGCCGGCGATGACCGCGCAAGCACCGATTCCGCAAGCGCCTCCGGCGCACGCGCCCATTCAGCCGACGCGCGTTCAAACACCCGAACCTCCACCGACGCAATTGCCTGCGCATCCGTCGCTGATTCCGGTGTCCAAGTCGCAGGCTGGTCGACCATCGCAAGCGGGCATCATGTACGTCGTGATCGCGATGTCCGCGGTGATCGCCGTGTTGCTCTTGCTTCTCATTTGGGCTGTATGGCTTCGCTAAGTTCGCAAGGTCTTCAGCTCGCCGTGCATGTTGCTCTCC
>CAYSYX010000563.1:0-6261 GCA_964435055.1 uncultured Polyangium sp. | reverse complement strand
CGGCATGCCGATCACCTCACCGATGCGCCCGTAGGCTGCGTTTTGTCGGGCATCGGCGCCATTGGATCAGCATTGCGAATCGTTGGATCCACACGTTTTCCGTCTTCGATCTTGTCCAGCCCTTCGACGACGACGAGGTCCCCTTCCGACAAACCTTCCCGCACTTCGACGCGCAGCAAATCGCGAATACCCAGCTTGACGGGCACTTTGTGCACGCGCCCCGATTCGATGCGAAAAACCAATCCGCTGCTCTCCGCTTCGGTGGGCATCAACAAGGCTCCGGGACGTTCGTCGGCAATGATATTGACTTCGGCGCTCATACCACTGCGCAATCCGGGCGGAGGTTCGTCCAGGCGAATTTTCGCCAAAAACGATTTTCGACTGCGATCGGCATCCGGACCGATATCGAAAACACGCCCCGAAAATACCTTGGGATTGAATGCGTAAAGGCTCACCGCGGCGACGCTGCCTTTGTCGCCGTCACGAACTCGACCGACGTCGGCTTCGTCGACCGAGACTTCCAAAATCAGTTTTTTCGTATCCCCGACTTTGAAGAGCGTTTGGTTGACGGTCACGACCTCGCCGACTTCGATATTTTTCGCCAATACGACCCCGTCCATGGGTGAACGAACGTCCGTATCCGCGACGCGAGCTTCGAGCGAATCGACGGCGACGGCCGCCCGTACGGCCCCGGCGTTCAAATCGATGCGTAATGCTCGTTGTTTGGCGTCGTTGGCGGCGATCTGCGCTTCGACTTGAGCAACTTTGGCGTTGATCCGTTCGAGCTCCGTGGGGGCTACGCTGCCCGAGTCGACCAAAGACTTCGTCCGCGCATATTCCGCTTGCACCGTGGCGAGTTCGGCTTCATGGGCGCGGCGTTCGGCACGCAACGCCGTAATTTGCGGAGCATCTTTGGAAGCCTGAGCGCTTGCGGCGCCGAGGTCCGCTTTGCCCCGTTTGAGTTCAAACGATACCGCAGGATTGTCGATCCGGGCCAATAATTCGCCCTTGTGTACGGTTTGTCCCGCCTTCACGAGGACTTCGGCGATACTGCCGCTCGTCTTGGCTTTGACCTGAACTCGCTCTTCAGCTTCGACGGTTCCCGTGGCGTACACGGCGTCAATCGCTTTGCCTCGGACAACCGCGGTGGCGACGACGGGTATCGGCCGAAATCGTGAGCGCGCGACAAACGCGCCGCCGGCAAGAACGAGAACGAGAAGAACGACGAGGCGCCACCTCAGGCGGGAAAAACCCGAGGCGCTGGTAGAAGCGGCCATGGGCGATGATTTAGAGAATTTGACGCACGAGGTAAAGAGGACGCTGCGTCACTTTTGTAAAGGATTGTGCGGTCATTCGCATCCCATGGAGTCGGCGGGTAATGCACATCCGGCGACCCAGTCGAGCAAGATCTGTTTGTCCGTCTCCGCGATTGTCGTACCCAACGGCATGAATCCGGAATCGACGACTTCGCCCATGCGTTTCCAGCGCGGAGCCATCGTGGTGGTGATGATTTCCCGCGTGTCTTCGTAGGTCAGCAGCGAATACGGTGCGCCATTGAGCGGCGGAGCCTGGTGACACGAGTGGCAATTGTTTTGAAGAACCGTGAATACGTCGCAGGGGAAGTCGCCCGTCGCCGGAGTGGATTCACAGGACGAACCTCCGGCGCCGCCGGTTCCGCTCGAGCTGCTGGTGTTCGTCGGAACGGGGGGTTTGCCCGGGGGCGAACATTCACCGCTGAGGCACCCTTCTTCGAGGTCGGCCGTGCATGCGCCTACGAGAAAAACGGCCGGAAGTACGAAGAGGGGCAAGAGTCGACGCAAAAGCATGGCGAGAGAATACTCCAGGCGATTGGGAAACGTTCGAGGTAAAAGCGAATTTGTTCGGAAATGAAAAAACCCCGCGAGGACAAACTGTCGACGCGGGGTTGGTCGTGGTTACACGCCGAAAGGAGCGCTCACTTGCAAACGGGCGAAACCGCCGCGGTATGCGGGCAGTGCATCGTTGCGGAATTTGCGTCGGTCGCGGCCACCGTGAGGTGATACAGGCGGCATTCAATGGTATTCGCCGGGCTCATTGCCGAATCTGTCGCGCTGTAGGGCAGGCCGACCGACTTGATGAGCGCGCAGTCGGTCATGCACTTTGCCTTGTCGGGCCATTCGGTTTTACAGGTCGCGACGGCAATATCGCAGAATCCGTCACAGGTCATACCACAGGCCGCACCACCCGAGGGACCCGCGTGCGGGCAATGCTTGGCAGGATCACCCGAAGCAACGCCAACATGGTATTGGCGGCAACCGAGCGTATCGCCACCCATATCCGTGTCCATTCCCGGGGGGAATGCAGCCGCTGCGGCCACACAGCTCTTCATGTCCGCGTATTGCGCGTAGGTCATGGTGCAGTTCGCCATGATGTCCGTGCAGTATTTCTCAATCGGGCTGAGCATGCTCCCGGACGAACTGCTCGATCCGGACGAACTGCTCGAGCTGGACGAACCACCGCTACCGGCTTCACCGGAGCTCGAACTCGAACCGCCCGCACCGCCGGTCTCGCCGGTGTTGCCATCGCCGCAACCGAAAGCAAAGGCCGACGTGGCGGCCGCCAAAAAGCTTACGAGAAGAATTTTCGTTTTGGTCATCACGTGAGCATTTCACGATAACGTTACGTTCGTCAAGCAGCATTTTGACGCGAAATTCGTTACGCTACGGTCGCGGTCGCCGCAACGTGTCGTCGTTGCGCAATGATTGCACAAAGAGCGCCGACGCTGCGCGTTCGTGACGTCGAAAATGTACTGTGGACGAGAATTCGTAATCACACAGATTCTCGGGCATTTCCGATTCGTGCCGTTTGAACGCACGGAACGCGAGCGGCACGCATATTGCCAATCAAGTCCGTGACCCGCTCGAAGAATGAGCAGGTGTTCGCCTATTTCGAGATCCACCGTGGCAACGGCGTTTTCGAATGGATCGTTTGGGGAGTTGGTCATGAATACTTTATCGAGGCCCAAAACAAATCCGCCGGACAGTGCACGCAATACTCCGGCACCGTCCTCGGGGAGCGGAATTCGCAGGGCCATGACTCCGGCTCCGATATCCCAACCATTGACGCCGGTTCTCGCGGGATTGACGTTTCTCGAAGGCGTGGCGACGAAGCGTATTCATCGCGGCAATTTGGAGACGTGGATTGAACAGAATTTGATTTCCCCCGAATATGTTCCCGGGCCAATACGAATCCACGAACCGATTTTCGGCGCATTGCCCACGGACAAAGGTTGCAAAGCATTTCTTCCGGAAACTCCGCCCGACGATGAGACTTCGGCCATGCTCATCCGAGCGCGAGCGCGCGTCATCGGGCATTTGCAAGGTTTGCTGCGATCCCCCGTCGAGGACCGATTCATTACCGCCGCCATTTTTGCCAAACGAATTCGACGCACCACCATCAACGACACGATGACCTGGGTCGCGCAACCTCATCCGGACGATTGCTTGAGCGACATCATTACGAGTTTATTCGTCTCCGACATCCTCACGCGTCGCGAGTTTTACGAACAAAACCTTTGTATATGCCGGCATTGCGGCCGCGTTCGTTTCGATGCTTCGCTGACCGCCGAACGAGATCGATGCTTTTTTTGTTGAGGCGCGTAAGAACTCCGGGTGAAGGTCTCCGCCATGATCGACCTGCGCTCGGATACCGTCACCATACCCACGCGGGCCATGCGCGAAGCCATGGCGAATGCCGAAGTTGGCGACGATGTGTACGCGGAAGACCCGACCGCCCATGAATTGCAACGTCGCGTTGCGGAAATCACGGGAAAACAATCCGCGCTTTTCGTGACGAGCGGAACGATGAGCAATCAAATCGCGCTGCTTTGCCACACGCAACGCGGCGACGAAGTGCTCATCGGCGAAGGTGCACACGTGGCGTTTTATGAATCGGGCGCAGCGGCGGCCTGGTCCGGTGTGCAACTCGAAGTCGTCGGACGCGGCGGCCTCTTTACGGCTCGAGAACTGGTTTCGAGTATCAAACCTCCCGAGTACCACAACCCGAGAGCCCGGGTCGTGGCCATTGAAAACACGCACAATCGCGGCGGCGGAAAGGTTTTTCCACAAGCCGACATCCTCGAAATCGCCACGGTGGCCCGCAACCACGGCCTCGCCATGCACCTCGACGGCGCACGCATTTGGAATGCCGCCATCGCCACCGGCTTGTCCGTCGCCGAGTTATGCGCGCCGTTCGACACCGTCAGTGTTTGCTTCTCAAAAGGCTTGGGCGCTCCCGTCGGTTCGGCGCTCGTGGGCACCCAAGAGACCATCGTCCGCGCGCGACGCTTTCGGAAAATGCTCGGCGGAGGAGGACGACAGATCGGCATCCTTGCCGCAGGAGCGCTCTACGCCCTCGACCATCATCGAGAACGCCTGGTCGAAGATCATTTGGCGGCGAAAGAAATCGGTGCGGCCCTGAGTAAAATTCCGGGGGTGTCCGTGCCCGATGTCGAAACGAACATCGTGATGGTCGATGTGCCGGTCGCCGCCGATCAGGTGTCCCGCAAAGCTCGTGAACACGGGGTCCTCGTGAGTGCCTTCGGGCCGCGACGCATTCGCATCGTGACGCATCTGGATCTGCGTCGAGAACAAGTCGGGGAAGCAGCCGAAAAAGTCGGTGACGCCATCCGCGACGTCATCGCATCCAACGGCGGGAGCGCGGTGTGATTCGGGTAAAAGTTGGAGCACCAATCATCTTGGCAACGCTGCTCTCGGCGTGTGCTCCAAGTTTGGGCGAAGCGTACGAACGATCGTTTGCCGCGGGTCGACGCGCATTCAGCGCGGGGCGTTTTGAAGAAGCGGCGCAAGAGTTCGAGACGGCGGCCAAGAATGCTACGCGCGTGAAAGATCGTGACGAAGCGCTCTTCGAAGTGGCGCGAATGCACGAAAAACGCGGTGCGTACGCACAAGCTCGCGACGCGTACGAACGCGTGACGAAGACGTCGCCCACAGGCCCGCGAGCCGCTCGCGCCGCATACGACATGGCGCTCGTCGAAGTCGATCACGGTGACGCCGAACGTGGTTACGCACTGCTCTTCGAAGCCACGTTCAAGTACCCACGGCACGGTTCGGCAAGACGATCGCTACATCGATTGATCGAGCATCAAGGAGACTTGGGTGGCGACGAAGGCATCGTTCGGTGGATCGATGGTCCGGGAAAAACCCTGCGTGGAAGTGAGCTCGATCAGCAGCTCGATTATGAAAAAGCGTTGGCGCTCGATCGACTTGGAAAAACCGCGGAAGCTCGAGATTTGTGGGTGAAGACGGCGCAGGAGCATCCGTATCCGTTCGGTGGATTGACGGACGATGCGCTTTGGCAGGCGTCGTTGGCGGAGGAGAAGCTCGGGCGGTACGACGCGGCGATTGCTCGGCTGCGGACGTTGCTGGCGGATCGCGAGGCATCGCGGATGACGGGAAGTTACGAACGTCCACGTTATTCGCCGGCCCAGATGCGCATTGCGGAGCTGTACCGAGACAAACTGAACGATCATCGCGCCGCGCGTCGCGAGTTTCACGCGGTTTACGCGGGGCACCCGACGTCGTCGTTGCGCGATGATGCGTTGTGGGCGGAGGCGGTGTTGGCTGCTGCCGACGGCGACAAACGCGAAGCGTGTTCGCTGACGGAAACGTTGCGCAAAGAGTTTGCCGATTCGCGTTACGCGCGGTGCGGCCAGCTCGTGTGCGAAGCGATCAAGCCCGCGCCGAACGAAAAGCCGTGCGCGAACTACATCGAGCGCCAAGTGCGCGGCGAGAAAGTGGACGAGCCTGCGGACGAATCGGATGACCGCAAGGACGAAGCTACGAGCCCGTAAGAACGGAGCACACGGCACGACTGCGCCGCGTCGGGGCGAGGATTGTCAGAACGAACATCCCGGGTAGCGATGACGAGCTGCGAACAGACCGAGGTCACGCCTCGTCGTCGTCGTCGTCTTCGTCGGGAAGTTCCTCTTCGTCGTCGTCCTCGTCGTCCTCGTCGTCGAGATCGATGTCGTCATCGTCATCGTCCTCGTCGTCGCTTTCACGCTCTTCATCGTCGTCACGGCGCTCGTACTTGAGATCGATGCCGATCTCGCCGAGCTGTGTTTCGAGGAGTTCGAAGAGTTCGTCGACGTCGTCGCCGCTCCATTCATCCAGGACGTCGGTGACGAATTCGAAGAAGTCGCCGCTGTCGATACGACGCTCGATTTCTTCGACTTGCGTCTCGTCAAACGCTTCCATGACG